>NZ_JBIUSS010000004.1:0-203863 GCF_044741445.1 Kitasatospora sp. NPDC088160 | reverse complement strand
CGTGACGGCTCAGAGGGCGTGACGGCTCAGAGGGCGTGACGGCTCAGAGGGCGTGACGGCTCAGAGGGCGTGACGGCTCAGAGGGCGTGACGGCTCAGAGGGCGTGACGGCTCAGGAGTCGTGGCGGGTCAGGGCGAGGTAGGCGTCGTCCAGGCTGTGCTCGCGGATCCGCAGCCCGGTGACGACGATCCCCTCGCGGGCGAGCAGGCCGGTGACCTCGTCGGCGAAGTCCCCGACGCCGGAGACCTCGACCCGGCCGTCCCGCTCCTCGACCCCGGTGACCCCCGGCAGGGCCGCCAGCCGGGCGGTGTCCAGCGGCCCGCTGGGGCGGAAGCCGAGCGTGCCGCCGGTGCCGGAGCGGGCGATCAGCTCCGCGGGGGTGCCGGTGGCGACGATCCGTCCGCCGTCGAGGACGGCGGCCCGGTCGCAGAGCGCCTCGACCTCGTCCATGAAGTGCGAGACCAGGACCACCGTCACGCCCTCGTCGCGGATCCGCCGGACCAGCTCCCAGGTGTCCCGGCGGCCCTGCGGGTCGAGCGCGGTGGTCAGCTCGTCCAGGAAGGCCACCTCGGGGTTGCCGATCAGCGCGAGGGCGATGAGCAGCCGCTGGCGCTGGCCGCCGGAGAGCTTGTCGAAGGGGGTCCGGCGCTGGTCGGCGAGCCCCCACTCGTCGAGCAGCTCGCGCCAGTCCCGGGGGTTCGGGTAGAGCGCGGCGTACAGTTCCAGCGCCTCGCCGACCCGCAGCGCGCCCTGCAGCTGGGCCTGCTGGAGCTGGATGCCGATCCTCGGCCGCAGCCGGTGGGCGTCCTTCACCGGGTCCAGGCCGAGGACGCGGACCGTCCCCGCGTCGGCCCGGCGCAGGCCCTCGCAGCACTCCACGGCGGTCGTCTTGCCCGCGCCGTTCGGCCCCAGCAGGCCGAACACCTCGCCGCGCTCCACGCCGAAGGAGACCCCCTCCAGCACCTGGCGCCGCCCGTAGGCCTTGCGCAGCCCCGCCACCTCGATCACGGCCATCGCGCCGCTCCCTCCCGCTCGTCCCCGCTGGTCCGGCCGGTTCTGCCGGCCTGCGACGAGCTTCCCGCGCGGGGCCCCGGCCGCGGATCGACCGGACGGTCAGAGCTGCGGGCGGGCGCGGTGGAGGGTGGATCAACCGATCGGTGGATGGGCACGGGCGCGGGCCCGGAACGCGGGAAGCCCGGCCGCCATGTCGGCGACCGGGCCTCTCGTTCGGATCACACCGGCTGGGTCAGACCACCGCGGCGTCGGCGTTGCGGGTGCTGATGGCCCGGCGCAGGGCGCGCGGGACGGGGCCCGCGGCGGGGGCCAGCTTGTCGATCCGGGTGCGGAACTCGCGGCTCTGGCGCCACGTCAGGACGGCTCCGAGCCGGGCGGCGTCGACCAGCGCGACCAGCGCGGCGTCCGCCGGGTCGACCCGGCTGAGCGGCGCCTTCAGCGCCGAACTCACCGACGCGACAAGGGACTTGCGCAGCCGCTGCTCCGGCAGGACGACCCGGGTGCACGGGAACAGTCCGAGCGCGCGGCGCTGTTCGAGCCGGATCCGCCCGGACGCCGCCAGCCCGTCCCGGACCACCCGCGCGGCGCGGGCCGCCGGGCCCTGGCGGCGGCCGACCCAGCCCTGCCAGCTGCGCCGCCGGCCCTGCCGGATCTGCTCCAGCATCGCGGCGGAGAGCGGGTCGAGGCCGTCGGCCGACGCTCCGTCGACGGCGGCCGGGTGCCGGCCGTCGTCGCGGATCAGCGTGCGCCGCAGGAGTTCGGCGAGCGCGGCGGCCCGCAGCACCAGGTCGAGCCTGGCGGTTGCGGTGAGCCGCTCGCGCTCGGGGTTGTAGGCGAGCAGGTAGAGCTTCTCCGGCAGGGTGATGGGCAGGTCCACGATGGACTCCAAGCAGATGGACGGTGGATGGGCCCGTTCATCCGGCGTCGGAACCGCCGGCCTCCGGGTTCTCCTTGGGCGGTCGGCCGCGCCGGGGAAGACGGGCCGCGTCGCCGGGCATCCGGCCCGCGTCGCTGAGGGCACGGCGAAGGAGGAACTCGATCTGCGCGTTGGCACTGCGCAGCTCGTCCGCGGCCCACCGGGCCAGTGCGTCGTGGACCGCCGGGTCCAGTCGCAGCAGGATCTTCTTCCGCTCCGTCGCCAACGCCGCGCCTTACTGGTAGAGGGAGCCCGTGTTCACGACGGGCTGGGTGCCCCGGTCGCCGCAGAGCACCACCAGGAGGTTGCTCACCATGGCGGCCTTGCGCTCCTCGTCCAGTTCGACGACGTCGCGCTCGGCGAGCCGGTCCAGCGCCTCCTCGACCATACCGACGGCGCCCTCGACGATCAGCCGCCGTGCCGCGACCACGGCCCCGGCCTGCTGGCGCTGGAGCATCACCTGGGCGACCTCGGGCGCGTAGGCGAGCCGGGTGATCCGGGACTCGACGACCCGCACCCCGGCCGAGACGACCCGGGCCGCGATCTCGGCGGAGAGCATCCGGCTGATCTCCTCCGCGCCGTCGCGCAGCGACAACTGGCCCTCGCGGTGGGCGTCGTACGGGTAGCTGCTGGCGATGTGCCGGACGGCGGTCTCGGTCTGGATGGCGACGAAGTCGCTGTAGTCGTCCACCTCGAACACGGCCTTGGCGGTGTCCTCGACCTGCCAGACCACCACGGCGGCCATCTCGATCGGGTTGCCGTCCGCGTCGTTGACCTTGTTGGTCTCGGTCTCGTGGTTGCGGATCCGGGTGGAGATCCGGCGGCGGCTGGTGAACGGGTTCAGCCAGGTCAGGCCCTCGGCGCGGATGGTGCCGCGGTAGCGGCCGAGCAGCTGGACCACCCGCGCCTGGCCGGGCGAGACCACGGTCAGCCCGCACAGCAGCAGCAGCGCGCCCAGGACGGCCAGCGGCCCGACGGTCAGCAGGGTGATCCCCAGCGCCTTGGACCCGCCGGCCACTTGGAGACCGCCGGCGATGGTCGCCCCGATCCCCGCGAGCAGACCGAGCAGCGTCCCTCCGAGCACCGGCAGCCCCGCGGCACCGGTGATGACCCGCTCGGTGATCTTGGGGGCCGGAAGGTCGAGGACGGGGCCGCCTTCGACGTCGACGGCAGAACGCGGTGTGGCCATGAGACCAGCTCCTCCAGCGAGTGTTTCCGATCCAGCTGTCAAAGTGATATCACTTTTTCTGCGCACCGCGCCAGGGGTTTGGCCGCATCCGCCGGGGTGGCGACCCCGCCGCCAACTCCGGTCGGCGATACGGCAGTTTGATACGCAGCGTATTAAATACATGATGTATCGTTCCCGCGTGGCTCCATCGAAGACTGCTTCCACCGATTCCGGCCGGCCGCCCCGCCGGCGTGCTCACACCCGCGCCCGGCTGCTCGACGCCGCCGGGCAGGTGCTGGTCGCGCGGGGGTACGCGAAGACCACCATCGAGGACGTGTGCGCGGCGGCCGGGTACACCCGGGGGGCCTTCTACTCCAGTTTCGAGAGCAAGCAGGACCTCGTCCTCGCACTGTTCGACCACCACTCCGCGCACCGGCTCGACCAGTTGGAGGGCCTGCTGCACCATCCGGCTCCGGGGGCGGCCCGACGGATCGGGGAACTGCTCCTGGCGGTCGACCCCGACGAACGGGGATGGATCCTGCTCTTCCTGGAGTTCCGGCTCGATGCGGCCCGCAGCCCGGAGCTCAGCGCACGACTCCACGAACACGACAAGGCCGTCACCGGGGCCCTCGCCCGCCTGCTGGAGCGCAACGGCACGAGCGTCGACGCGCAGAGCCTCGCCATGTTCCTGCTCGCCTCCCGCGAGGGCATCCTCGCCCGGACCGCCACGGGCGGACCCGGCAGCGATGAAGCGTGGCGCGCTGCAGTCGACGTAGTCGCCGAACTGCTGCCCACCCTGCTGCCCTCGCTGGAACAGGCACCCTGAGCAGCTCCGCCCACCCCTGCCGCCCGGTCAACTGAGAGGCGTCATGCCCGCAACCGCCCCGTCGGACCCACAGCGCTGGAAAGCGCTGTTATTCATCGGCATCGCCCAGTTGATGGTCGTGCTCGACACGACCATCGTGAACATCGCCCTGCCCTCGGCCCAGCACGACCTCGGCATCTCCGACGGCAACCGGCAATGGGTGATCACCGCCTACTCGCTGGCGTTCGGCAGCCTACTGCTCTTCGGTGGCCGCATCGCCGACCTCACCGGCCGCAGACGCGCGTTCATCGTCGGCCTGCTCGGCTTCGCGGGCGCATCCGCGTTGGGCGGCCTCGCGGTCAGCCCCGGGATGCTGCTCGCCGCCCGCGCCCTGCAGGGCGTGTTCGGCGCACTGCTCGCCCCGGCCGCGCTCTCGCTGCTCGCGGTCACCTTCACCGAACCCAGGGAGCGGGCAAAGGCATTCGGGATCTACGGCGCGATCTCCGGTGCCGGCGGGGCCGTCGGCCTGATCATGGGCGGTGCGCTGACCGAGTACCTGAACTGGCGCTGGGCGCTGTTCGTCAACATCCCGTTCGCCATCGCGGCCGTGTTCGGCGCCGTCACCGTCGTGCGCGAGCCGGCGGGCGCCCGCAACAGCGCCCGGCTGGACCTCCCCGGTGTCATTCTCGCCACCACCGGCCTGCTGTCGCTGGTGTACGGGTTCACCCGTGCCGAGTCCGACGGCTGGACCGCCCCCGTCACCGTCGCGCTCTTCATCACCTCGGTGGTCCTGCTCGGCGTGTTCGTCCTGGTCGAGAGCAAGGCCCCGGCCCCCCTGCTGCCGCTGCGGGTGGTGACCGAACGCAACCGGGGCGGCATCTACCTCTCCCTGGGGCTGGCCGTCATCGGCATGTTCGGGCTCTTCCTGTTCCTGACCTACTACCTGCAGGTCGTGAAGGGCTACACGCCGGTCCGCACCGGATTCGCCTTCCTGCCCATGATCGTCGGCATGGTGACCGGGTCGACGCAGATCGGCACCCGGCTGATGACCCGCCTGCCGCCCCGGCTCCTGATGGGTCCGGGCTTCCTGACCTCGGCCCTCGGCATCGCGCTGCTCACCCAGATCAAGGTCGACAGTTCGTACGTCGGCCTGATTCTGCCCGCACAGGTGCTCCTCGGCCTCGGCATGGGCACGGCGTTCATGCCCGCCATGAGCCTGGCCACCCGCAGCGTGCAGCCGCAGGACGCCGGCGTGGCCTCCGCCATGGTCAGCACCTCCCAGCAGGTCGGCGGCTCCATCGGCACCGCCCTGCTGAACACCATCGCGGCCGGTGCCACCACCAACTGGCTCGCCGAGAAGGCCCGTTCCGGCGCCGACCCGGCCAAGCTGGCCAACGCGGCGGCCGTACACGGCTACGCCACCGCGATCTGGTGGGCTGTCGGCATCCTCGCCGCGGCCGCGGCCGTCGCCTTCCTCCTCATCAACGCCAGGCAGCAGAACGGCGGTACGGGGTCCGACGGCACCGAGGCCGAGAAGGCCGACGCCGTCCCGACGGCGACCCCCCACTAGGGCGTGCCCGGCCGCCGACATGCGTGCGGAGCCGCCGGACGGGGTCCGGCGGCTCCGCACGCTTACCACCTCGCACACACCTACGGGTTCGTGAGGACCGCCTTCATCACCGAACCGTCCGCCACGGCCGCGAGCGCGGTCCCGTGGTCGTGCAGCGGGTAGGACGACACCAGGCTGCCCAGGTCGAAGCGGGCCGTGAGGGCGGGCAGCAGGCGTACGTACTCGACGAGGTGCGCGCCGGTGAACGCCCAGGATCCGACGACATCGAGCTGCCGGTACACGATCTGGTGCGGGTTGAACAGGGTGTCGCCTGCGTCCGTGTACTGGCCGATGACCAGGTAGGAGCCGCCCCGGCGGGCGAGGGTGAGGCCCTGCGCGACCGCCCCGGGCACGCCCGCACACTCGATCACGAGGTCGGCCCCGGTTCCTCCGGTTTCCGCGCGGACCCGGTCCAGGACGGCCTCGGCGTCGCCGGGCGCGGTGATGTCGAGGTGCACGTCGCCGATGCCGGCGGCGGCAGCGAGGGCCAGTCGGCTGTCGGGACCGCCCACGAGAATGACCTTGGCGGCCCCGGCAAGCCGGGCGAACGCGGCGGCCGCGAGGCCCACCGGACCACTGCCCTGGACCACGACCGTCTCGCCGAGGCGCACCGGCCTGCGCTCGAGGAGGGCGTGCACCACGGTCGGCCCCGCGCAGGCCAGGGACATGGCGGCGAGCGGGTCGATGCCGTCGTCCAGCTTCACGACGGTGGTGCCGGCCTGCAGCACGATGAACTCGGCCCAGGCGCCCGAGAGCTCGGGACCGTCGGTGGTGGAGCGGTTGACCCCGTAGGTGCGGCGGTTCTCGCACAGGGTCGGCTCACGGTGCAGCCGGCACGGGACGCAGGAGCCGCAGGCGATCGAGGACGCCCACATCACGGTGTCGCCGGTTTGCAGTGCGGTTCCCGTGGCATCGTGCCCGGGGGCACCCGGACCGAGCTCGTGGACGGTGCCGAGGCCTTCGTGGCCGAGGACCAGCGGGGTGGGGATCGGCAGATGGCCCTGCTGGAGGTGGAGGTCGGTGCCGCAGATACCGCCGTGGCGGCAGGCGACGAGCATCCCCCCGACCGGGGCGGGCGGGACCTCGTACTCCCGCAGCGCGAGCGGCCGGCCGAACTCCTCCAGGACGACGGCCTTCCCGCGCATCACGCCGACACCCCTTCGAGGGCGTCGAGGAAGGGGGCGTCGAGGATGCGCAGGGGCCCGGTGTCCCGGCACACGACGTAGTCGGGGCGCGGCTCACCGGTCCAGCTCGGCAGGTTGGCGGTGTCGTTGTAGGTGGCGATGAGCAGTCGGCGTGGGAAGGGCGACATGTTGGGTGCGGAGCCGTGCACGATCTCGGGCGAGAAGAAGACGAGGGAGCCGGCCGGGCCCTTGGGGCTGACCATGCCGCGCTCGGCGACCAGGGTGGAGAGCTGGTCGGGAGTCAGCGCGATGTCCTCCGGGTCCAGGTGCTGGGCGGACTTGGCCTCGGCCGTGCGGCTGCCGCGCACCGGGCCGTAGCGGTGCGATCCGGACACGAAGATCACGGGGCCGTTGAACTCGTCGACGGCGTCGAGGAAGACACCGACGTTGACCTGGAGCGGGGCGGGCAGCCGGTCGGCGAGGCGCCAGGCGACGTAGTCCTGGTGCCAGGACCACTTCTCGCCGCCGAACGCCGGCTTGGCGTTGATCTTGAGCTGGTACACGTACACGTCGTCCGTGAGCAGTTGCCGCACCGGCACGAGCATCCGGGGGTCCCGGATCAGCCCGGCGTACTCGGGCTGCCGGTGGTGCGAGGCGTACACCGCGCGCACCTCGTCCCGGGACTCCTCCCTGATCACCTGCGGACCGTGAACGCGGCAGTCGCGCTGGAACGCGGCTCGAAGCCGTTCCACCTCCCGGTCGTCCAGCACGGACTCCACGAGGAGGAATCCGTCCTCGTGGTATCGGGCGATCTGTTCTTCGCTGAGACGCATGGGTGTTCCTCCGTATGACGTGAGTGGCGGGTGCGGGGCGTGCCAGACCGAGTGCTCAGGTCAGAACGGCCGGTCGCCGGCGATCGCGGTCCGGTCCACGACCCGGCGGTTCGGGTGGTAGTCCGAGGTGGCGTAGTGCTGCACGGCCCGGTTGTCCCAGAAGGCGATGGACTTCGCCTCCCAGCGGAAGCGCACCTGGTATTCGGGGTACTCCAGCTGGCGGAAGAGGTGGGCCAGCAGCTCCTCGCTCTCGTCCGCCGGCAGGCCCGCGATGTGGGTGGTGAAGATCGACGTCAGGAACAGTGTCTTGCGCCCGGTCTTCGGGTGGGTGCGCACCAGCGGGTGTTCCACCGGCGGGTAGACCCCCTGGAAGTGCACCCGCTGCTCGTCGGTCATCAGCTCACGGTAGTTGGCCGACGGGGTGAAGTCGTTGACCGTCTTCAGCCCGTCGATGCGCGCCTTCACCTCGTCCGGGAGGTTGTCGTACGCGGCGGCCGCATCCGTGAACAGGGTGTCGCCGCCGCCCCCTTCGGGCAGTTCCACCATGCGCAGGACGGCGCCGAGCGGGGGGCGCTCGATCCACGGGAAGTCGTAGTGCCAGACGTTCTCGAAGCCGGGGTTCTGCTTGCCCTTCTCCAGTCGCACGACGTCCTCTCCGGTACCCGCCGGCAGGAACGGGTGCCCCTCGATCGCGCCCCATCGGCACGCGAAGGCCCGCTGCTGCTCGGCGGTGAGGTCCTGATCGCGGAAGAACAGCACCTTCCATTCGAGCAGGGCCCGGTCCAGCTCGCCGAACGCCTCGTCGCTCAGCGGGGTGCGCAGGTCGATGCCGTGGATCTCGGCGCCGATCAGCGGTCCCGACGGACGTACCTCGAAGTGCTCGTACGGGCCGCCCTGCCGGCCCTCCACGAGCCTGCGCAGGAGCCGGGGGCCGTGATGGTCCGTCCGGCCCTCGATGCCACGGCGGGCCAGTGACCGTACCTCCGCCAGCGCGGCGTCGACGCCCGTGTGCTCGGGGTGGGTCGGAGTGGTTGTCATGCGGTGGACCTCCTGGTCCTCGGGGCGCGGGTGCGCCGGGGTTGGTGGGACCGTCGCCTCGGGGCGGGGCCGTTACGCGTCCGCGGACCGCAGCCGCGCGGCGAGGACCGGCCCGATCTCCGCCAGGGCCGACGGCCGCATCATGCGGTGGTGGGTGGCCGGCACGTCGTGGGATTCGACCGGGCCGCCGATGTGGCCCGCCCAGACCGCCGCGGTGCTGCGGCCCGGTTCGTACGGGTCGCCGGGGTCGGACTCCGCGGCCCGGAAGAACAGCAATCCGCCGTGGAACCTGCCGGGCCTGAACCCGGCCATCAGGTCGAGGTCGTTGCGGTAGACGTCGCGGAGCGCGGCCCGGGCCCGGTCGTCCCCGAGGAGGAAATCGTCGTCGCCGACCGACTGGAGCAGGGAGCGGCCGAACTCGTCCTCGCTGAACCTGGGCATGTCGGCCCGGAGCCGGTCGTCCACGGGATAGGAGTCCACCATCACGAGCAGGTCGACCACCTTGCCCTCGCGCTCCAGGAGGGTGGCCATGGCGTGGGCCACCAGACCGCCGAAGGACCAGCCGAGTATCCGGTAGGGGCCCTCGGGGCGCACCGCACGGATCCGTGCCACGTAGTCGGCGGCCATGTCCTCGACGGTGGCCGGGAAGCCCGGCGTTTCCCCGGGCCCGCGCCGCGCCTGGAGCGCGTACACGGGCTGGTCGGGGCCGAGGTGCGGCAGGAGCCCCGCGTACGGCCAGCCCATTCCGGCAGCCGGGTGGACGCAGAACAGCGGAGACCGGGAACCCTCCGCGCGCAACGGCAACAGGGACTGCGGCGCAGCGCCGGACGAAGGGTCTGCGATCCGCCGGGCGAGCCCGGCCGGGCTCGGGGACTCGAACAGCGCGTGCACTTCCAGCGGCGTGCCGAGCGCGGCCCTGATCCGCGCGACGAGGCGGGCGGCAAGGAGGGAGTGCCCGCCGAGGTCGAAGAAGTTCTCGTCGACACCGACCGCGGGCAACTCCAGTACCTGGGCGAAGAGGCCACACAGGACCCGCTCCTGCTCGGTGGCCGGTTCGCGGGCCGGGGCGCCGCCGGTGAGCCGGGGCTCGGGCAGCGCCCGGCGGTCCAGCTTTCCGTTCGGCGTGAGCGGAAGCTCCGCCAGCTCGACGACGGCCGAGGGCACCAGGTGGGCCGGCAACCTCGCCCGGACGAACTCGCGTACCGCGGCCGTGTCGCACCCCCGCGTCTGCGGTACGACGTATCCGACGAGCCGCCGGTCCCCGGGCCTGACCTCGCGGGCCACCACCTCGGCGTGGACGATACCGGGGCAGGCGGCGAGGGCCGACCTGATCTCGCCGGGCTCGATCCGGAATCCACGGATCTTGATCTGGTCGTCGGACCGGCCGTGGTACTCCAGCTGCCCGTCGGGCAGCCAGCGGACCACGTCCCCGGTCCGGTACATCCGGCTTCCCGGCGGCCCGTACGGGTCGGCGACGAACCGTACGGCGGTGAGTCCGGGACGGTTCAGGTAGCCCCGGGCCACCCCGGCCCCGGCGAGGTACAGCTCTCCGCGCACCCCCTCCGGGGCCAGGCGCAGGCCGGCGTCCAGGACGTACGCCCTGATGTTGGGGATCGGCCGGCCGATCGGGGCGGCGGGCGGCCACGCGTCGACGTCCGCCGCCAGGGTGTGGGCCGTCACCAGGTGGGTCTCGCTCGGGCCGTAGTGATTGTGCAGCCGACGCCCGGCGCGGCCCCGCACGAATTCGCGTACCTGGCGGCTCGGGGTGAGCGCCTCACCGCCCTGCGCCAGGACCCGCAGCGACGGGATGGTCCACCCCTGGTCGAGGGCCGCCTCGCACAGGGCCTCCAGGACGAGGTTGGGGGCGAAGAGCTCGTTCACGCACTCCGCGTCAAGCCAGGCGGCGAGCAGCTTGGGGTCGCGCCGGACCTCGTCGGTCGGCACTACCAGGGTCTTGCCGAACAGCACCGCGGACAGGATCTCCTGCACGGACACGTCGAAACTGAGCGCGGTGAACTGGGCGACCCTGGCCCCGGCGGCCGAGGGGAAGGCCTCGTCGTGCCACGACAGGAGGTTGACCATCGCCCGCCCGGACATCACCACGCCCTTGGGCCGGCCGGTGGTGCCCGAGGTGTAGATGACGTACACGGGATGTGCCGGGTCGAGCCGGCCCAGCCGCTGCTCGTCGTCGATCTCCGTGCCGACCAACTGATCCAGCTCGCCCAGGGTGCCGGACTCGTCGAGGATCAACCGGGGGGCGTCCGTGTGCGGCAGCCGCCGGGCCGTGTCCACAGTCGTCAGCACGACGGCGGGCACGGTGTCGCTCAGCATGAACGACAGCCTCTCGGCGGGATATTCGGGATCAACGGGGAGATAGCAGCCGCCCGCTTTGAGGACGGCGAGGACGGCAACGGCGAGAAGGGCCGAGCGGGGCAACGCGATGGCGACGATCCGCTCGGGCCCGACACCCCGCGAGATGAGGAGCCGGGCGAGCCGGTTCGAGGCGGTATCCAGCTCCCGGTAGGTCAGCGTGGTCTCCGCCGAGACTACGGCCGGCAGGTGCGGGGTGTCCTCGGCCTGCCGGGCGAACAGCTCCGGGAGGCCGGCTTCCGGGTACTTGCGCTCGGGGCCGCCGAGCTCGGTGAGCAACCGGATCCGCTCTCCCTCGGTGAGCAGATCGACGGAGCCGACCCGCGTGTCCCGGTCCGTGCTGAAGGCGCGCAGGAAGCGCAGGAAGCGCGCGTGGTGCGCGGCCAGCTCGTCGGCTTCGTAGCGGGCCGAGTTGGCGACCAGATCGATGCGCAGCCCCAGGCCGTCCGCGCGGTCGAAGGCCGTGAACGACAGGTCCTCGACGATCCCCTGGGTCAGGTGGTGGGCAGTGGCGGGCCGACCGGCGAAGTGCAGGTCGTAGTCGAAGGCCATGATGTTGACCATGGGACCGGTCCGGTAGCGCCCCGTGTCCGGCAGGCCGAGGTCACGCCCCAGGCGCTCACCCCGGTGACGCTGGTGCCGGATCATCTCCCGGAATCCACCGGCGACTTCACGGACGAGCTCGTGCAGCGTGAGGTCCGGGCGGACCGTGACGCGCAGGGGCAGGACGTTGGAGTACATCCCCGGCGTGGTGCGCGCCGCGGCGTCGGTGCGGGCGGCCATCGGCAGACTCAGGATGACGTCCTGTGCGCCGGAGAGCCGGTGGACCTGGGCGGCCGCGGCCGCGATCACCAGCACGGACCAGTGGGTGCGGGCCGAGCGGGCGGCGGCCTTGAGCTGCTCGGTCTCGGCTACGGAGAGGCTGCCGGTGTGACTGGTCTGTCCCTGCGCGGCGGGCCCGCCCGGCGGTTGGGAGGCGAGGGTGGCGACTTCCGGTCCGTCCGCGAACCGGGCCGTCCAGTACGCCCGGTCCGCCGCACCCCGGCCGGAGGCCTGGTAGTCCGCGTCGTCCGCCAGCATCTCCCGGATGGCCCCGTACCGGCTGGCCGGCAGGGGGAGTCCCGCGGTCATGGCGGCGTAGAGCTCGGACACCCGTTGGGCGATCAGCGCGCCCGTGTGCCCGTCCGCGACCGCGTGGTGGGCGCTGAGGTACCAGAAGCTGCGATCCGGCCCCAGGCTGAACAGCGCGTAGGAGAAGAGCGGCCCTCGGGAAAGGTCCATCCGGCGGGACAGGTCGGCCCGCATCCAGGCCCGCGCGGCGGCCGCGGGGTCCGGTTCGCCACAGACGTCGAGGACCGGGAACTCCCAGTCGGAGAAGGGGGTCACGCACTGCCGGGGCTCACCGTCCTCCTCGACGAACAGGGCGTGCATCGGGACGGCCTCCGCGACGGCCTGCCGCACCGCCTTTTCGAAGACCCACCGGTCGATGGCCCCCTGGAGTTCCAGGTATTCACCGATGCGCTGCTGTGGAGCGGTCGGATCGACCTGTTCGGCCAGCCACATCTCACGCTGGGCCGTTGACACGGGAAGGCGCATGTCGCCGGATCCTGACCCTGACACTTCTCTCACACTCCTCATGGTGCGCACCGGCCGGCGGATTCCCGCCGAATACAAGGACGGAATGTGGAGGACGCGCGGAAAATTCGGGAAGCAACGGGAAGAAAAGCGCATCGTCGCGATCCCGACCGGACAACCCGGCTCCGCCTGACTCCACTGCGAGAAGAATGCTAGACGCGGGCGCTAAACCTCCACATGCACACCACTTGCATTTCACTCCGCTAAAGCGCCCCTTAATCCCGCCGAATCTCATTCTTCAGGATGACTGAAATCCTCTGATCCGGCTTTAGATTCGCGCTCTATGAACAATCCAGCGCCTCCCCGCCCGGGTCCGGCTACGAGTCGTCGCCCGGCAGCGCACACCCTTCGCGACCTGGCCACCCCGGCGCCCCGGCCGCGTGTCCCCACCCTCGCCGCGTACGCCTGCCTGCTGATCGGGCTGATCGACCTCGCGTCCGCCGTCTTCCCCGGCTTCCGCCACAGTCGGGTGCGCCTGCTGGCCGGTCAACTGCCCGGTGGCACCACCACGGTGACCGCGGTCGGCTCGCTGATGGTCGGCGTGCTGCTCGTGCTGCTGGCGCACGCGCTGCGCCGCCGCAAGCGGCGGGCCTGGCGGGCGGTGGTCGTGCTGCTCCCGGTGGGCGGGCTGCTGCACCTCCTGCGGTGGCACACCACCGCCACCGGTGCGGTGTCGTTCGCGCTGCTCCTGGTGATGCTGCTGTACCGGCGGGAGTTCTACGCGCTGTCCGACCCGCGTACCCGTTGGCGAACGCTGCTGAGCTTCATCGCGGTGGGCGGCGTCTCCCTCGTGCTGGGGCTGCTGATCACCAATGTGCACCCGGACTACGAGGCCGGCTCGCCCTCACTGGAGGAGCGGCTGCGGCACACCGCGTACGGACTCGTCGGAGTCGAGGGGCCGGTGCGCTACACCTCTGATCGGGTCGCGGACCTGGTCGGCTACTCACTCGGCGCGCTCGGTCTGATCACCCTGCTGACCACCTCCTACCTGTTCCTGCGGCCCGAGAAACCGCTGGCGGAGCTCTCCGCGGACGACGAGGCCCGGGTACGTGAGCTGCTCGAACGGCACGGGGCGCGCGACTCGCTGGGGTACTTCGCGCTGCGGCGTGACAAGAGCGTGCTGTTCTCGCCGACCGGCAAGGCCGCCATCGCCTACCGCGTCGAGTCCGGTGTGATGCTCGCCTCCGGCGACCCCATCGGCGACGTCGAGGCCTGGCCCGGAGCGATCAAAGCGTTCATGGACGAGGCCAGGCGGCACGCCTGGGTGCCCGCCGTGATCGGGTGCGGCGAGACCGGCGGCGAGGTGTGGACGCGCGAAGCGGGACTGGACGCCCTGGAGTTGGGTGATGAAGCGGTCGTGCACACGGCCGACTTCTCACTGAGCGGGCGGGTCATGCGCAATGTGCGCCAGATGGTCAAACGCGTCGAGCGCAACGGCTACTCCTGCAAGGTCCGCCGGGTCCGCGATCTCGACGACGCGGAGCGGGCGCGGATCGCGGCCGCAGCGGCCCGCTGGCGCGGCACCGACATCGAGCGAGGTTTCTCCACCGCCCTCGGCCGCTTCGGCGACGTGGAGGACACCGGCTGCGTGGTGGTCACCGCACACCACTCCCCGGACGTCGGATCGGGCGAGGCGGGCGGGAAGCCGGAGGCCGACGACCTCGCCGCCGTGCTGCACTTCGTACCCTGGGGCCCCGAGGGAATCTCGCTGGAACTGATGCGCCGGGACCGCGCCGCCGACCCCGGCCTCAACGAGCTGCTGATCGTCGCCGTTCTCCAGGCGGCGCCCGCACTCGGGATACGCCGGGTCTCGCTCAACTTCGCGATGTTCCGCTCAGCCCTGGCCCGGGGAGAACGGCTCGGCGCGGGACCGGTGTTGCGGGCCTGGCGAGGGCTGCTCGTGCTGCTCTCGCGCTGGTTCCAGATCGAGTCGCTGTACAAGTTCAACGCGAAGTTCCAGCCGGAGTGGGTGCCGCGCTTCCTGGTCTTCCCGCACACCCGCGATCTGCCGCGGATCGGGCTCGCGGCGATGCGGGCGGAGGCCTTCATCACCCTCGGCCGGCCCCAGTGGGGCCGCAAGCCGCTGCGGCAGGGGCTCGCCGGGGCGGGAGCCGGTACGGCTCGTCCGGCCCCGCGGGCGGAGCGCGTCGCGGGGCCGGACGAGCCGTAGGGATGCGGTCAGCCCGTTCAGCAGGCGAGATGGGCGAGTGTGTGCTCTTCGAGGCCGGCGTCCCGTGCCAGGACCGACTGCTGCAACTGCCTCAGCCTGGGCCCCGGTTCGATGCCGATCTCGTCGATGAGGACGCGCCGGATGCGGTTGTAGATCATGAGGGCTTCGGCCGGTCGGCCGCTGCGGTACAGCGCGAGCATGAGAAGACCGTGGAAGGTCTCCCGCATCGGCTGTTCGTCGATCAACCCGTAGAGCTCGCCGACCAGCGGCTTGTGCCGTCCCAGGAGCAGTTCCGTCTCGGCCCGCTCCTCCAGCGCGGCCGACCGCTTCTCGTCCAGCTGGTGGCCCAGGCTCTGCAATGCCGGAACCGTGGACAGGTCCGCCAGCGCCGGGCCGGTCCACAACCCGAGTGCCTGGGAGAGCAGCAGCGAGGCCTCCTCCAGCCGGCCCACCGCCCGCAGCTCCCCGGCACGCAGGCACAGCGATTCGAAGCTGTGCAGGTCCAGGGTGAGCGGGGCGAGTTCCATCATGTAGCCGGGCGGCCTGGTCAGCAGCCCGGACACGTCGAAGCCCGCACCCGCCAGATGCTTGCGGAGCCGGGAGACGTACACCTGCAGGGCGGTGGACGCGGTGCGCGGCGGCGTCCCCGACCAGAGGGCGTCGATGAGCTGCGGCGCGGACAGTGGGCGGCCGTCGTTCAGGCACAACAGCGCCAGCAGGGCCCGGAGCTTCAACGCCTGCGGAGTGCGCGGCGTCCCGCCGTCCGTCTCCACTGCAAGTGCTCCGAGAACGCGAAAGTACACGATTCTTCTCATCCCCCCGGTCAGAAGACCCGGAATCCTCAGAACCGATGGTCCGGTGAGTCCGGGCATGGTGTGTGAAGAAAGCAGAAGTCGCGCCGACAGCCCCTGGCACAGGTTGGCGACTGCACACCTTCACGCATGCGTCCCTCGCCGGCGCGCCCGAATTGCCGATGGCGACCCGACGACACCGGGCCACCTGGATTCCCCCCAAGCCGACCCGGCCTGGTATGCGCCGGGTCATGAATTCAGGACCCTATCACGCGCCGGATGGGCAACCCCCGCCCCTGCGGGAGGAACTCCGGACTGCCGGTTCGGACGTAAAGATTCCGCTTGAATCTATGACCGACGGGCGACTTTCGGGCAATAGCCGAACCACCCTCGCCCGACTGAGATCCGCTGGTCGGAAGCTCTCTCGGATCGAAGAACCAGACATACTGCCAGATTTCAGGATGGCGCTCATTGATAAAGGAATTCCACGGATTCGAGGTTCACTTGAGAGTCCACACCCGGGCCTGGAGCCAGTCGACTTCCCTGACGGAAACTCAAGACGGTCCTGATCGCGCCCACCCATCACGACCCCTCCGCAGGCGGGCAACGACGCGGCCTGGCCGCGCTCGGTGGACGGACGGCACCACTCGGTCGGGACGCTGCCGACAGCCCGGGGGCGAACCCCTCGTCATGTCCACTGGCGGGTGAATCTCGGCGCGGCGCCAGACCGGCGGGGCGCCTCATGCTCTACAGTTCCGATCGAAGTCCTGCACGTTTCGCCAGGTCAGGGCGTCATTTTTACTCATGCCCTGACGGCTGTTCGAGGTGGGGCGGGTGGGACTCGAACCCACGACCAAGGGATTATGAGTCCCCTGCTCTAACCGGCTGAGCTACCGCCCCGGTTCGCCGCGTGCGCCGGTCGTCGACCACGGCAGCAGCAGACGGCCCCGAAAGGACGTCCCGCGCAGCATAGCCGGTCGATCACCCGTGGTGCGCGCCGGGGGCGCGCACGGGTGCGCACAGGCGTGCGCCTGTCCTGATTGCGCAGTTCGGGTGGCGCCCGGACGGCCGCACGGGCAGCCTGGACGGATGACGACACGTGGGACGGGAGCCGCGGCCGGGGCGCTCGCGGTGCTGCTGGCCGCGGCGGGCTGCACCACCTCCGCCGGGCCCGGCGGGGGCGCGCCGACGGTCAGCTCGGCTCCGGCCACCCGCTCCGCCCGTCCCTCCGGATCCGCCTCGGCCTCCGGCGGCGGCCACGGCTGGAACCGACAACGGCTCAGGGGCGCCGTCTCCAGGCACACCGGAGTCACCCGCACCGCCAGGCCCACCGTGCTCAACGGCCTGGTCGGCGCCGTCTTCACCCGCAACGCGGACGGCGACCACTTCTGCACCGCCAGCGTCGTCGACAGCGCCGGGCTCAACCTCATCGTCACCGCCGCGCACTGCGTCTGGGACCCCCAACTCGGCCAGCGCAGCGACCTCGTCTTCGTCCCCGGCTACCGTAACGGCGACACCCCCAGCGGCGTCTGGCCGCTGATCGCCGTCACCGTCGACGACGACTGGAAGGACCACGCCGACCCGGACGTGGACGTCGCCTTCGCCGTCGTCCAGGCCCAGAACGGGCAGCAGGTGCAGCAGGTGCTCGGCGCCAACAAGCTGGGCGTCGGCCTCGGCTACCAGCTGCCCGTGCGGATCACCGGCTACCCCGGCACCAGCGACGTCCCGATCACCTGCGCCAACAACACCACCGAGCAGAGCTCCACCCAGCTGCGGATCGACTGCCCCGACTACACCGGCGGCACCAGCGGCAGCCCCTGGGTGACCGACTTCGACCCGAGCACCAGGACCGGCACCGTGGTCGGCGTGATCGGCGGCTACCAGCAGGGCGGCGACAGCCCGGACACCTCGTACAGCAGCTACTTCGGCGACCGCGTCCAGGCGCTCTACGACCGGGCCACCGGCTGACCGGAGGGGCGGCGGTGGCGCCGCCGGGCACGGCCTGATAGATCTTCCTCTCGAACGGCGGAACGCACGGACCCGGTGCCCGCCCCGAGGAACGAGACGGAGCCCCGATGGCCCCCCGCCCGGCACGGCCCCCGCGCGCCGCACGGACGGTCGCGCTGGCGGCCCTGCTGCTCGCCGCCGGAACCGCGTGCGACGGGGGCGAGCAGGACCAGGCGCCCGCCGCCGAGGTCGCGCAGCAGAGCAGCACCCGCGACCGGATCGGCACCCTCTCGGTCCGCACCGCGCAGGGCCCCCGGGCCTGCACGGCGAGCGTCGTCCGCAGCCCCAGGCACAACCTGCTGGTCACCGCCGCGCACTGCGTGCAGAACCGCCGGATCGGCCTGCTGGACGGCCTGGTGTTCACCCCCGGCTACCGCAACGGCTTCATCCCGTACGGCAGTTGGCCGGTGAAGTCGATCACCGTCGACCCGCGCTGGGCGGACGACGACGACCCCGAGTACGACGTGGCCTTCGTCACCGTGGGCACGGTCGGCGGCAAGCAGGTCGAGGACGCCGTCGGCGGCAACCCGATCGCCACCGGCCAGGGCTTCGGGCTCGCCGTCTCGGTGACCGGCTACCCGAACGAGCGCGACGAGCCGATCACCTGCGCGGCCAGGACCCGCTCGCAGAGCCCGACCCAGGAGCGCTTCGACTGCGACGGCTACACCGACGGCACCAGCGGCAGCCCGTGGGTGACGG
Source organism: Kitasatospora sp. NPDC088160 (assembly GCF_044741445.1). Classification (NCBI taxonomy): domain Bacteria; kingdom Bacillati; phylum Actinomycetota; class Actinomycetes; order Kitasatosporales; family Streptomycetaceae; genus Kitasatospora; species Kitasatospora sp. NPDC088160. The sequence continues at coordinate 185,684 of NZ_JBIUSS010000004.1, read as the reverse complement.
ACAGCGGCGCGGTCGTGGGCGTGATCGGTGGCTACCAGGAGGGCGGCGAGACGGCCGGCACCTCCTACAGCGTCACCTTCGACCGGCGGGTCTCCGCGCTCTACCGGGAGGCGACCACCTGAACCCGGTCGGCGGCCACCCGGACCCGGGAGGCGGCCGTCCGGGCTCCGGAGGCGGCCGCCCGAGCCGCCCGGCCGTCGCGAGGTGACGAAGGCAACACGAAGGCCCCCCGGTCATCCGAGGGGCCTTCGCTCTGAGCAGTCACCGGGCGGACCCGATGAAGCTCCCGCATTTGGACTCGAACCAAAAACCTGCCGGTTAACAGCCGGCTGCTCTGCCAATTGAGCTATGCGGGATCGCGGTACCGAACTGCCGTACCACGGACGGGAGGAGGGCTCTTGCAAGACCTCTCCCGAGCTCCCCCAATTGGACTCGAACCAATAACCTGCCGATTAACAGTCGGCTGCTCTGCCAATTGAGCTATGGGGGATCGGCTTCCGCCTCGGCCCCCGGTTCCCCGGGCTCCTCGGCGCTCGCTGCGGGACATACATTAGCGCACTCGGGGGGGTGGTCCGCCAATCGCTTTCGCCGGACCGCCCCCGGGGCTCCCGCGCGGCCTCCCACCCGGCGTGCCCGGCGCGCGCCCGGCACGGCCCCCGGGGATGCTGGGGGGCACGGACGGTTCGCCGTCCCGACGGACGGGTAGGGCAATGCGGCAGAAGGCCGCCAGGAGAGGGTGGATCCGATCATGTGGAAGCTGTCGTTGGCCGCGGGGTTCGCGGCCGGCTACGTCCTGGGCTCCCGGGCCGGGCGCCGGCGCTACGACCAGATCACGAAGGTCACCCGGCAGATCGCCCAGAACCCCACGGTGCAGGGCGCCGCCGACCGAGCCAGGCAGCAGGCCGGCGCGGTCGCCGGGAAGGCCGCCGGCGCCGTCGCGGACAAGGTCGGCGACCGGCTGCCGAACGCCGTCACCGACCGGGTGCCGTACTTCAACCGCTCCCGGGCCGAGGACGACGGCTGGGGTACCTTCCGCCCGTGACGGGACGGTGACGCCAGGGTGTACCAGGGCCCTGCGTCGAGTCCCGAACGGGCAACACCTCGCCCGGCCCGGACGCGTCCAGGGCCGGGCTGAGGCATGATCTCGGCATGGCCATCGTCGCGGGGATAGACAGCTCGACCAACCGCACCCGGATCGTCGCGTGCGACGCCGACACCGGCGCCGTCCTGCGCTCCGGCAAGGCGCCGCACCCCGTCCCCGAGGACCCGGACACCCGCCCCGGCGAGGCCGACCCACAGCTGTGGCTGCACTCGCTCGGCGACGCCGCCGCCGGCGGCCTGCTGGAGGGCGTCCGGGCCATCGGCGTCAGCGCGCAGCAGCACGGCATGATCGGCCTGGACGCGGGCGGCGTGCTGGTCCGGCCGGCGATCCTCTGGAACGACCCGCGCTCCGGCGGCGCCGCCGCCAAGCTGCTGGACGCGCTCGGCGGCCCGGCCGCCTGGACCGCCGCGATCGGCGCCGTCCCCAGCCCGACCTACACCATCGCCAAGCTGCGCTGGCTGGCCGAGTTCGAGCCGGCCAACGCCCGCCGGGTGGCCGAGGTGCTGCTCCCGCACGACTGGCTGGTCTGGCAGCTCCTCGGCCACCCCAGGCGCCGCACCACCGACCGGGGCGACGCCTCCGGCACCGGCTACTGGTCCCCGATCACCGGCGAGTACCGGCAGGACCTGGTCGAGCTGGCGCTCGGCCACGAGCTGCGGCTGCCCGAGGTGCTCGACCCCGCCGAACCCGCCGGGCACACCCCCGAGGGCCTGCTGATCTCGGCCGGCACCGGCGACAACATGGCCGCCGCGCTCGGCCTCGGGCTGCGCCCCGGCGACGCGGTGGTCTCGCTCGGCAGCGCCGGAACGATCTTCGCCGTGCACGACCAGGCCGTGGTGGACGCCACCGGGCTGATCTCCTCCTTCGCCGACGCCGCCGGCCGCCACCTCCCGATGGTCGCCACCCTCAACGCCGCCCAGGTGCTCCGCGCCACCGCCGCCATGCTCGGCCGGGACCTGGACGGCCTGAGCGACCTCGCCCTGCACTCCTCCCCCGGCGCGTACGGGCTGGTGCTCCTCCCCTACCTGGACGGCGAGCGGACGCCTGCCCTCCCGCACGCGGCCGGCACCCTGACCGGCCTGCGGGCCGAGTCGATGACACCGCAGCACCTGGCCCGGGCCGCCGTCGAGGGCATGCTGTGCAACATCGCGGACGCCCTCGACGTGCTGCGCGCCCAGGGTGTCGCGGTGCGGCGGGTGTTTCTGCTCGGCGCGGCCGGGCGGCTGCCCGCCGTCCGGCACATCGCCCCGCCGCTGTTCGGCGTCCCGGTCGTGGTGCCGCCGCCGGGCGCCCACGCCGCCCGCGGGGCCGCCCGGCAGGCCGCCTGGGCACTGGCCGGCACCCCGGAGCCGCCGGAGTGGGAGCTGCCGGACGCCGAGACCGTCGAGCCGGACGGGGAGCAGGACCTGGCGATCGGGTCGGCGGTGCGCCAGCAGTACCGCGCCGCCCGCGAACAGATCCACCCGGAGACGGCGGCCTGACCCCGGCTGCGGCGGCCTCGCCGGCCGGGGACGGCGGCGCCCCCCCGGCCCCGGCCGGTGAAGATGCGTCACCCGGCGGCCGGTGGCAGCGTGGGACGGGACACGGCCACCGGCTCGAAGGGCGGCAGGACTCCATGGCGCTGCACAAGGGGGCCGGCAACGACCGCCGGCTGAGCATCGGTCCGCTCGTGGGCGCCGCCGACCCGCTGGGCTCGATGAAGCTGGCACCGCCGCTGCACCGGCTCGGCGAGGGGCCCATCGCAGCCGACACCGCGTACCAGCTGATCCACGACGAGCTGATGCTGGACGGCAACGCCCGGCTCAACCTGGCGACCTTCGTCACCACCTCGATGGAGACGCAGGCCACCCGGCTGATGACCGAGTGCCTGGACAAGAACATGATCGACAAGGACGAGTACCCGCAGACCGCCGAACTGGAGCGGCGCTGCGTGGCGATCCTCGCCGACCTCTGGCACGCCCCCGACCCGGACGCCGCGGTCGGCTGCTCCACCACCGGCTCCAGCGAGGCCTGCATGCTGGCCGGCATGGCGCTCAAGCGCCGCTGGATGCGCCGCAACGCCGAGCGCTACGCGGCCGGGGCCCGACCCAACCTGGTGATGGGCGTCAACGTGCAGGTGTGCTGGGAGAAGTTCTGCACCTTCTGGGAGGTCGAGGCCCGCACCGCGCCCATGGAGGGCGAGCGCTTCCACCTCGACGCCGAGCACGCGGTCGCGCTGTGCGACGAGGACACCATCGGCGTGGTCGGCATCCTCGGTTCCACCTTCGACGGCTCCTACGAGCCGATCGCGGAGATCTGCGCGGCCCTGGACGACCTCCAGCAACGCACCGGCCTCGACGTCCCGGTGCACGTGGACGGCGCCTCCGGCGGCATGGTGGCGCCCTTCCTCGACCCCCAGGTGGTCTGGGACTTCCGGCTCCCCCGGGTCGCCTCGATCAACAGCTCCGGGCACAAGTACGGCCTGGTCTACCCCGGCGTCGGCTGGGCCCTGTGGCGCGACCAGGAGGCGCTGCCGGAGGAACTGGTCTTCCGGGTCAACTACCTCGGCGGCGAGATGCCGACCTTCGCGCTCAACTTCTCCCGCCCCGGCGCCGAGGTCGTCGCGCAGTACTACGTCTTCCTGCGGCTCGGCCGGGACGGCTTCCGGGCCGTCCAGGGCGCCTGCCGCGAGGTCGCCATCCACCTGTCCGAAGCGATCGGGCAGTTGGGCGGCTTCCGGCTGCTGACCCGCGGCGACCAGTTGCCGGTCTTCGCCCTCACCACCGCCGACGACGAGCCGTTCGACGTGTTCGACGTCTCGCGGCGGCTGCGCGAGCGCGGCTGGCAGGTGCCCGCGTACACCTTCCCCGCGAACCGGACGGACCTGTCGGTGCTCCGGGTGGTCTGCCGCAACGGCTTCTCGCTGGACCTCGCCGACCTGCTGCTGGCCGACCTCTCCCGGCTGCTGCCGGAGCTGCGGCGCCAGCCCGGCCCGCTCAAGGAGCTCGGGGTGCCGGCCCGGTCGGGCTTCCACCACTAGGCGTGTGTCCGCCGGGGCGTGAACGCGGTGGGGCGTGATCACGGTGGGAAGGGCGCGGTGGGGCGTGATCACGGTGGGAAGGGCGCGGCGAAGCGCCCTCCCCACCGTGCGTCCCGGACGAACCGGGGCAGCCTCCCCCCGCGAGGCTGCCCCGGCCGGTGGGGGAATCGGGACGTGCTGCCGGAGCGGGGACCGGTGACCGGTCCGCGTCCGAACGACGCCGTCGGGCGACGAACCGCGCCGACCAGAGAACTGTGCACGACGGACACGTGCACATGCGAGCGTTCCCTGGGGTTGTGAGACACTTCCGTCCGTCTCAGCGCCATGACCTGGGGTTTGGGACGCCGGACCGATGGGTTTGGAGAAGCGGAGACACCCGGACGGCCCCGGCCGGAGCCCGTTCCGCTCTCCCCGTCCCCCGTTCCCGTCTCGCACCGTTGGAAGGCCCCATGGGTTCCGCCTGGAAGAACCTGCCCGAAGAGCTGTCCGGACCCGCCCGGCTCCTGGCCGAGGAGCTCCGGGCCATCAAGGACGCCGCCGGACTCTCGCTGTCCGAGCTGGCCGCCCGGACGCACTACAGCCGGGCCTCCTGGGAGCGCTGGCTGAACGGCAAGCGGGTCATCACCGGGCAGGCGCTGGAGGCGCTGACCGGGGCGGTGGACTGCGACGGGCCGGCCCTGCGGGCGCTGTGGGAGCGGGCCGTGGCGGGGCCCGAGGAGGACGGCGAGCCCGCCGCCCCGGAGGAACCCGCCGCGCAGGCGGCCCCCGAGCAGGCCCCGGCGGCACAGCCCCCGACGGACCGGACCGGCGTGCCCGCCACCTCCGACGCACCTGCCGCCTCCGACGTGACCGACGTGCTCGACCTGACCGCCGCACCCGGCGAGCCCGGCGGCACCGTGCCGGCACCCGTGGCGTGGTGGCGGCGCCCGGCGACGCTGCTGACCGGCGCCGCCCTGCTGGTGGCCCTGCTGGTGCTGGTCGGCCTGCGGGCCACCCGGCACCAGGAGCAGCCGCAGACCGTCGCTGAGCCCGTCCCGACCGCCACCGCGGCCAAGCCCGTCCCGGGCGCTCCCGTCTGCCAGGCCGTCGGCTGCGCGCACAAGGACCCCAAGGCCACCGGCTGCGGCAAGGACGCCCGGACCCTGCAGACCGACGTCATCGGCAAGGTCGTCGTCTACCTCCGGTACAGCCAGACCTGCCAGGCGGCCTGGGCGGCGATCACCGAGGGTGAGCCGAACGACTACGCGACCATCACCGACGGCTCCGGCCAGAGCGAGACGGCGCTCATCCACTGGGGCTACGACAACTACTCGTCGATGCTGGACGCGGCCGACCCGGCCGTCACCTTCCAGGTCTGCGGGTACCAGCCGGCCGGGCACGTCTGCACCTCGCCCGTCTCCGGCCTGGCCGCCGTGGTGGCCTCCACCCCGATCCCGATCGGCCCCGCCTCGCCGCCCCCGGGCACCGGCCCGGACGCGGCGGCCACCGACCCGCCGTCCCCGGCACAGCCGACCGCCGCAGAGCCGACCGCCGCGCAGCCCGCCGGCGCACAGCCCTCCCCGGGCCGGTCCTAGCCGATCCCGGTGGGCCGCTCAGTCGAGATACCCGCGCAGCTGCGCCGCGAAGGCGTGGTCGCGGAGCTTGATCAGCGTCTTCGACTCGATCTGGCGGATCCGCTCCCGGGTCACGCCGAACACCGCGCCGATCTCCTCCAGCGTGCGCGGGCGGCCGTCGTCCAGCCCGTAGCGGAGCTGGACGACCTGGCGCTCCCGCTCGCCCAGGGTGGCCAGGACCGCGTCCAGGTGCTGGCGCAGCAGCAGGAAGGTGGCGGACTCCGCGGGTGAGGCGGCGTCGGCGTCCTCGATCAGGTCGCCGAGCGCGACGTCGTCCTCCTCGCCGACCGGGGTGTGCAGCGAGATCGGCTCCTGGGCCAGCCGGAGCAGTTCGCGCACCCGTTCCTCGGTCAGCTCCAGGGCGGCGGCGATCCCGGCCGGAGTCGGTTCCAGCCCGCGCTCCTGCAGCAGGGCGCGCTGCACCCGGATCACCCGGTTGATCAGCTCGACCACGTGCACCGGCACCCGGATCGTCCGGGCCTGATCGGCCAGCGCCCGGCTCATCGCCTGCCGGATCCACCAGGTCGCGTACGTGGAGAACTTGTAGCCGCGGGCGTAGTCGAACTTCTCCACCGCCCGGATCAGGCCCAGGTTGCCCTCCTGGATCAGGTCCAGCAGGGTCAGTCCGCGGCCGACGTAGCGTTTGGCGACGGACACCACCAGCCGCAGGTTCGCCTCGATCAGCCGGCGTTTGGCGATCCGGCCGCGCACCACCAGGGTGTCCAGTTCGCGGGCCAGCGGGTCGGGCGGCGGGGGGTCACCGTTCAGCCGCTCCTCGGCGAACAGGCCGACCTCGACCCGGCGGGCCAGCTCCACCTCCTCGGCGGCGGTGAGCAGGCGGACCCGGCCGATCTCGCGCAGGTACTGGCGGAGCAGGTCCGGCGCCGGGCCGGCGTCGCCCTCGGCCGGCGGGCGGGGCTCCTCCTCGTCCCCGTCGTCGGGCTCCGGACCCTCTGCGTCGGGCTCCGGACCCTCTACGCCGGGGTCCGTCTCCGGGGCCTCGGGGTGGCCCTCCGGCACGCCTCGGGCGCCGTCCGGGGGCGCGGCCCCGGCCCGGCCGTGGTCCGTCTCCCGTTCCCCGGGCGGTGCGGCACTCAGCGCGCCGGGCGGTGCGGCGGTCGGACTGGCGGTCGGTGCGGCGGTCGGGCTGGAGGTCGCGGCGAAGCCTCGGTCCACGGGCATCCCTCGGGGCGGGCGCGACTCTGGCGGACCCGCGCTGAACGGAGGTGGGACGCCCTCCAGTGTGCGGTACGCCACACTCCGTGGCCGAGACTCGTGCGCCGACTTTCTGGGCCGCTCCCACGGCCCCGCCGCACTCCTACAGCCCCGCCGCGCCCTGGCTGCGGAGCTGCTGACCGTACTGCTGGAGCTGCCACAGCTCGGTCTGCACCGCGTGCTGCTGCTCGGCGTCGGCCCGGTGGCCGAGCCGCTGGAGGTAGCCGCGGACCTCGGCGATCCGCCGGTCCACCGCCAGCAGGCGCAGCTTGACCAGGAACTCCCCGGCGTAGACCGCGTCCACCTTCCGGCGGGAGCGCACCGGCTCGACGGTCAGCTCGGTGACCAGCGAGCGCACCTGGTCGTCCGGGGCCGCCTCGCGCACCGCGCTGGTGAAGTCGGGCAGCGTCGCCCCGTACGCGGCGCCGCCGGCCTTGGCGATGGCCTGCCGGACGGCGGTGTACGGCAGGGTGGGGAACTCGTCCTCGCCGTAGTGGTCGAAGGCCGGGCTGACCAGGTCCGGGTGCTGGAGCGCCAGCTTGAGCAGCTCCCGCTCGACGAACTGGGCCGGGTCGCGCGGGTTGAGCCGGAAGGCGGGCTGCGCCGGGCGCACCGGCACGGGCTCGACGCGGCGCCCGCGGTCGGCGCCCCGGGGGTTCTGCTGGCGCTCGCGGTCCCAGCGGGCCAGCTGGGAGACCCGGCGGACGACGAAGGGCTCGTCCAGGATGCCGAGCATGCCGGCCAGGCGGACGGCGTACTCGTGCTGGATCGAGCGGTCCTTGATCTTGGCGACGATCGGGGCCGCCTCCTCCAGGGCCGCCGACCGCCCCTCCGGCGTCTCCACCCGGTGCTTGGACACCGCCGAGACCAGCGCGAACTCGAACAGCGGGACGGGGTTGTCGATCAGCTGCTTGACCGCCTCGTCGCCCTGGGCCAGACGCAGCTCGCACGGGTCCATGCCGCCCGGGCTGACCGCGATGGAGGTCTTGGCGGCGAACTTCTGGTCGTCCTCGAAGGCCCGCAGGGCGGCCTTCTGACCGGCCGCGTCGCCGTCGAAGGTGAAGACCGTCTCGCCGCGGTACTGCGAGGTGTCCATCAGCAGCCGACGGATGATCTTGATGTGGTCCTCGGCGAAGGCCGTACCGCAGGTGGCCACCGCCGAGGTGACCCCCGCCAGGTGGCAGGCCATCACGTCGGTGTAGCCCTCGACCACGACCGCGCGGCCCGACTTGGCGATCTCCTTCTTCGCCAGGTCGATGCCGTACAGCACGTGCGACTTCTTGTAGATCGGCGTCTCGGGGGTGTTCAGGTACTTCGGGCCGTTGTCGTCCTCGCGCAGGCGGCGGGCGCCGAAGCCGACCACCTCGCCCGCGATGTCCCGGATCGGCCAGACCAGCCGGCCCCGGAAGCGGTCGATCAGGCCGCCGCGCTGGCCCTGCGAGGCCAGGCCGCCGAGCAGGATCTCCTTGTCGGTGAAGCCCTTGCCGCGCAGGTAGCGGACCAGGTGCTCCCAGCCCACCGGGGCGTAGCCGACGCCGAAGGTCTTCGCGGCCTCCTCGTCGAAGCCGCGCTCGGCCAGGAAGCGGCGGCCGATCTCCGCCTCCGCCGAGGCCAGCTGCTCCCGGTAGTAGGCGGCGGCCACCTTGTGCGCCTCGACCAGGCGGGTCCGCTCGCCCTGCTGGTGGCGGGGGCTGTAGCCGCCCTCCTCGTAGCGCAGGGTGATGCCGGCCTGGGCGGCCATCCGCTCGACGGCCTCGGCGAAGGTGAAGTGCTCGATCTTCATCAGGAAGGCGATGGTGTCGCCGTTCTCCTGGCAGCCGAAGCAGTGGAAGACGCCCTTGGCCGGGTTCACGTAGAACGAGGCGGACTTCTCGTCGTGGAAGGGGCAGACGCCCTTGTACTCGCCGCCGCCACCGTTGGTGAGCTGAACGTAGTCGCCGACCACGGCGTCGATCGGCAGTGCGCTGCGCACCGCTTGTACGTCTTCGTCCCTGATCCGCCCGGCCACCCCGGAAGTCTACTGGGGTGGCCGGGGTTTCCCGGCGGTCCGGTCGCGCCGGGACCGGTCGCACCGCGCGCGGTCGGGCGCCGGGCGGTTGCGCCTGAGCGGTCGGGCGCCGGGCGCCGGGGCCGCGGGCGGTCAGGCCCAGGCGGCGCCGACGAGCCTGGCGTGCAGGGCGAGGGCGGAGGCGTCGGTGAGGGTGGCGATCTGGTCGATGACCGCGCGCAGGGCGGCCCGGTCGTCCTCGGCCTCGCGGTAGAGCGCGCCGAACACCGGGTCCAGGCCCTCGGGGGCGCGCTGGGTGAGCACGTACGCCAGCTCGGCGATCACGATCCGCTGGCGGGCCCGCAGCTGGGCCTGCTCGTCGCGCTGCATCACGAAGCGGACGGCGACCGCCTTGAGCACCGCGACCTCCAGCCGGACGCCCCGCGGCACCACCAGCTCGGCCGTGTACCGGGTGAGCCGGCCGGGGCCGTAGCGGGCCCGGGTGGCCTGCTCGGCGGCCAGGCAGAAGCGGCCGATCAGCTGGCTGGTGAGGTCCTTCAGCCCGGCCCGGGCGCGGGCCGTGCCGTCGTACTCCTGGGGCCACCGGTCCTGGGCGAGCAGCCGGTCTAGGGCGGCGGCCAGCTCCTCCGGCTCGGCGTCCGGGGCGTAGCGCTCGGCGACCTTGAAGAGTTCGGCCCGCTCGCTCGGCGCCCGCAGCACGGCCGGGTCGATGTGGCCGGCCTGGAGGCCGTCCTCGACGTCGTGGGTCGAGTACGCGACGTCGTCGGACCAGTCCATGACGGTGGCCTCGAAGCACTTGCGCCCGGCCGGGGAGCCGGCCCGCAGCCAGCGGAACACCGGCAGGTCGTCGGCGTAGACGCCGTACTTGGGCGAGGCCGGGTCGGTGGGGTGGGCGCCGCGCGTCCACGGGTACTTGGTGGCGGCGTCGAGGGCGGCGCGGGTCAGGTTGAGGCCGACGCTGCGGCCGGGCCAGGGGGCGAGCCGAGCGGCGGGGTGCTCACCCTCCGGGGCGAAGCGCTTGGGTTCGAGCCGGGTGAGGATGCGCAGCGACTGCGCGTTGCCCTCGAAGCCGCCGCAGGCCTCGGCGGCCTGGTCGAGCGCCTCCTCGCCGGTGTGGCCGAACGGCGGGTGGCCGATGTCGTGGGCCAGGCAGCCGGCCTCCACGAGGTCCGGGTCGCAGCCCAGGGCGGCGCCCAACTCCCGCCCCACCTGGGCGCATTCGAGGGAGTGGGTGAGCCGGGTGCGGGGGAAGTCGCTGCGCATCGGGGCGACCACCTGGGTGGTGCCGGCCAGCCGCCGCAGCGCCGCCGAGTGCAGCACCCGGGCGCGGTCGCGCTGGAACGCCGTGCGGCCGGGGCGCTTGTCCGGTTCGGGGACCCAGCGGGCCTCGGCGGCGTGGTCGTACGGGAGCGGGGCGGCGGCGAGGCGGTGCGCGGTGTCATCCATATGCCCCTCACGGTACGCCGCGCCCCCGACAGCCGGGGTGTGCCGCGCACGAAGGGGCGTGGGCCGGAGCGTGAATCCTGCGGTACGCGCTGATGTCCGCCCCGGCCCCGGTGACGCGCTGATGGCCGCCCCGGCCCGCCGGGCGCCGCCTGCGGTCCGGCCCCGGCCTCCGGCCTCAGCCGCGGACGGCCTTGAGGACGACGGCGGCCACCGCCTCCTGCCCCTTGGCGTTGGGGTGGATCGCCGCCAGGCCCGGGGCCGGGAAGGGCGGTTCGACCCAGCGGGTGGCCTCGCCCGCGCACATGTCGTGCCCGGCCGAGGGGGCGGCCGCGTCCACGAACACCGCGCCCGCGCCCGCCGCCCGCCGCTTGAGCATGCTGTTGAGCTGCTGCTCCTTCTCCGAGAGGAAGCCCAGGTCCCCGGCCGCGACCGCCTTGCCCAGCACCGGCCGGCAGCTCGCCGGGTCGGCCGGGAGCAGCGTCGGGTACCCGATCACGTAGACCCGGGCCTGCGGGGAGCGGTGCTTGATGTCCTGCAGGATCCTGCCGAGTTGCTCACCGGCCGCGTCGACCTTGCGCTGCACCTCGTCCGTCCCGCCGGAGGCGTAGTGCTCGCGGCAGGGCGAGGAGGCGCGGGTGGCGCCGACGATGCCCTTCACCGCGTCCACCAGGTTCTCCTTGGCGCACTCCTTGACGACCTCCATGAAGCCCGCGTCGTTGCCGCCGATGCCGACCGTCACCAGGCGGGTGGCCGAGGTCAGCGCGTCCAGCTGGGGCGGGTTGGTGCCGTGGTCGGTCTCCTGGGCGCCGGTCAGATCCCCGGTGCGGGCGCCGCTGCAACTGACGTCCTGGAACTGGCCGGCCGGCAGCCCGAGCCCCTTCGCCACCAGGGACGGGTAGTTGACCCCCGAGCGGGAGCAGCCCTTCGGCTCGCCCACCTGCGGGGCGATCTTCAGGCCGGCGGTGTACGAGTCGCCGAGGGCCACGTACGGGCCGTTCGGCGGCGGCGTGGACTTGGCGTTCTTGGCGGGCAGCGCGCCCGCGAAGCCCTCCGTCCCGCCGTCCGGGGCGGTGCACCCGGCGAGCAGCAGCGCGGCGAGCCCGGCCGTCAGGGCGACGGCCGGGCGGATGGTCCTGGACATGGTCGTGGGCATGGCATCCCCCCGGGGGATAGGCGTCACGGGCAGCTCCGTACGGCGGCGCGTCCCCCGACGCCGCCACCACCAACGAACGGGGCCCGCGAATGACTCCCGTGGCTCCCGGCCACCGCCGACCCGGCCGGTTCCCGCCGCTACGGGGCCGATTCCGCGCCGGACCCGCTCCCCGCCCGGACCTGTTCCGCGCCGGGCCTACTCCGCGCCGCGCTCGTGCTCGGCCAGGAACTGCTCGAAGCGCCGCCCCAGCTCGTCCGCCGACGGCAGGTCCACCGGCTCGGCCAGCAGGCTCTCCCGACCCTCCGCCCCCGCCACCGCGTCGTACTGGCCCTCCATGCCGCGGATCGCCGAGCGCAACTCGCCGTCCCCGTGCGCCAGCTGCTCCTCGATGTCGGCGTACACCTCGCCGACCCGCTCGCGCAGCCGGGTGCCCGGCAACACCAGGCCGGTGGCGGACTGCACCGCCTCCAGGATCAGCACGGCGGCCGCCGGGTACTCCGAGCGTGCCACGTAGTGCGGGACGTGCACGGCGAAGCCCAGCACGTCGTGCCCGGCCTCGGCCAGGCGGTACTCCAGCAGCGCCTGGGCGCTGCCCGGGACCTGCGCCTGCTCGAACCACTGCGGGTAGCCGGCCGCCAGGTCGAGCCGGTTGCCGTGCGGGGTCAGGCCGACCGGGCGGGTGTGCGGCACGCCCATCGGGATGCCGTGGAAGTCCACCGCCAGCCGGACCTCGAAGCGCTCCACCAGCTCGCGGACGGCGCCGGCGAAGCGCTCCCACTCGACGTCCGGCTCGGGGCCGGTGAGCAGCAGGAACGGCGCGCCGGCGCCGTCGCGGACGAGCTGGAGCAGGATCTCCGGCGGCTCGTAGGACGCCCACTGGTCCCGGTCGAAGACCATCGCGGGGCGGCGCGCCCGGTAGTCGACCAGGCGGTCGTGGTCGAAACGGGCCACCACCTGCGGCGAGCCCGTCTCCAGCAGGTGGGCCACCACCTGGCCGCCGGCCTCGCCGGCGTCCATGAAGCCCTCGAAGTGCTGGAGCAGCACGAGGCCCGCACCGGTGTCGCGCAGCTCCGCGGTGGCCGCGGCCACCGCGGCCACGCCCTGCTGATCCAGCTCGTACAGCGCCTGGAAGTCACGCACCGCGCACCCAACCCCGTTCTCTACTCGTCACGACGTACCGGCTTCTCGTCCTCTCCAGCGTGCCGGGCGCCGCCGGAATTCCCGACCCGCCCGGCGGCGGGTCCGGCGGCCTCTCCGGACCGCTCCGGACCATGATCGCACCCGGGTGGAAAGCCCCTGGTCACGGGTGTTCAACGGCCCGTCCGGGGGCGGGTCGCAGCGGCCCGCACCGCCATTCGCGTGCCGGGAAGTGACGCACCGCCTTCTGACGGGTATCGTCCTCTCGCTGCCTCGCATCGTCGCGTCGTCGTCACGTCGTCCCGTAACGCCGTCGGCCACGTCCCGGACCGGTGCTCGGCCAGCCCACACGACGCATCTTGCCTTCATCTGGCCGCCTGTTTCCTTCGCGCTCCCGTTTCCTCATCGGCCATCTCGCGGACGCACGCTGTCCCCTCGCTCATCCCCGCCGGACCGGTCCGTGGACCCGAGTCCGTTCCGGCACCGCGCTGCCCGCCTCCGGGCCGCCGCCCCCGCCCCGCCCGACCGGCTCTCCGGCGTGCGCGGGTACCGGCGGGCGTTCTCCGGGGCCGGGGCGACTGTCCCTGCCTCCCGAGCCGTACCCCGGCACGGTAGGCACCCTCCGACCGATGAAGGACCGAAGGTTCCGTGCCCGTACCTGTCATCCTCACCGGCCGCACCGTGCGGCTGGAGCCCCTCGCCGCGCACCATGCCTCGGCCATCGCCGAGGCCGGCGCCGAGGACCGTACGACCTACGCCTTCACGCCCGTCCCGCACGGCCTCGAAGCGGCCCGCGACTACATCGCGCGCGCCCTCGCCGACCAGGCCGCGGGCCGGTCGCTGCCGTTCGCGACGGTGAACGTGGCGGACGGCCGGGTCGTCGGCTCCACCCGATTCCTGGAACTCGACTACTGGCGGGGGCCGATGGTCTGGCCACCGGTGCCCGGGGTGCCGTTCGGCGACCCGGCCACGGCCGTCCCGGACGCCGCCGAGATCGGCAACACCTGGCTCTCGCCGCGTGCCCAGGGCACCGGCATCAACACCGAGGCCAAGCTGCTGATGCTGCGCCACGCCTTCGAGACCTGGGGGGTGCAGCGGATCTCGCTGCGCGCCGACGCCCGCAACCAGCGCTCGCGCACCGCCATCGAGCGGCTCGGCGCCACCTCCGAGGGCGTCCGCCGGGCCCACTCGCGCGGGCTCGACGGGGTGGTGCGCTCGACCGCGTTCTACTCGATCCTCGACGACGAGTGGCCCGCGGTGCGGGACATCATCGAGCTGCGGATCGCCGCCGCCACCTCGCCCAGCGCCCCGGATCCGGCGATCAACCAGGAGTGCCTTAGACACGGCGGCGGTCCCGGGCACCTGATCACGGCCTGAAACGGTCCGAAGGGGGCTACGGCCGCCACCCGTAGCCCCTGGCGGCCAGGCCGAGGACCCGTGCGAGGAGCTCCGGATCGGCAGCTCCCCGGAAGCGGTCGGGGTGCGCCTCGGCCAGCGCCGACCCGGGCCGCCAGCCGCCGCGCACCGGGGTGACCCGGACGCTCCAGATCTCGAAGCCGGTCCAGCTGCGGTGCAGGCGCAGCACGCCCTCGGCGGTGTGGGACACCCACTTGTCCTCCATCTCCCGGGGGCGCAGCCCGGCCCGGATCCGCTGCCACTCCTCGTCCGTCCAGACCACGTCCGGCACCGGGCAGGCGCGGGGCAGCAGCATGGGCTTCAGGCGGCCCTCCCTCTCCGGGGCGGGCCGGACGCCGCCCGGCTCGGGGAACGCCCAGCCGGGCAGCGGTTCGCGGGCGGCCAGCCAGGCGGCCGGAATGCCCTCGGTCCCGGTGTGCGCGGCGACCACTCCCCCGGTGATCGCGGCCACCGTGTCCATGTCGCCGCCGGCCGCGACCGCCTCCCGGACGGCGGCCGGATAGTCGCTCAGGTGCCGGGCGGCGCACCACAGGGCGTACGGGACGGTGTCGACGGCGGACGTCCGGCTGCCGTTGCCCAGGATCTCGGCGGCGGCCCTCGGGTCCGGTTCGGCGAGCAGCTGGACCGCCTCGGTGAGGCCGTCACGGACGGCGCCGTAAGGGGTGAGGGAGATCACCGCCTCCAGGAAGGACTCCGGCGTCATCGCCTCGGTGCGCGCCCGCACCGCGTACGCGGTGGCCACCGCGACCGCGATGGCGCCGTCCACCGCCTGCGGGTGGGTGTGGGTGATCACGGCGGTGTCGGCGGCGGGCCGGACCGCGGCGGCCGGGTCCTCGGCGTACGCCGCCCCCAGCGGGGCGACCCGCATCGCGGCGCCGTTGCCGTACGAGCCCTGGCCGTCGAAGAGTTCGGCCGCCAGGGCCTTCGCGTCACCGCCCTCCCGGACCAGCCGCAGCATCCGGTTGGCGGCCGGACCGTACCCGCGGTCGAAGTCGTGGCGCCGGGCGAAGGCGTGGGTGAGGTCGAAGGTGTCGATCGTGCCGCGTTCGGTGTGCGCGGCGTACACCGAGCACGCCATCTCGGTGTCGTCGGTCCACGGCCAGGGGCCGGGCGGGTCGGTGCGGGCGGCGAAATGGGCGGCGGCGGTGGCCGGGACGAAGAGCTGTGCACCGTAGGCATCGCCTACCGAAAGGCCGTTGAGCGCGTCGAGCGCGGGGCCGGTGGGTGGAGTCGTCATATGGCCCTCAGCTCAGTGGTTCGACCGGCGCTCCGTCAACCTCATTCTCGTAGGCTCCCCCGACGAGCGATGTTTCGCATACATCCGATCATGGTGGGCAGCACCCGGGGCATGACCCGCGTGAACCCGCTCGACCCCGTCGTGCTGCTCGGCGCCGACCAGCAGCACATCGTCACCCGGGCGCAACTGCGCCGGCTCGGCGTGCCGTCCGGCACCATCGCCCACCGGCTGCGCCCCGACGGGCCCTGGCAACAGGTGCTGCCCCGGGTGATCTGCCTGCAGTCCGGCCGATTGACGGCGCATCAACGGCTGCGCGCCGCGCTGGCGTACGCGAGCCCCAAGGGGCGGGCGCCGCAGGCCGGGGAGGTGCTGCTGACCGGGGACGCGGTGCTGGCCGACGTGGGGCTGCCGAGCGCCGGACACCCGACCGACCTGGCCCGGATCGACGTCCTGATTCCCGCCCAACGCCGGGTCCGCGACCGCGAGTTCGTCCGGATCCACCGGTCGGTCGGGCCACTGCCGGGCGGCTTCGAGCGGGACGACGGGCTGTGGAGCACCACCGTCGCCCGGGCGCTGGCCGACCTCGCGCCGGGCGAGACCGGGCAGCACCGGTTCCGGGCGCTGTGCGCGGAGGCCGTCCAGCGGCGGCACTGCGAACTCGGCGAGCTGCTGGACCACTTGCTGGCCCGGCCGGGCGCGCTCGGACTGCCGCAGGTGGCCCGGGTGGTGGAGGACCTCACCGCCGGAGTGCGATCGGTGGTGGAGGGCGAGGCCCGCGAACTCCTCGCGCACGCGGGCCTGCCCGAGCCGCTGTGGAACCCGGTGCTCTTCCTGGACGGCCGCTTCCTCGCCGTCCCGGACGCCTACTGGCCGCACGCCTGCGTGGCGTTGGAGATCGACTCCCGCGCCTGGCACCTGCGCCCCGCCGACCACGAACGCGGCCTGGCCCGCGCCAACCGGCTGACCGCCGTCGGGCTCCCCGTGGTCCGCACCACCCCGGTCCAGCTCCGGCGCGACCCCGTCCCGGTGTTCCACGAGCTGACCGCCCTCCTCACCACCGGCCCGCACGGCCCCCACCGCCGGATCAGCTGGCGCCGGGCCCGGTGAGGGGTGCGGGGTGTCACGCGACTCGGGGTGTCAGCAGCGCGGATCGATCTCCTGGAAGGTCCCGTAGTGGTCCGGCGACCAGTACTGCTCGCCGGAGCCGCCGGTGACCACGCGGCGGGTGCCGCGGTCGTTGGAGCCCGGGGTGACCACGGTGAACTCGTGGTAGTAGCCGCCGGACTTCTTCGGCAGACGGCTCTCGCGGTTCTCGAAGACGATGCCGTCGCGGTTGTACGGGTACGGGCCGTTCTTGGCGATCAGGCCGAGGGTGTCCTGGGCCTGGCTGGGGAGCTTGCTGCGGCAGACGTCGGCGAGCGCCGGGTCGGCGGGCACCCAGGTGCCGCTCGGGGCAGGGGTGCCGCCGGCGGGCGGGGACGGCTTGGGGGCCGAGGACTTGGGGGCCGAGGCGCCCGCCGAGGTGGCGGTGGAGCTCGCGGCGGCCTTGGGGTGGCTGCTGCCGCCCTTGCCGGCGAGCAGGTACCCGATGCCGGCGACGAGGGCCAGGATCAGGACGGCCACGACGACGAGCGGGCTTTTACGTCTGGTCATGCGCCCCAGCTTGGCAGGCCCGCGGGCGCCGCCCGGCCAGCTACACACGTGGCCGCCGCCACATCCGGCCGGCCGGGGACGGGCGGCCGGGGACAGACGGACGGCCGGGCGGGGACGGACGCCATTGTCCGTTCCCGCCCGGCCGTTGTTACGTACGCCGGTTCTCCTGCGCCGAGCTCCGGTGTACGCCCTCCCGACGGGGAGGGAAGCGGTCAGTCCGGCCCGCGGCCGAGGAGGGGATGCCTACCCTCTCTCAGCGCGGGTCGCTGCCCGCCGTCTCGATGGCGGCGCGGCCTGCCTCCAGGCGCGCCACCGGGATCCGGAAGGGGGAGCAGGAGACGTAGTCCAGCCCCACCTCGTGGAAGAAGTGGACCGAGTCCGGGTCGCCGCCGTGCTCGCCGCAGACGCCGAGCTTGAGGTCGGGGCGGGTGGCCCGGCCGGCCTCGACGGCGTGCTTGACGAGCGCGCCGACGCCGTCGCGGTCGATGGTCTCGAACGGGGAGACCCCGAAGATGCCCTTCTCCAGGTACGCGGTGAAGAACGAGGCCTCCACGTCGTCCCGGGAGAAGCCCCACACGGTCTGGGTGAGGTCGTTGGTGCCGAAGGAGAAGAACTCGGCGGCCTCGGCGATCTGACCGGCGGTGACCGCGGCGCGCGGCAGCTCGATCATGGTGCCGAGCTTGATGTCCAGCTGCACGCCGGTGGACTGGGCGACCTCGGCGAGCACGCGCTCGCACTCGTCGCGGACCAGCTCCAGCTCCTGGACGGTGCCGACCAGCGGGATCATCACCTCGGGGCGCGGGTCCCCGCCGGCCAGCCGGCGCTCGGCGGCGGCCTCGGCGATGGCGCGGACCTGCATGCCGAACAGGCCGGGGATGACCAGGCCGAGGCGGACGCCGCGCAGGCCCAGCATCGGGTTCTGCTCGTGCAGCTTGTGCACCGCCTGGAGCAGGCGCAGATCGTTCTCGTTCGGGTCCTTGCGGGCCTCGGCGAGGGCGACGCGCACCGACAGCTCGGTGATGTCCGGCAGGAACTCGTGCAGCGGCGGGTCGAGCAGCCGGACGGTGACGGGCAGGCCGTCCATGGCCTGGAAGAGCTCCAGGAAGTCGCCCTTCTGCAGCGGCAGCAGGGTGGAGAGGGCGAGCTCGCGGTCCTTGTCGTTGTCCGCCAGGATCAGGTGCTCGACCTCCTTGCGGCGCTCCTCGCCGAGGAACATGTGCTCGGTGCGGCACAGGCCGATGCCCTGGGCGCCGTAGCGGCGGGCGCGCCCGCCGTCCTCGGCGTTGTCGGCGTTGGCGCGCACGGCGAGCCGGCGGCGGACGTCGGCGTGCGCCATCAGCCGGTGGACGGCCTGGACGAGGCCGCCCTGGACGTCGGCGCCGGCGTGCAGGGTGCCCTCGAAGTACTCGACGACGGGGGACGGCAGGACGGGGACCTCGCCGAGGTAGACCTTGCCGGTGGCGCCGTCGATGGAGACGACGTCGCCCTCCTCCAGCACCAGGCCGCCGGCGGTGGTCATCCGGCGGCGCTTGGTGTCGACCTCCAGCTCCTCGGCGCCGCAGACGCAGGTCTTGCCCATGCCGCGGGCGACGACGGCGGCGTGCGAGGTCTTGCCGCCGCGTGAGGTGAGGATGCCCTCGGCGGCGATCATGCCGTCCAGGTCGTCCGGGTTGGTCTCGCGGCGGACCAGGATGACCTTCTCGCCGGAACGGGACCACTTGACGGCGGTGTAGGAGTCGAACACGATCTTGCCGATGGCGGCGCCGGGCGAGGCGGCGAGGCCCCAGGCGATCTGCTGGGACTCGGCGTTCGGGGCGAAGCGCGGGAACATCAGCTGCGAGAGCTGGCCGCCGGTGACCCGCATGAGGGCCTCGTCCAGGTCGATCAGGCCCTGGTCGACCAGCTGGACGGCGATCCGGAAGGCCGCGGCGGCGGTGCGCTTGCCGACGCGGGTCTGCAGCATCCAGAGCTTGCCGCGCTCGATGGTGAACTCGATGTCGCAGAGGTCGCGGTAGTGGTTCTCGAGCGTCTGCATGATCGTCATCAGCTCGTCGTACGACTTCTTGTCGAGCTTCTCCAGCTCGGCCAGCGGCAGGGTGTTGCGGATGCCGGCGACGACGTCCTCGCCCTGGGCGTTGGACAGGTAGTCGCCGTAGACGCCCTGGGCACCGGTGGAGGGGTCGCGGGTGAAGGCGACACCGGTGCCGGAGTCCTCGCCAAGGTTGCCGAAGACCATGCTGCAGACGTTGACCGCGGTGCCGAGGTCGTTCGGGATGCGCTCCTGCCGGCGGTACAGGCGGGCGCGGTCGCCGTTCCAGGAGTGGAAGACGGCGTGGATGGCGAGGTCCATCTGCGCGCGCGGGTCCTGCGGGAAGGCCCGGCCGGTCTCGCGCTCGACGATGCCCTTGAACACCTCGACGAGCGCCCGGAGGTCGGAAGCGTCCAGGTCCAGGTCGTTGGCGGTGCCCTTGGCGTGCTTGGCCTCGTCCAGGGCCTCCTCGAACAGCTCGCCGTCGACGCCCAGCACGGTCTTGCCGAACATCTGGACCAGGCGGCGGTAGGAGTCCCAGGCGAAGCGCTCGTTGCCGGACTGGGCGACGAGACCGACCACCGAGGCGTCCGAGAGGCCGATGTTCAGGACGGTGTCCATCATGCCGGGCATGGAGAACTTCGCGCCCGAGCGCACCGACACCAGCAGCGGGTTGTCGGGCTGGCCGAGCTTCTTGCCCATCTCCTGCTCGAGCGCGTCCAGGTGGGCGCTGATCTCCTGGTGCAGCGAGGCCGGCTCGCTGCCGGTCTCCAGGAAGACCTTGCAGGCCTCGGTGGTGATGGTGAACCCCGGAGGGACGGGGAGGCCAAGGTTGGTCATCTCGGCCAGGTTCGCGCCCTTGCCGCCGAGAAGGTCCTTGAGGTCCTTGTTTCCTTCAGTGAAGGAGTAAACAAACTTCTGCTGGGACGGCACGGGTCGGTCTCCTCGTACGCGGTTGCCCTGACGCCGGAGAACATACCCATTTCGAAGGTTCTTCTCTGCCCCGAATGGGCCGTACGAGGCTGGTACCCGGGGGTAACCCGATAGATCGAATGCACATAAAGGCGTTCACCTCTGTTGGTGAAATCGTCCGGATGACGCTAGCCAACCTTCAAGTCTTGAACGAATAGAAACACGAAGATCGCATGATTCGGACGCTGGGTAGCGGTCGCGGGTCGCCCGCGTTGCCCCGGCTTGATTTCCTGCACTCGGATCGGCCGATCACCGGCCCACCGGCTTCGGGAAGCGATTCACAGTCGACCTGTCCATTTCGTCCACTGACCCGCCGCCAGGCGCCACCGCATGTGGCAAGCGTCACCAGCGCATCTCACCGGTCGAACGTAGTCCGCCTCCGCCGATCGTCGCACTCCGTCCAGAAACGTGCCCGTTCCGTGACATCGGATCGCCGAAAAGGAGCCCTCCTGTCCAGGTTGGACAAGAGGGCTGGGACCGAGTGGCGATGGGCCCCAGGGGGCCGATTTCGCCATTATGGACAGGTCATCCGCCAGAGGTGTCCGATTCGGCATCCGCCCCCGGTCGGGCGCAGTCGTACGGATCGTCCAACCAGCCCTCGGGCAGCACCACCCGGTTGTTGCCGGCGGTACGCCCGCGCGGCCCGTCCGCACCCGCCGGCCAGGCCTGGGACTGCTCCACCAGGGCGAGGGTTCCGGCCAGCTCGACCAGGGAGGAGGAGTTGGCGAGCTTCACCCGCAGCTCCGAGCCGACCGAGAAGCCCTTGGTGTACCAGGCGACGTGCTTGCGGAAGTCGATCACGCCGCGCGCCTCGTCCCCGATCCACTCGCCGAGCAGCTGCGCGTGCCGCACCATGGCCCGCGCCACGTAGCCGAAGTCCGGGCGGGCGTAGTCGACCTCGCCCTCGAAGATCGAGACCAGGTCCCTGAACAGCCACGGCCGGCCCAGGCAGCCGCGGCCCACCACGACGCCGTCGCAGCCGGTCTCCCGCATCATCCGCAGCGCGTCGTCCGCCGACCAGATGTCCCCGTTGCCCAGCACCGGGACGTGCGCCGGAACGGACTCGCGCAGCCGGGCGATCGCCGACCAGTCGGCCGTCCCGCCGTAGTGCTGGGCGGCGGTGCGCCCGTGCAGGGCGATCGCGGCCACGCCCTCCTCGGCGCCGATCCGGCCGGCGTCCAGGTAGGTGAGGTGGTCGTCGTCGATGCCCTTGCGCATCTTCATGGTGACCGGCAGGTCGCCCGCGTTGGCCACGGCCTCGCGCAGGATCTCGCGCAGCAGGTTGCGCTTGTACGGCAGCGCCGAGCCGCCGCCCTTGCGGGTCACCTTGGGGACGGGGCAGCCGAAGTTGAGGTCGATGTGGTCGGCCAGGCCCTCGTCCGCGATCATCCGGGCGGCCTTGCCGACCGTCACCGGGTCCACGCCGTACAGCTGGATCGAGCGCGGCTTCTCGCTGGCGTCGAACTTGATCAGCTGCATGGTCTTGGCGTTGCGCTCGACCAGGGCCCGGGTGGTGATCATCTCGGAGACGTACAGGCCCTTGCCGCCGCTCTGCTCGCGGCAGAGCGTGCGGAACGGCGCGTTGGTGATGCCGGCCATCGGCGCCAGCACGACGGGCGGCCACACCCGGATCGGGCCGATGTCCAGCGGCGCGAACTCGGCGTCGGGCGCGGTGGGTGCGGGCGTGGCAGTCATGCGCGGCTGACCTCGGGGCAGGGGAACGGGACTCTCCATTGTCCCCCACTCGGGTCAGCCCCTGTTTCCGGGCCGCTCCGGGACTCCCCGGGGCCCTCCGGGCCTCTCTAGGCCGGGTCGATCGTGATCGAGCCCGAGGTGACCGAGCCGTGGATCCGGTTCGGACTGGCCGGGTCCGCCAGGCTCGGGTCGATGTGGCGGCTGCCGCTGCCGACCTCGCCGCTGAAGGCGTAGTGGGAGTCCTGCGGCAGGGCCAGCTTCACCGAGCCCGACCCGCTCCTGGTGTCCACCGACCGCGGCGCCCTGGAGAAGGCCAGGTCGACCGCCCCCGAGGTGGTCTCCGCGTACACCTGCTCCGAGCGCAGGCCGGCGCCCTGCACCATCCCGGAGGTGGCGTGCGCGTACACCTGCCCGGACGTGCCGGTCAGTTTCAGCTCGCCCGAGGTGAGGTCCATCCGGACGCCGCCGCTCAGGCCGTCCACCTCGACGCTGCCCGAGCTCACCTGCCCCGACACGTCGGTACCGGCCGGCACCTCCAGCTCGATCTGGGCACCGCAGCCGAAGTCGGCGAACGGCAGGAACTTCCGGCACTCCATGCCGACCGTGAGCACGTCGCCGTCGAAGGTGGTCGACACCGACGGCTTGCGCACCATCCAGTCCAGGTTCTGCCGGACCACCACCCGGCCGTCGCGGCCCGCCCTGATCCGCACCGAGGCGCTGCCGGTGTCCAGCCGGAGCTTGTGGATGACGACGTTGTACGGCTGCGTCGAGGTCGTCTGCTGCTGCACCACCATCGCCCAGGTCTGCATCCCGGCGCCGATCATGACGACCGCGATCGCGAGCGTGCCGGTGGTCCGCCAGGCCTTCCGCCCCCACGCCTTCGTCGGTCCGCCCACGGCTACCCGACCTCCAGGAACCGCAGCACCGCCAGCACCCGGCGGTGGCTGTCGTCGGCCGGCGGCAGGTCGAGCTTGGTGAAGATCGAGTTGATGTGCTTGGCCACCGCGCTGTCGCTGACCACCAGGGCGGCCGCGATCGCGGCGTTGGAGCGGCCCTCCGCCATCAGGCCGAGCACGTCCCGCTCGCGCGGGGTCAGCTTCTCCAGCGGGTCCCGGTGGCGGCGCACCAGCAGCTGGGCCACCACCTCCGGGTCCAGGGCGGTGCCGCCCGCGGCGACCCGCTGCAGCGCCTCCACGAAGTCGTCCACGTTGGCCACCCGCTGCTTGAGCAGGTAGCCGACGCCGCTGGTGTTGGTGGCCAGCAGGTCGGCGGCGTAGCGCTCCTCCACGTACTGGGAGAGCAGCAGCACGGCGACGTCCGGCCACTGCCGGCGGATCATCAGCGCGGCCTTCACACCCTCGTCGGTGAAGCCCGGAGGCATCCGGACGTCCGCCACCACCACCTTCGGGCGGTGCTCCTCGACGGCCGCCAGCAACTCGGTGGCGTCCCCGACGGCGGCGGCGACCTCGAAGCCCACCGCCTCCAGGACCTTGACCAGGCCGACCCTCAGCAGGACCGAGTCCTCGGCGATCACAGCGCGCACGGCAACTCCACGGTGATGGTGGTGGGGCCCCCGAGGGGGCTGAGAACGGACAGTGTGCCGTCGACCGAGGCGGCGCGCTTGCGCAGGCCGGTCAGCCCGGTGCCGCGCGAGGCGTCCGCGCCGCCCACGCCGTCGTCGCTGATGACCAGGCGCAGCCGGCCGCCGACCGTCCGCACCGAGAGGTCGACCCGCTGGGCGCGGGCGTGCTTGGCCACGTTGGTCAGGGCCTCGGAGACGGTGAAGTAGGCGACCGCCTCGACGGTCGGGGCGACCGGCTCGGCGAGGTGGACGTCCAGGCGCACCGGCAGCGGGGCGCGGGCCGCGATGCCGGACAGCGCCGCGTCCAGGCCGCGGTCCTCCAGGACCGCCGGGTGCAGGCCGCGGACCAGGTCGCGCAGCTCGTCGATGGCCGCCTGCGCCTCCTCGTGCGCGTCCACGATCACCTGCATGACCTCGGGCGGGACGTCCTTGAGGGTGCGCCGGGCCAGGCCCAGGTTCATCGCGAGGGAGGTCAGGCGCTGCTGGGCACCGTCGTGCAGGTCCCGCTCGATCCGGCGGCGCTCGGCGTCCACCACGTCGACCAGCCCGGCCCGGCTCTCGGCGATCTCCTCGACCCGCCGCTCCAGCGCCTCCGCGCGGTTGGGGCCGAGCAGCAGCTGGGCCGTGCGCACCTCCAGCCAGGCCGCCAGCGCCGCCAGCCAGGGCATCACGGCCAGCAGCAGCACCCCGGCGACCGTGATCACCACGTCCAGCCCGGCCAGCTCCGAGCGCAGCGGGCTGCCGACGGGCATCAGCCAGACCCAGCCGTACACGCTGGCCATCACCACGCCGGCGCCCCAGGCGTACAGCACCACCAGCGCGCCCGCCGCCAGCAGCGGGCCGGCCAGCAGGTGGTGGACGCTCTGGCGCCAGGTCAGCCCCAGCAGCAGCCGGCCCGGCAGCCAGGCCCACGGCTCGCCCGGGCGCGGCGGCGACACCTCCACCCCGCGCAGGGCGCGCAGCCGGCCGCGCTGGGCGGCGGTGAGCGGGCGCGTGCAGATGAGGACCAGGGCCGTCATCGGGAAGAGCAGCTTGGACTCGGTGACGGCCAGCCAGACCGGCAGGGCCATCGGGAGGCCGGCGGCTATGAAGCGGGTGTCCCGCCAGGCCTCGGGCGACCACGGGGGGCGCCGAAGGCTCCTGACGAGCGCTCGGCGCAACGTGGTGGAGGGCATGACCGACAGCGTAGGGCGCGATGATCAACGGCCACCATGAAGGGGGGCTCACGGTCGGGGTGTATCTAGGTACACCCCGGATTCGGAGCACGGCACCACCGACAGCGGCCCATGATCGACGGGAAGCTGGACGGCATGACGAGCACCGCATCGCACTCCGCCACCCCGCCGCACCGGCGGCCCGTCCCCGGGAGCCACGGGGGTGTTCCCGGGGACGCGCTCCGCCGGACGGCGGGGCCGGAGGGGACGCTGCCGGTCGGGGCCGGGCCCCGGTCGGTCCGCAGCCTGGTCGGCCGCCGCGGCCGGGCCGCGCTGGAGGTGTACCAGGACGGCGAGTTGGCCGATGTCCTGGTCGCCGCCCGGCTCACCCCGCAGCTGCTGCGCGGTGCTCGGCGCAGCCCGGCCGGCGGGCGGGCGCACCACGTGCTCGCCTGGGGCCGGCTGGCGGCCGACGGCGGCGCGCCCGCGGTGGCGTTCACCGCCGGGCGGCTGGCCGGGCCGCTCCGGTCCGTGCGGTCGCTCGGGTCCGTGCGGTCATTCCGGTCCGTACGGTCGTTCCGGTCCGTGCGGTCGCTCTGGTCGGCCGGGCCGTTCCGGTTCGAGCGACCGGCCGTCGGCGCCGAGGTGGTCACGGTCGCCGGGCGGTTCTGGCTCGCCTGGGCCGAGGGCCCGTACACCGGGGTGCTGGTCCGGCACCCCGGCGGGGACACCACCGAGCGGCAGCCGCTGGAGCGGGTGCGGCGCCGGGGCGAGGCCGCAGTCGTCGGAGGGGCTGCATGAGCACCGCCGTCCTCGCCGGCCGCCCGGCCGCCGCCCTCGTCCTGCCCGCCCGCTTCGAGCGGGTGCCGGTCGTGGCCGCCGTCGCGCTGCTGCCCTGGCTCGCGGTCCTCGCCGCCTGCCACGAGACCCCGTGGGTGGTGCTCGACCTGCTGGAGTTCTCCGCGCTGCTCTCGCTCGACGCCCTGCTGCGCCGGCGCAGCGCCGCCGCCGGCTGGGCCGGCGGAGCGGTGGCCCTGCTGCTCGCGGGGGACGCGCTGGCCGACATCGCCTGCGCCGGCCCGGGCCACGCGGTGCTCGCCGCCCTGGTGATGGCGCTCGGCGTCGAACTGCCGCTCGCGGTGGTGTGCGTGCTGCTCGGGCGTGCCGTCCTCACCCCCCGCTAGAAGCCGTCGGGCAGGGCTAGAAGCTGCTGGGCAACCGGTTCATCAGCGCGCGGGTCTCCTCGTCCAGCGGGGTGTACGTGATCATCCGCGTCCCGAGTCGGGGGCCGAGCCAGAAGCTGGTGTACTCGCAGCGCAGCAGCCCGACGCCCGGCACCTGGAACCGCTTGATCCCGTTGCTCGGCCCCATCACCTCGTGCCGCTGCCAGACCTCCGCGAAGTCCGGCGAGGTCTTGAGCAGCCGGGCCAGCAGTGCCTTCCAGGCGGGCTCCGCGCTGTGGTCGGCCATCGCGGCACGGAACCGGGCCACCATGCCGAGGCGTTCGGTCCGGTAGTCGATCAGCACCTCGCGGAACCGCGAGGGGGTGAACGCCATCCACATCAAGTTGCGGTCCTCGGGCGGAAGTTCGTTGAGATCGCCGACGATCGCGGTGTACTGGGCGTTGTACGCGAGCACGTCGTAGCGGGGGTTGACGGCCACGGCCGGGTACGGCGCCATCTGCTCCAGCACCAGCCGCACGCTCTGGGTGACCGAGGGGCACTCCTTCACCGGCGCCGGATCCTCCGCGCCGGCCAGGGTGAACAGGTGCGCGCGCTCGCTCGGGTCCAGCAGCAGGGCGCGGGAGACCGCGTCCAGCACCTGGGTGGACACCTGGATGTCCCGCCCCTGCTCCAACCACGTGTACCAGGTCACCCCGACGGCGGCGAGCTGCGCGACCTCCTCGCGGCGCAGCCCCGGCGTGCGGCGGCGGCCGGTCGGGGGCAGGCCCACCTGGTCGGGCGCGATCCGCTCGCGGCGGCTGCGCAGGAAGGCCGCCAGGTCGTGCCGGCGGGCGTCGTCGGGGGTGGTCCGGGCTTGCGTCGCCGGGGTGGTCCGGGCTTGCGCGACCGAGGCGGACCGGGCTTGCGCGGCCGGGGTGGTGAGGCTCATGGTTCCTAGCATGCGCCAGCCCGGAGCCTGTTGCCAGGTACTTCTTATACCTGGATAACCACACTCTGGTACCAGGGTACGGCCAGGCGGATCGTAGGACCCGTGACCCAACAACTCGCCGTCGCCCCCGACCCGGTCCGCACCGCCACCACCCCCGGCGCCGCGACCGCGACCGCCGCCCGCAGCGCTGCCCCCTCCCTCGGCACCGCCGGGCTGGTCACCGTCCTGCTCGGGGCCTTCCTGCCGATGCTCGACTTCTTCATCGTCAACGTCGCGCTGCCCACCATCGACCACGACCTGGCCGCCGGGCCCGCCGTCCTCGAACTCGTCGCCGCCGGCTACGGCATCGCCTTCGCCGTCCTGCTCGTCCTCGGCGGGCGCCTCGGCGACATCTTCGGCCGCCGCCGGCTCTTCGTCGTCGGCGCCGCCACCTTCGCCCTCACCTCGCTCGCCTGCGGCCTCGCCCCCGGCGCCTGGACGCTGGTCGCCGCCCGCGCCGCCCAGGGCGCCTCCGCCGCGCTGCTGATCCCGCAGGTCCTCGGCACCATCACCGCCGCCACCGACGGCGCCCGGCGCGGCCGCGCCCTCAGCATCTACGGCGCCGTCGGCGGCATCTCCGTGGTGATCGGGCAGGTGCTCGGCGGCATGCTCGTCGCCGCCGACCTGTTCGGCACCGGCTGGCGCTCCGTCTTCCTGCTCAACGTGCCGTTCGCGCTGCTCGCCCTGGTCCTCGCCGTCCGCTACGTCCCGGAGAGCCGGGCCACCCAGGCCGCCCAGGTCGACGTGCCCGGCACCGTCCTGCTCACCGCCTCGCTGCTCGCCCTGCTCGTCCCGCTGATGGAGGGCCGCGCCGCCGGCTGGCCGCTCTGGTCCTGGGTGCTGCTCGGACTGTTCCCCGTCCTCGCCGCCGCCTTCGTCCTGGTCGAACGCCGGGCGGAGCAGCGCGGCGCCACCCCGCTGGTGCCGCCGTCCCTGCTGCGCATCCCCGAGATGCGGCGCGGCCTCGGCATCGCCCTGCCCTACTTCGCCGGCTTCGGCGGCTTCATGTTCGTCATCGCCGTCGCCCTCCAGCAGGGCCTGCACCTCGGTCCGGTCGCGGCCGGCTGGGCGCTCGTCCCGATGGCCGTCGGCTACTTCACCGCCTCGCTCTCGGGCCCCCGCCTGATCGGCCGCTACGGCAGCCGGGTACTGAGCGCGGGCGCCGTCATCCAGGCCGCCGGCCTGGCCACCCTCGCCGTCACCGTCCTCGCCGACTGGTCGCACTTCTCCCCGCTGCGGATGGCGCCCGGCGTCGCGCTCGCCGGCATCGGACAGGGCCTGATCGGCACCCCGCTGTTCCGCGTCGTCCTCGCCAAGGTGCCCGCCGCCCGGGCCGGCGTCGGCAGCGGCGTCCTGGCCACCGGCCAGCAGTCCAGCCTCGCCCTCGGCGTCGCCACCCTCGGCACCCTCTACCTGTCGCTCTCCCCCAGCCTCGGCATGGACCGCGCCCTCGCCCTCTGCCTGGGCCTCCAGCTCATCGGCTCCTTCGTCATCCTGTACCTGACCACCCGCCTCCCCCGCTCCATCGGCTGAGCCGACCGGCCCCACGGGCCACGGCGACGGCAGCGGCCCCGCGATCGACACCCGATCGCGGGGCCGTCCAGGGCGTCGCGCCAAGGTCCTGCACCGCCCGGACACCGGCGGACCCGCCCTCACCTGCGACACCCCGGCCAGCACCACCAACGCCGAAGAGCAACCCGCCGCCTGGGCCGCCCACCCCGGTTCGGCGTCCGCCGACCGGCTCCGGGCGCTCTCTAGACGTCGAGCGAGCCGACGAAGCGGTCCAGCCGCGAGACGACCTGCCGCAGCACCCCGGCCGACCCCACGGGATCATCCGCCAGCTCAAGGGAGTGATCCGCCGAGGGTACTTCCAGGACCTCGTGCCCCACCGACCCGGCGACCTGTCGATCCCACAGCTGGTCGGCGCTCCCGCCGACCAGGAGCGTCGGCGCTTCGGATCGGCGCAGCGAGCGGGCCACCTGGTCGAGAGTCAGGACGGGCGTCAGCCAGGCCGCCGCCATCCCCCGATCGGCTGCGATGCCACAGGCGAGCGAGCCCAAGGACTTGCCGACCAGGAGACCGCAGGCCCCCTCCTCCGCGGCGACGGCCCGGCCGACCTGCCGCTCGACCCATGCGATCCGGTCGTCCACGGTGAACCGGGAGAAGTCGCCCGGGACCTGCCACCACAACTCCTGCACCGTCCAGCCGTGTTGGAGGAGCACGGCGCGGGCGAAGTGGAGCAGCGGCCTGGCGGGCGAGTAACCGACTCCGGGAATGACGAGTGCGACACGGGCAGGGTCACCGTCGAAGCGATTCGGGACCGCGAAGGGTGAGGGATCAGGCATGCCGGCAGGCTACCCAGCGGTCGGGTCGGCGGCCCCGGTCAGCGGCCGATGAAGTTCTTGTCGATGAGCAGTTGCAGGACGTCGGTGTGGAAGTCGGGGAAGTCCATCGGGACGATGCCGAAGTGGGCGGCCTGTTGGCGGCGGGCGTTCAGGTAGTCGCGGACGGGGGGCATGATGGCGGCCGCGTTGACCTTGGGCCAGCCGCCGTTGGCGTAGCTCGTGAAGTTCACGTACATCCGCGGGGAGCCCTGGTCGAGGAAGGCATGGTCGAACCAGTCGACGACGGCCTGGGACTTGGCGGCGAGGCTGATGCCCTGGAAGGTGTCCTGGGTTGCGAACCAGGTGTTGGTGCCACTGGACCACTGGATGACCGACCACGGGTTGGCGAAGTCGGCGGCGAGGACGACGCGGCCGCGGGCTTGGCCGAGGGTGGGCCACGAGGGGTCGGTCCAGAACAGGCCCCGGTAGCCGAGGTCGTCCAGGTAGTGGTTGATCCGGCGCTGGAACTCGGTGTCGTCGAGCCGGTTCCCGCCCGCGTACTCGTTCCTGACCCGCATGACCAGGGCCTCGCGCGGGTTGGCGGCGAGGAAGGAGCGGCACTGGTCGAGGACGTCCTGGAGCCGGACGTACTGGTAGTTGTCGC
Organism: Kitasatospora sp. NPDC088160; assembly: GCF_044741445.1. Taxonomy (NCBI): domain Bacteria; kingdom Bacillati; phylum Actinomycetota; class Actinomycetes; order Kitasatosporales; family Streptomycetaceae; genus Kitasatospora; species Kitasatospora sp. NPDC088160. The sequence continues at coordinate 156,114 of NZ_JBIUSS010000004.1, read as the reverse complement.
TGTGGTAGATGCCGAGTTCGTCGGCCGTCCCCGCGAGTCCGTTGCAGCGGATGTCGAGGAAGCGGATGCCGCGCTGGAGTTGCTCGGGCAGGCCCCAGTTCTGGGTGTGGGACCACTCGGTGCCGTGCATCGGGTCGGTGCAGCAGGAGTCGTGGGTGCCGGGGATCGTCAGGGCGGTCAGCGGCGTGGCGTCGCCCAGGGCGCTCATCCAGGCGGACGGGATGACGGTGGCGGCGGCGGCAGACGGGCTGAACGCGGCGGCGGCCAGGAGGGCGCCACCGGCACCGGCTCCCCAGCGCAGGACGTCACGACGGGTGGGGCTCATGAGTGCTCCTCACATCGGCTTCCGGAAGGGGGAGTTGTCATGCCCCCTTCCCGATCTGCTCGATGGGACGGGCCCCGAAACCCGTGGCGCGCGGCACGAGAAGTCGACCTGGTCGACTTCTCGTGCGGCGGGTCAGGTGGAACTGACCCTTCCGTGGAGATGGTTCGTCATGGGACGATCCAGGACCGGGGGAAAGGTGAGACCTCATGACCTTCGTCATCGCGTTCCTGGTCTCACTCGTGGCCGCCATCATCGGCACGACCGTCCTCCTGGGCCGCCGAGAGCGGGCCCGCAGCGGCCACTCGGACGACACCGAGGGGCTGCTGATCGAACACCAGCGAACCGCGCACGCCGCCCAACTGCGCGGGACCTACTCCAGCCAGGCCGTCCACCACGGCACCGGACTGATCAGCGACGACCTGCACAAGCACTACTCCTAGGCCTCAGCGCACGACGGGGGTGCGGCCGCTGCGCCAGTCGGCGAGGCGCTTGCGGATGCTCGGCACCATGGGCAGGCCGTCGGCATCGGCTGGGGAGAACCAGCCGACCTCGAACGACTCGCCGGAGACTCGGAGTTCGCCACCCAGCGGCTCACCGAGCAAGCAAATGGAGAACTCCTGCCGCACCTCGCCGTCGTCATAGGCGAAAACATGGCCAGGGTCGGTGTAGGTGCCCACAATGCCGGTGATGACGACGTCGATACCGGTCTCCTCACGGGTTTCGCGGACGCCGCAGTCCGCGAGGGACTCCCCGAGCTCCATCTTTCCGCCGGGCAAGGCCCACATGCCGTTGTCGGTACGACGCTGAAGAAGTACGCGGCCATCGCCGTCGACCACGACGACAGAGGCCGCCGGCACCAGGCTGTTTGCCTTCGGCGCATGCGGGTCGTTCTCGAAATCACGCCTGGCCATGCGCAGCCACCTCCCAGATGCTTCGACCTCGGCTCCACAACTCTTCGACATGATCCGCGAATCGGTCGAACATGCCATCCGACTGGGTGCGTCGAAGATGGAACATGGGCGAGTCGTGGCCGACCCTGCGGGCAAGGATCGGAGTCACCAGCATCTCGTCATCGAACCGGAAGACAGACAGGTTCACATGCCCGGTCTCGAACCGACCCTCGACGTTCGAGACATCTCGCAATCGCTCCAACTCGCTGATGGTCACAGCGATCCGTGTAGCCAGCGTGAGGGGAACGCCCTCCTCAAACTCACGGGCTCTCGTCACTGGACTGTCAGGATCACCGATGAGGAATCTCACACGACAGCCCCCCTGAGCCTTCCGCCGCAACGCACCGGCAAGGTTCGCCTGCTCAAGCCACAGGAAGTAGTTGGTGTAGCCGGCGAACGTCAACTCACGCTCGGCCTTGGTAATCAGCGATCGCCAGAGCGAGGACGGCGCCGCCGAGCGGTACGGAAATACCTGGACAACCTCTCGGTCAGGGCCAGTCCTAAGGGTCAAGCGGGCAGTAGTAGGCCACAAAGCGACTTCCTCCTCACCTAGCGCCCTACAAGCCGCCCATCGATGCCGAGCATGGGGAGTACGGCCGGGATCGGCGATCCATCGGCTGACGGTCTTGGCGTCGACTCCACACGCCTCAGCCAGCTGCGCTTCCGTCATCTTGGCACTGGCCAAGGCGCGCCGAAGACCATGGTTCATATTCCATCTCCGCAGCACATCGGGGACGGGACGAACCATAGCCGCGAAGTGTCCCAAACGTCCCGCAAACACAGTAGGAACGGCCCACGCCAAGGTGGAGCATCGAATCGTGATCGAGTGATGACACAGCGCGATCATTGCCGGTCAGTCGATTGCCATATTTCCGGACAGTCTCGTCACGCAAGGAAATCCGAACGCCATGGCTTCCATGCTCAGAAAAATCACCGCCGAGGACCGCCGCGAGGCCGCCGACGCCCTCGACGACCTCAAGGCGACCCTCGCCTACGCCGGTACCCAACTCCCCTCCCCCGGAATCGACTGGGCGTGCGCCTCCGTCACCGGCATCGTCCTGATCGACCTCGGCGCCGCCCCGACCTCCGTAGTCGTCCAGATCGTCGACGTGCTCCGCGCCGGCGTCCGCGCCCGTCGCGAGCAGGCCGACCAGCAGCCGTGGCACCCCTCCGTCGGTGCGACCGTCACGCTCAACGCGGCGGGCGGCGTGCCCCTCGCCGCCAAAGTCGTGGGTGCGAACGGGAAGTTGGTCACCGTGCGGCTCGACAGCTGGCTCACCCCGTGACGGCCGCCACCCCCACCGCCCCCGACGCCGCTCTCGTCCACGACAGCCGCACCGGGCGACTCGGCGTCGTCATGGACCTCGTCGCCGGCCTCCTCCACCTCCGCCCTCCCCATGGCGGCGTCGAGTGGACGGCCCGACCCGAGGACATCGGCCCGCCGCCCCCGCAGAACTCGTGGCGCTACCGACCCGCCCCCACCCCGACCCGCCCCCACCCCGCCCTGGTCGCCGCCGCAGCGTTCTCCATCGCGACCGGGGCGGGCGCAGGGGCACTCGCCTCCCGCCCGCTTCGCCACAGCGACCCCAGCATGGCGAACCTCTTCTTCCTCCTCGTACTCTGCGTTGTCACCGTGCTGGTCAACTCCGCACTCAGCAAGGCGATCCAGCACAGACGTACACACCCGCCCCAGGAGGGAGAACCGTGACCCCGGACACCGCAGCCGCGCGCCGAACACTCGCCGACCGGCTTGAGGCGGACGGCGCCCTGACCAGCCCGGCACTGCGCGCCGCCGTGGAGGCCGTGCCCCGGGAGCCGTTCCTGCGGCCCGGGGTGTTCGTGTCCACCGGCAGGCGCCGCTGGCGGCCGGTGACCGAGCGCGGCGCCGATCCGGCGGAGTGGGTCGAACTCGCGCACAGCAATCGGTCGCTGGTCACCCAGCTCAACGGGCATCTGACCGCCGACCAGGTCTCCGCGCCCGTCCGGGGCTTCCCCACCGCCTCCACCACCGCCCCGGCCGCCACCGTCCGCATGATCGACGCCCTGGGCGCCGAGGACGGGCACACCGTGCTGGAGATCGGCGCCGGCACGGGCTACTCGACGGCCCTGCTCCGCCACCTCCTCGGCGAGCGCAACGTCACCACCGCCGAGGGCGACCCCGAGGTCACGCACGACCGGGTGATCGCCACCCACGCGGTGCGCCGCATCCCCCACACCTGGGTGCGGCAGACCAAACCCGGCGGCACGATCCTGGCCACGGTCGGCACCTGGCCCGAGGGCGCCGGCCTGGCCAAGGTCACCGTCCACGCGGACGGCACCGCCGACGGCCGGATCATCGGCCGCTCCGCCCTCCCTCCCGTCCGGCCCGATCGTCCGGTGCCCCCGGTCGGCAACCTCACGGCCCGGGCGGCAACCACCGAGCCGAAGCGACTGGCGCACGTCTCCCCCACCCTCCTCAACAACCCGGCGCCGGCCATTCTCGCCCAACTCTCCTTCCCAGAGTCCAAGTTCACCGTCTCAATCGGGGAGGATCTGGAGTCGATCTACTGCCTGTCCACCCCCGGATCCGTCGCCGAGGTCGCCGACGACACCTACGGCTGGACGGTCCACCAGAGCGGCCCGGTCGCCCTGTGGGACGAGGTCGAGCGCATCCTCACCGCCTGGCAGGAGGCCGGCCGCCCCGACCTCACCGCCGTCCGCCTGCGGATCACCGACCGGGCGACCCACTACTGGGTCGACGGCCACCCCGCCCTCCGCTGGGAGCACACCACTACCTGACGGCTCGACAGAACACTTCCGGGAATGGGGTGATCTCGGGACGGCAGGGCCAACCGATGGAATGCTGTGGCTCGGTCCGACCACCGCAACCACCCGGGGAGTCACCCATGCCACTGTTCGGCAGCCGCAAGAACCTTCCGAGGCCGCTGTGCGACGAGCACGGCCCGTGCCAGGCGCTCGCGACGATCTCGGTCTTCGAGGTCCGGGACCGGCTGCGGCTCCTGATCGCCAGGAGCCGCGGCCTGGGGCCCGATCCGATGGCGCGGCAGATCGACGACGAGCTGTCGGTCGTCCTCTGCGTGGACGCCGGCAAGCGGGCCGGCAAGACCGAGGCCCTGTCGATAGCCGAACACGCCGCCGACCAGTGGAGCATCAGCCGGGCCGAGCTGTGGGAGCGGGCCTTCGCGAACCTGGCCACCGAGCAACTCAACCGGCAGGTCTTCGACGCGTCCAACGGCGACACCATCCACACCGTCAACGGCATGGGGGCCTGGCCCGGAGCCGCCCACGCGCTGCGCCTGGAGAACGCCCTGGGAGGGGGCGTCGAGCTGCCCAACGGGGCCCTGGTCGCCCTGCCGACGAACAACGCGCTCTGCGCGGTGCCGATCCGCACCAGCCTGTCGCTGAACGCCATCCGCTTCCTGATCGACCTGTCGAAGGAGCTCGCGGCCGGCGACCCGGCCCCGCTGACCCCGTCGCTCTTCTGGTACCGGGACGGCTGGATCGAGAACCTCAACGTCGGCTCGGACGGCATGATGCGCGTGTCGCCCCGCTTCCGGGACATGGCGAACGCGCTGCCCGTCAACTGACCCGACCGGCCACCGAAAACCCGCTGGCCCGACGGCCCCCTTTGCGTCAGAATGACGATATGAGCGAGATGCGCGTGGGGACCTCTGCCGACGTCCGTAGCCGGGTGGAGCTGGCGGCACTGATGGCCACCGGGGTGCGGCCGAAGTGGCTGATGTTCTGGGGGCACACCGAACGGAAGGGCGGGGGGACGCGGCAGGAGTGCCTGAGCCAGTGGTGGCCCGGGGAGTTCACCGTCGACGGGGTGGCGTACGCGTCCGCCGAGCACTGGATGATGGCGGGGAAGGCCCGGATGTTCGGGGACGAGGCCATCGAGCAGCAGGTGCTGGCGGCCCGCACGCCGGCCGAGGCGAAGAAGCTGGGGCGGCTGGTCAAGGGGTTCGACGACGCGGCCTGGACGGCCGGCCGGTTCGAGCTGGTCGTCGAGGGGAACGTCGCGAAGTTCGGCCAGGACGAGGCGCTGCGCGCCTACCTACTGGGCACCGGCGACCGCGTCCTGGTCGAGGCCAGCCCGGTGGACCGGATCTGGGGCATCGGGCTCGCGGCCGACGACATCCGCGCGGAACGGCCCGACGAGTGGCAGGGGTTGAACCTGCTCGGCTTCGCCCTGATGGAGGCGCGGGCACGGCTGGCCGCATGAGGGCGGTCGGCCCGCTGCGGAGCGCGACCGGCGCACTTCTCGCAACGACCGCCGTCTGCGCGCTCCTTGACACCAGTCGCGCACGACTGGACGCGCTCCCTTAACTCCCCCGCCATATAGCGACGCCAGGATGTCCCGCAGTCAGGGGAGAGATGGACGGGGTGGGGCGATCATGCGCATGCGGCCGACGGCACAATCCGCGGGCCAGGACCCGGAGGGCGAGCAACAGGCGTACGAACTCCGGTCGGAGCTGGACGAGTTACTGCGCGCGAGCCGCTACGCGAGCCAGCGGGAGCGGCGGTTGAACGAGGCGATCCGGGCGGCGCCGGGCCGCCAGCGGCCGGACGGGGACTTGCTGCGGCAGCTGGCGCAGGCGCGCGCCCTGCGCGAGGGCCTGGGCGCCCGCTGCCTCCAACTGAGCGATCGACTGGAGGCGTTGGAGAACCGACTGCGGAACCGACAGCCGGAGCCGCAACCGGCCCAGGCCCCGCCGCCCCAGGACCGACCCGCCCGACCCGCCCGACCCGACATCGGCGCCCTCGCCGAGCGGGTGGCGGCCCTGCACCGCGCCGGCGCCTTCGCCGAGGCGACGGAGCTGCTGTCCCGGGCGGCCACCGGCCTCGATCCGGCGGACGCCGCGCTGCTGGCCGGCATGCTCTCCCGACGCGGCCCGACGGGCGCGTCCCTGCACCTGGCCAGGAGCGCCGCGCAGTGCGCCCCCGAGCAGGCGGTGGCGATGCTGGCGGAGTTGCGCGAGCTGGGGCTGGCGGAGGAGGCGGCGGAACTGTTCCACGCGTTCTGGGGCTATCCGGCGTCGGCCCTGCCCGCCCTGCTGGCCGCGCTGGAGCGGGCCGGGCAGGGCGCGGACGGCGCGACGCTGCTGTGGGAGTGGGGTTCGGCACCGACGCCGGAGCTGACGGCGCTGGCGACCGGCCTGCGCCGCACGGGCCGGCACGCCGACGTGCGGACGCTGCTGCGCCAGGCGGCCGGCCAGCCGACGGCGGAGCTGGCCGCGCTGGCGACGGAGCTGCCGGCCGAGCTCGCGACCGTCCTGCTGCACGAGCTGGCGGCGCTGCGCCCACCGGTGGAGCTGGTCAAGCTGGCGGCCGCGTTGGACACCAGCCCGGAGCTGTACGGGCGGTTGCTCGCCGCGCTGCTCGCCGACGGTGCCCGGCACCGGACGACGCTGGCCGCCCTGCGCAGCGCCGGCCTGCCGACCGAACCGGCCGCGGCCCCCCGTTCCCGCTGGGGCAGACGGTAAGCGCAGACGGTGAGCAGAGGGCGGGAACGACGGGAACACGCGGGAGCCCCCGTCCGCCCCGGACGGACCGGGGCGAACGAGGGCTCCAGACGGGCGGAGCAGGCTCAGCAGCCGATCAGCCGCGCACCCAGGTACGCCTTGACCTGGTCGAGCGAGACGCGCTCCTGCGACATGGTGTCGCGGTCGCGGACGGTCACCGCGTTGTCCTCGAGGGTGTCGAAGTCGACGGTGACGCAGAACGGCGTGCCGATCTCGTCCTGGCGGCGGTAGCGCTTGCCGATGGCGCCGGCGTCGTCGAACTCGACGTTCCACGCGGTGCGCAGGTCGGCGGCGAGGCCACGGGCCTTCGGGGAGAGGTCGGCGTTGCGCGACAGCGGCAGGACGGCGACCTTGACCGGGGCCAGGCGCGGGTCGAGCCGCATGCCGACGCGCTTCTCCATGACGCCCTTGGCGTTGGGCGCCTCGTCCTCGAAGTAGGCGTCGATCAGGAAGGCCAGCATGGCGCGGTTGAGGCCGGCCGCCGGCTCGATGACGTACGGGAAGTACCGCTCGCCGCTCTCCTGGTCGAAGTACTTGAGGTCCTGGCCGGACGCCTCGCTGTGCACCCGCAGGTCGTAGTCGGTGCGGTTGGCGACGCCCTCCAGCTCCGAGAACTCGCTGCCGCCGAAGTTGAAGCGGTACTCGATGTCCACCGTGCGCTTGGCGTAGTGGGAGAGCTTCTCCTTCGGGTGCTCGAAGAAGCGCATGTTCTCGGTGCGCAGGCCCAGGCCGACGTACCAGTCCCAGCGCTGCTGGAGCCAGTACTCGTGCCACTGCTCGTCCTCGCCCGGCTTGACGAAGAACTCCATCTCCATCTGCTCGAACTCGCGAGTGCGGAAGATGAAGTTGCCGGGGGTGATCTCGTTGCGGAAGCTCTTGCCGGTCTGGGCGATGCCGAACGGCGGCTTCTTGCGCGACGTGGTCTGGACGGCCTTGAAGTTGGTGAAGATGCCCTGGGCGGTCTCGGGCCGCAGGAAGGCCAGGCCGCTGGCCTCCTCGGTGACGCCGAGGTGGGTCTTCAGCATGCCCGAGAAGTCCTTGGGCTCGGTGAACTGGCCCTTGGTGCCGCAGTCGGGGCAGTTGACGTCCTTGAGGCCGTTCGGCGGCGGGAAGCCGTGCTTGGCCTCGTACTTCTCCTCCAGGTGGTCGGCCCGGTGGCGCTTGTGGCAGGAGAGGCACTCGGTCAGCGGGTCGTTGAAGGTGGCGACGTGGCCGGAGGCCTCCCACACCTCGCGCGCGAGGATCACCGACGAGTCGAGTCCCACGACGTCCTCACGGGCCTGGACCATCGCGCGCCACCACTGGCGCTTGATGTTCTCCTTGAGTTCGACGCCCAGCGGCCCGTAGTCCCAGGCGGCACGCGTGCCGCCGTAGATCTCGCTGCAGGGGTAGACGAAGCCACGGCGCTTGCTCAGGCTGACGATCGTGTCGATCTTGTCGGCGGCCACAGTGCTCTCTTCAGTACGTACGGCACGGTCAGGGCACGGCTGGTTGCGCGTACCCGAATACCTCAGGTTACCGGCCATATGGGTACGGGGTTCAAATCGGTATCGTCCGGCCCCTCCCAGCCACGGCTACCTGCCGTTCACCCGTCCGAGTGAGTTGACAATCATTTCCAGATAAGATGAGAATGATTGTCATGATGATCGGACGACGTACCCGCAGCTCCATAGCCATCGCCGCCACCGCCCTCACCGCCTCCCTCGTCCTGACCGCCTGCGGTGGCAGCAGCAGCGCCCAGAGCGCCGACGGCAAGCTGAAGGTCGTCGCCTCCTTCTACCCGATGGAGTACCTGGCCCAGCAGATCGGCAAGGAGCATGTCGCGGTCACCGACCTCACCGCGGCCGGCGTCGAGCCGCACGACCTGGAGCTCACCGCCAAGCAGGTCGCCACCGTCCAGAAGTCCGACGCGATCATCTACCTCAAGGGCCTCCAGCCCACCGTCGACCAGGCCGTCGGCCAGTCCTCGGCCAAGTACAAGATCGACGCCACCGCCGCCAGCCCGCTGGTCGACCACCACCTCGACGAGGGCACCGAGGCCGACGGCCACCAGCACGACGGCCCGGCCGGCGACCCGCACATCTGGCTCGACCCGACCCGCTACGCGGCGATCGCCAAGAGCGTCGGCGACGGGTTCGCCAAGGCCGACCCGGCCCACGCCGACGACTACCGCAAGAACACCGACGACCTGGTCGGTCGGCTGACGGCGCTGGACCAGGAGTTCCGGGACGGCCTGAAGGACGCCAAGTCCAAGACCTTCGTCACCAGCCACGCCGCCTTCGGCTACCTCGCCGACCACTACGGCCTCACCCAGGTCGCCATCAACGGCGTCGACCCCGAGTCCGAGCCCACCCCGGCCCGCCTCGCCGAGGTGCAGAAGGCCGCCAAGGACAACGGCGTCACCACGATCTTCTTCGAGACCCTGGTCAGCCCCAAGCTCGCCGACACCGTCGCCAAGGACCTCGGCCTCAAGACCGCCGTACTGGACCCGCTGGAGGGCGTCAAGGACCCGGGCAAGGAGGACTACCTCTCGGTCATGAAGCAGAACCTGGCCAACCTCCAGGCCGCCCTCGGCGCCACCCCCGCCGCGACCGGCACCACTCCCACCACGACCGGCACCCCCACCAGCTGACGGGACGACAGCACCATGACCCACCCGATACCCCCGGCCGTCCGCCTCCGCGACGCCGTCGCCTCGCGCGGCGGTCGGCCGGTGCTGCGCGGCGTCGACCTCACCGTCCAGCCCGGCGAGGTGGTCGCCCTGCTCGGCGCCAACGGCTCCGGCAAGTCCACCACCGTCAAGGCCGTGATCGGCTCCGTCCCGCTGGGGCAGGGCACGCTGGAGCTGTTCGGCATCCCGTACGCCGGCTTCCGCGCCTGGCACCGGATCGGGTACGTCCCGCAGCGCACCACCGCCGCCTCCGGCGTGCCGGCCACCGTGCGCGAAGTGGTCTCCACCGGGCGGCTGCCGCAGCACCGGCTGCTGCCGTTCCGCCGCCGGGACCGCGCGGCGGTGGACCGCGCGCTGGCCGCCGTCGGCATGCTGGAGCGGGCCGGGGACGGCGTCGCCGACCTGTCCGGCGGCCAGCAGCAGCGGGTGCTGATCGCCCGCGCCCTGGTCGGCACCCCCGACCTGCTGATCATGGACGAGCCGATGGCCGGCGTGGACGCCGCCAGCCAGCAGGTGCTCGCCGACACCCTGCGCGCCGAGGTCGCCCGCGGCGCCGCCGTCCTCCTCGTGCTGCACGAACTCGGGCCGCTGGAACCGCTGATCGACCGCGCCGTGGTGCTGCGGGACGGCTGCGTCGCGCACGACGGCCCGCCCGTGCCCAACACCGGCCTGCACGCGCTGCCCGGCCACGACCACGTCCACCCGCACGCCGACCACACCCCGCCGAGGCTGCTGGCATGACCGAGATGCTCTCCTACGACTTCATGCAGCGCGCCCTGCTCGCCGCCGTCCTGGTCGGGATCACCGCACCGGCCGTCGGCATCTACCTGGTGCAGCGCCGGCAGGCCCTGATGGGCGACGGCATGGGACACGTCGCGATGACCGGCGTCGGCCTCGGCTTCATCTTCCAGACCAGCCCGGTCTGGATGGCCGTGCTGGTCTGCGTGCTCGGCGCCGTCACGATGGAACTGGTCCGCTCGCGCGGCAACCAGCGCGGCGACATCGCCCTGGCGATGCTCTTCTACGGCGGCATGGCCTGCGGCAAGCTGCTCGTCTCGCTCTCCGCCCAGGCCGGCGCCGGCTCGCTGGAGAGCTACCTGTGGGGCTCCATCCTCACCGTCGCCCCGACCGACCTGATCACCATCGCGGTGCTCGGCGCGGTGGTCGTCGCGGTCACCGTCGGCCTGCGCCGACAGCTCTTCGCGATCTGCCAGGACGAGGACTTCGCCCGGGTCACCGGCCTGCCGGTGCGCACGCTCAACCTGCTGCTCGCGGTGATGGCCGCCGTCACCGTCACCGTCGCGATGCGGGTGGTCGGGCTGCTGCTGGTCAGTGCCCTGATGGTGGTCCCGGTGGTCGCCGCCCAGCAGCTCACCCGGTCGTTCGCCGCCACCCAGGCGGCCTCGATCGCGCTCGGCGTGGTGGTCTCGCTGGCCGGCGTCACCGGCTCCTACCACCTCAACGTGCCCTCCGGCCCGGCCATCGTGCTGCTCGCCATCGCGGTCTTCGCGGTGTTCAGCCTGCTCGCCGCCCCGCTCGCCCGGCGGCGCCACCGCAGGGGCGTCGCGGACCCCGGACCGAAGGTCTGCGACGTCGCCCTGCCGGAACAGTTCCCGGGTCAACTCCCCGAAGAATTCCCGGGGCAGTCCCCGGGACAGATCCCGGGGCAACTCCCGGGCCGCGGTTCCTCCGACGCGATCACTCCGGAGCGGGGGGCGGGGCTGGCACAATGAGGTGCGAGACGCCCACCACCCCAGGAGGACCCACGGTGACCACCGCAGGCCCGTCGCCGCGCGCCCGCTCGACCCGGCAACGTGCCGCCGTCTCGGCGGCCCTGGACGAGATCGAGGACTTCCGCAGCGCGCAGGAGCTCCACGACATGCTCAAGCACCGCGGGGACTCCGTCGGTCTGACCACGGTCTACCGCACCCTGCAGTCGCTCGCCGACGCAGGCGAGGTGGACGTGCTGCGCACCGCCGACGGCGAGGCCGTCTACCGCCGGTGCAGCAGCGGACACCACCACCACCTGGTGTGCCGGCACTGCGGCGCGACCGTCGAGGTGGAGGGCCCAGCGGTGGAACGCTGGGCCAACGCGGTCGCCGCGGAGCACGGGTTCAGCGACATCGCGCACACCCTGGAGATCTTCGGCACCTGCGCGGAGTGCGCCAAGAAGGCCTGAGCAGCGGAGCGGCGGTACGGCGAAGGGCCCGTGGGAGCGATTCCCACGGGCCCTTCGCCGTACCGCCGCCGTACCGCGTCAGCGCTGGGTGGGCAGGTCCAGCGGCTCGGGCACCTCGTTCGGGATCGCCCCGCCGAAGCGGCGGTCGCGCCTCGCGTACTGCTCGCAGGCACGCCACAGGTCGCGGCGGTCGAAGTCCGGCCAGAGCACGTCCTGGAACACGAACTCGGCGTACGCGGACTGCCAGAGCAGGAAGTTGGAGGTGCGCTGCTCGCCGCTGGGGCGCAGGAACAGGTCCACGTCCGGCATGTCCGGGTGGTACATGTACTTGGCGAGGGTCTTCTCGTTGACCTTCTTCGGGTCCAGCTTCCCGGCGGCGACGTCGGCCGCGAGGGCCGCCGCGGCGTCCGCGAGCTCGGCCCGGCCACCGTAGTTGACGCACATGTAGAGCGTGACGGCGTCGTTGTCCTTGGTCTGCTCCTCGGCGACCTGGAGCTCCTGGACGACGCTCTTCCACAGCTTCGGCATCCGGCCCGCCCAGCGGACCCGCACGCCCATCGCGTCCATCTCGTCGCGGCGGCGGTGGATGACGTCCCGGTTGAAGTTCATCAGGAACTTCACCTCGTCGGGCGAGCGCTTCCAGTTCTCGGTGGAGAACGCGTACAGCGAGATGTTCTTCACGCCGAGCTCGATCGCGCCCTTGAGGACGTCCAGCACGACCGACTCGCCGACCTTGTGGCCCTCGGTGCGGGGCAGCCCGCGCTCCTTGGCCCAGCGGCCGTTGCCGTCCATCACGATGGCGACGTGGCCGGGGACCAGCTCGCCGGGAATCTTCGGGGGCTGTGCGCCACTGGGGTGCGGGGTCGGGGGGAGGTACTCCCTCTGTTTGCCGCCGCCGAAGAGCCGTCGCGCTGCCATGTGCTCACTTCTCCACGTATCTCATCGAGCGGATGCCCCGCTCCAAATGCCACTGCAGATAGGCCGCGACCAGGCCGCTGCCCTCCCGCCAGTACCTCGGCTCGCAGGAATCGGCCGTCTGCCAGTCCCCTGACAGCAGCGCCCCGAGCAGTACCAGTGTCTCAGGGGAGGGTACGGCACATCCGGGCACTCGGCAGTCCGGGCAGAGGACCCCGCCCGCGGGAAGGGAGAAGAAACGGTTCGGCCCCTCCAGCCCGCATTTGGCGCAGTCCGTGAAGCTCGCGCCGTACCCGTTCACCGCGAGCGAGCGCAGCAGGAATGCGTCCATCACCAGGTGCGACTCGTGCAGCCCGGCCGCCAGCGTGCGCAGGGCGCCCACCAGCAGCAGGTACTGCTGGACGGCCGGTTCGCCCTCGTTCTCGGCGAACCGCTCGGCCGTCTCCAGCATCGCCGTCCCGGCGGTGTAGCGGCCGTAGTCGGTGACGATCGAACCGCCGTACGGCGCGATCGTCTCCACCTGGGTGCACAGCGGCAACCCGCGGCCGATCAGCTCACTCCCCCGGCTGAAGAACTGCACGTCCACGTGCGAGAACGGCTCCAGACGGGCGCCGAACTTGGACTTGGTCTTGCGCACCCCGCGCGCCACCGCCCGCACCTTGCCGTGGTGCCGGGTCAACAGGGTGATGATCCGATCGGCCTCGCCGAGCTTCTGCGCCCGCAGCACGACGCCGTCGTCCCGGAAAAGACTCATGGGAGCCATTCTCCCCCACGGCACGCCCCGGCCGCCGACAGCCGTGTTGCCCGCACCGAGTCCGTGGGGGAGGACCGAGCGGTGCGGGTCACGGCGGGCCCGGAGGGGGATTTCGGGCCCGTTTTGTGGGGGATCGGAGATGGCTCGGGGGTTGCGCGGCGGGCCCGGCACTGCGGAGCGGGCCCGGTACTGCGGAGGACGTCCCGTCCTGCGGAGGACGTCCGGGTTACTGCGGAGAAGGTCTAGTACGGAGCCCGGGTCGCCGCCTCCAGCAGCGCCCCGACCCGCGACTGCGGTAGATCCAGACAGCGCCCGACCGCGGCCAGCGCCTCGCGCTCCTGCGGCAGGTAGCGCCCGTCGGACAGGGCGATCGCCGCGCCCTGCAGCAGCAGCCGCTCCCGGCCCTGGTGGGCCAGGTGCGGGGCGAGCGGTTCGAGCACCGCGTGCAGTTCCACGGCCAGGCCGCCGGCCATCCCGTGGGCGTCGTAGAGTTCGCCGCCGAGCCCGGACAGCGCGGCGAGCGCGGCCAGCACCTGGGCCTCGCCGCAGTCCTCGAACCCGGCCTCGCGCACCGCCGTGCAGGCCGCCTCGCGGGCCGCGCGGTGCGCGGTGCCGCCGGCCGCGAGCAGGGCGAGCGCGATGGTGTACTGCGCGTCCCGCAGCATCGCGCCGAGCCGTACGGAGGTGGGCTGTTCCAGGCTCTCGACGCCGTAGCGACCGTGGCAGCTGGTGCACTGCACGCTGCCGATCACCGGGCCGAGCGGGGCCACCGGGGTCCCCAGCAACCGCAGCCACCGCCGACCGTGCTGCCGGCGGTAGTTGCGGTCCCCGCCACAGCCCGGACAGAAGAAGTCACCGAGAACGTCAGTCCGCCACCGCGGGCGAACACCCCACAACCTGGTCACGGCGCCACTCCCCAGACATGGCAGACGGCCTGCACAACAATGGGCAGGTCACGCGACCGGACACCGAGGCCGTCCCACCGACCCGGCTTTCCGGTGGATCGATGTTGCCATGGTTACCGGCACGTGTCAGTACCTCGAACGGCTTCCGACCCGAAAAAATGTGGCGCAGGACACAACTGGCCCCAGGCGCGGCGAAGGGCCGCCCCGGAGGACGGCCCCGCCACATCTCACTCGTACGAACTACCCGCGCTGCGCCCGGTTGACGGCGCTGATGATCGCCTTCAGCGAGGCCAGCACGGTGTTGCCGTCGATGCCGACGCCCCACAGCACCTTGCCGTCCACCGCGCACTCGACGTACGCGGCGGCCTGGGCGTCGCCGCCCTCGCTCAGCGCGTGCTCGGCGTAGTCCAGGACGCGGACGTCCAGGCCGATCCGGGCCAGCGCGTCCGTGAAGGCGGAGACCGGGCCGTTGCCGACACCGGTCAGGGTCACCGGTACCGAGTCCACCAGCGCGCCGGCGATCAGCGCGTCCCGGCCGTCCTCGGTGGTCAGGGTGCGCGAACCGCTCAGCGAGATCCGGCCCCACGGGTTGTCCGGGGTCGGCAGGTACTCGTCCTCGAAGACCCGCCAGATCTCGGCCGGGGTGACCTCGCCGCCCTCGGCGTCGGTCTTGGCCTGGATGATCCGGGAGAACTCGATCTGCATCCGGCGCGGCAGGTCCAGCTTGTGGTCGTTCTTCAGGACGTACGCCACACCGCCCTTGCCGGACTGGCTGTTGACCCGGATGACCGCCTCGTAGGTGCGGCCGACGTCCTTCGGGTCGATCGGCAGGTACGGCACGCCCCAGGTGTGCTCCCCCACCGGGACGCCCGCCGCCGCGGCGTCCGCCTCCAGGGCGTCGAAGCCCTTCTTGATGGCGTCCTGGTGCGAGCCGGAGAAGGAGGTGTACACCAGGTCGCCGGCGTACGGGTGGCGCGGGTGCACCTCCATCTGGTTGCAGTACTCGGCGGTGCGGCGCACCTCGTCGATGTCGGAGAAGTCGATCTGCGGGTCGATGCCCTGCGAGAACAGGTTCATGCCCAGGGTCACCAGGTCGACGTTGCCCGTCCGCTCGCCCTGGCCGAACAGGCAGCCCTCGATGCGGTCCGCGCCCGCCATGTAGGCCAGTTCGGCGGAGGCGACGGCGGTGCCGCGGTCGTTGTGCGGGTGCACCGACAGGCAGACGAACTCGCGGCGCGACAGGTTGCGCGACATCCACTCGAACTGGTCGGCCTGCACGTTCGGGGTGGCCCGCTCGATGGTGGCCGGCAGGTTCAGGATGATCTCGCGGCCCTCGCCCGGCTGCCAGACGTCCATGACCGCCTCGCAGACCTCCAGCGCGAAGTCCAGCTCGGTGTCCACGAAGATCTCCGGCGAGTACTGGTAGCCGAAGACGGTCTCCTCGCCCAGCAGCTTCTCGGCGTACTCCATCACCAGCCGGGTGCCGTCGGTGGCGATCGCCTTGGTCGCGGCCCGGTCGTTGCGGAACACCACCCGGCGGAACAGCGGCGCCGTCGCGTTGTACAGGTGGACCGTCGCGCGCGGGGCGCCGACCAGCGACTCGACGGTCTTCTCGATCAGCTCCTCGCGGGCCTGCGTCAGCACCGAGATGGTGACGTCCTCGGGGATCGCCCCCTCCTCGATCAGCGACCGCACGAAGGCGTGGTCGGTGGCGCCGGAGGACGGGAAGCCGACCTCGATCTCCTTGTAGCCCATCGCGACCAGCAGGTCGAACATCTTGCGCTTGCGGGCCGGGGACATCGGGTCGATCAGCGCCTGGTTGCCGTCCCGCAGGTCGGTGGAGAGCCAGCGCGGCGCCTTGGTGATCACCTTGCTCGGCCAGGTGCGGTCCGGCAGGTCGACGGTGTCGAACGGCAGGTAGCGCCCGTACCGCATGCCGGAGGGCAGCTGGCGCACGGACGCGGCGGTGATCGGGGTGGGGCGGTCGACGAAGGCGCGACCGGCGGGGATGGGCGCGGCGGAGCTCTGCTCGGTCATGGAATGACTCTCGGCTTCCTGTGATGCGTGGTGCGGGGGCGGGTCGGGGTGGTCAACACCGACTGGCCGGCAGCTGCCGCTCGCGACCCTCCGTTGGATCGCCGGATGACGCGCACAGCTCGATCCCCGCGGCGAGGGAGCCGGCCCTGTGGACTACAGGCCCTCGACGCGGCAGCTAAGAAGAAGCAGCCCGTTGCGCATGATGGCCCCAGCGTAACCCAGGGCCGCGCGCCCCCGAAGTGATCCGGGCCACCGTTCCACCCCTTGAGACACCGACCGGTCACGCCAAGAGTGGTGACAACCGGTCATCGAGGCCTCACCCTGGGCCACATGACTGCAGCAGTTCCGATCTGCGCGATCGTCCCGCCGTACGTCCTGGACCGCCTCGCCGAGGCCGGTCACGAGCCCGCCGTCCGCTCCCTCCTGCTCGACACCGCGCACCGCGCGGCCCGCCTCGCCCCTCCCCCGCCCGTCAGCACCGGCCCGACCCCCAGCCGGCTGATCGCCGACACCGCCCACAGCCAGCGGCTGCCCGGCCGGACCGTCCGCACCGAGGGCCAGGCCCCGGTCGCCGACCAGTCCGTCAACCACGCCTACGACGGCCTCGGCGACACCTTCGCCCTGTACGCCACCGTCTTCGGCCGCCGCTCGATCGACAACCGGGGGCTGCGCCTGGACGCCACCGTGCACTACGGCCAGGACTACGACAACGCCTTCTGGAACGGCCACCAGATGGTCTTCGGCGACGGCGACGGCGAGATCTTCGGCGACTTCACCGCCTGCGTCGACGTCATCGGCCACGAACTCACCCACGGCGTCACCCAGTTCACCGCCGGCCTGCAGTACCAGGACCAGCCCGGCGCGCTCAACGAGTCGGTCTCCGACGTCTTCGGCTCGCTGGTCAAGCAGCACTCGCTGGGCCAGGACGCCGCCCACGCCGACTGGCTGATCGGCGCCGGCCTGCTCGCCCCCGGCATCCAGGGCGTGGCGCTGCGCTCGATGAAGGCCCCCGGCACCGCCTACGACGACCCCCGGCTCGGCAAGGACCCGCAGCCCGCGCACATGCGGGACTACGTGGACACCACCGACGACAACGGCGGCGTGCACATCAACTCCGGCATCCCCAACCACGCGTTCTACCTGCTGGCCACCGCCCTCGGCGGCCAGGCCTGGGACCGCGCCGGGCGGATCTGGTACGACGCCCTGACCGGCGGCCGGCTGGCCGCCGACGCCGACTTCACCGCCTTCGCCCGAGCCACCGTGGCCGCCGCCAAGGCCCGCTACCCCGACCAGTCCTCGGTGGCGGACACCGTGACGGCCTCCTGGGCGCAGGTGGGCGTCAGCCCCGGCTGAACCCCTCAGGCGGCCCCGGCCGAACCCCTCAGGCCTCGGCGGCGGCCCCGACGACGGCCCCGACCGAGGACCGGTTGAGACCGGGTTGAGCCGCGCTTAAGGTCACGGTCCGGGAAAAGACCGGCAAACTCCCTCCCCTGGTAGCACCATGGACACCATGCGTATCCAGGTGACCCGGACCGGCGGCTTCGCGGGGATCGTCCGCCATGCGGAACTCGACACCGTCGACCGCACGGACGCCCCGCACGTCCACGCGCTCGCCCGCGAGGCCGTCGCGGGCGGGCTGCGGGCGCCCTCGTACGGGGTGCCGGACGGCTTCCACTACGAGATCACCGTCGACGGCCGGACGGTCTACTGCGCCGACCCGAAGCTCACCGACTCGCAGCGCGAGCTGGTGTCGCTGGTCCTGCGCGAGGGCGCGTAGCCCCACCGGCCCCCGGACCCGCCGAAGGCCCGCCCGATCGACGGATCCGGGCGGGCCTTCGGCGGGAACCGGGGCTCAGAAGCCGAGCTTGCGCAGCTGCTTCGGGTCGCGCTGCCAGTCCTTGGCCACCTTGACGTGCAGGTCCAGATAGACCGGCGTGCCGAGCAGCGCCTCGATGTGCTTGCGGGCGGTGGTGCCGACGTGCTTGAGCCGCGCGCCCTTGGCGCCGATGACGATCGCCTTCTGGCTCTGCCGCTCGATGTAGACGTTGGCGTGGATGTCCAGCAGCGGGCGGTCCGCCGGGCGGCCCTCGCGCGGGAGCATCTCCTCGACCACGACGGCCAGCGAGTGCGGCAGCTCGTCCCGGACGCCCTCCAGGGCGGCCTCGCGGATCAGCTCCGCGACCATGATCTGCTCGGGCTCGTCGGTGAGGTCGCCGTCCGGGTAGAGCGGCATGCCCTCCGGCAGCAGCTTGGTGATCAGGTCGCCGACCAGTTCCACCTGCTTGTCGCCGACGGCCGAGACCGGGATGATCTCGGCCCACTCGATGCCCAGTTCCTCACCGAGCTGGTGGATGGCGATCAGCTGCTCGGCGAGCCGCTTGGAGTCGACCAGGTCGGTCTTGGTGACGATGGCGACCTTGGGGGTCTTCTTGACCTCGGCGAGTTCCTTGGCGATGAACTTGTCGCCGGGGCCGAGCTTCTGGTCGGCGGGCAGGCAGAAGCCGATCACGTCGACCTCGGCCCAGGTGCTGCGGACCAGGTCGTTGAGGCGCTCGCCGAGCAGGGTGCGCGGCTTGTGCAGGCCGGGGGTGTCGACCAGGACGAGCTGGGAGTCCGGGCGGTGCACGATGCCGCGCACGGTGTGCCGGGTGGTCTGCGGGCGGTCGGAGGTGATCGCGACCTTCGTCCCCACCAGAGCGTTGGTCAGGGTCGACTTGCCCGCGTTGGGTCGGCCGACGAAGCACGCGAAGCCGGAGCGGTACGAGGAGGAAGGGGCACTCATGTGCTCCATTCTCCCTGATCACCGGAGTCGCGCTGTCCGGGCCCGCCCGCACCGCCCGATCAGCCCTTGCGGCCACCCCGCGTGACCACCGACATCACCACCAGCAGCACCAGAAAGGCGACCGAACCCCAGAGCCAGTACGGCGAGCCGGTCTCCTGCCACTTGCCCATCCCCATCACGAACAGCAGCAGCCCGGCGAAGAACGCCACCGCCCCCATGTGCCCAGCCCCCTCACCGAGTTCACTCCCCCGGTGAGACTATCGGCTCGGTTCGGGCAGGTGTTCGCCAGGCCGCCGCCATCGCCCGCCGCAGCGGGCCCCAGCAGACCCGCTGCGGGCCGCGGCATCAGGCCGGCGGGCCCCAGCCGCCCTCAGCGGGCCTCGGCCGCCACCCGCAGCGTCCCGTCCACACCGGCCAGCAGCACGGGCGTCCCGGCCCCGCCGAGGTCCCGGACGGCCGCCAGGTCGGCCTCGGCCGGCTGCTCCGCCTCGCTCACCACGGCCGCCGCCTCCAGCGACTTCGCACCGCTGGCCACCGCCATCGCCACCGCCGTCTGCAGCGCGCTCAGCCGGAGCGACTCCAGCGCGACCGTCCCGGCCACGTACGTCCGGCCGGTCTCGTCACGCACCGCGGCCCCCTCGGCGACGCCGTTGCGGGCGCGGGCCGAGCGGGCCAGGGTGATGATCTTCTTGTCTTCGGGGTCGAGCTCGACGATGTCACTCATGCCGCCGAGCATAGGCGGCCCCCGCGGCCGCTCAGTGGCCGACCGGGTGGGTCGGACCGGGGTTCGGATTGAGGACCTTGACGAAGGTCTTCGGCCCGGACGGCCTCGCCGTCTCGTGCTCCGCGCGCTCGCGCCAGAACGGGTTGTCGTGCGGCAGGTGGCTGCTCACCCGGCCGTACATCCCGAAGGTCGTCAGGATCACCCCGAAGATGAAGGCGAACAGCACGTTCGACATCCGGAAGTTCAGGATGTTGGCGTCCGGCCGCCCGAGCACCGCCAGGCCGTAGAAGCCGGACAGGACGAACAGCACGCCGACCACCATGTTCAGGTTGGACGCGAAGTTGCCGCCGATCACCGCCCCCGCCACCAGGATCGCGCCCGCCACGATGGACAGGATGCTCAGCGCCCCGTTGGTCGACAGCCCGGCGATCCGGTCACCGTGGGTGGCCAGGAAGCCCGGGTGATCGGCCAGCCCCAGGCACCCGAACACGATCAGGAAAATCCCCCCGAGCCCCGCCCCGATCCGCCACACCGTGGCGAGCCGGCTGTTCACGGGCAGTTCGTCTTGCAGCTTCATGGTGACCTCCACCATGGCCTGGCCGGCCTGCCGGCCACGCCGGCCTAGCTGTAGGGATGGCTCCCCTGCATGTGCGGCACCTCGTGCATGTAGAGCGAACCGCACTGCTGGCAGCAGCGCAGCCCGGTGCCCCACTCCTGCTCGGGCCGCGTCTCGGCGTCGTCGGCCAGGCTACGGCCGCAGAGCGCCGTCGCGGGGTCGCCGTCGCGCACCACGTGCCAGACCTTGACCCCGCCGGTCGCACCCTGCGGGCCGTACTCCGCGCGAAGTTGATGCGTCATGCTGTCCATGGTCGCTCCGCCGGGGCGCGACCGCTACTCGCCGGGTTCCGCCCCGGCCTCCGCGGCCTTGCGGACCGGGGTCGCGACCATCGAGCCGATCCGGTTGCGGCGCCCGGCCGAGGACTCGGCGGTCAGCAGGATGCCGGTCAGCCCGGTGCCGGCGGGCTCGGGCAGCGGGATCTCGCAGGCCGAGCCGGGGATCGGCACCCGGCCGAGGTGCTTGGCCAGCAGGCCGCCGACGGTCTCGACGTCCTCGTCCTCCAGCTCGATGCCGAAGAGCTCGCCCAGGTCCTCCACCAGCAGCCGGGCGGTGATCCGGTACGAGCCGTCGCCGAGGTCCTCCACCGGCGCGATCTCCCGGTCGTACTCGTCGGTGATCTCGCCGACGATCTCCTCCAGGACGTCCTCGATGGTGACCAGGCCGGCCGTGCCGCCGTACTCGTCGATCACGATCGCCACGTGCGAGCGGCGCTGCTGCATCTCGCGCAGCAGGTCGCCGGCCGGCTTGGAGTCCGGTACGAAGACGGCCGGGCGCATCACCGCGCCGACCTCCTCGGACTCCGCCTCCCGGTTGATGTGGGTACGCCGGACCAGGTCCTTCAGGTAGACGATGCCGACCACGTCGTCCTCGCTGTCCCCGACCACGGGGATCCGCGAGAAGCCCGAGCGCAGCGCCAGGGTGAGCGCCTGCCGGACGGTCTTGTGCCGCTCGATCATCACCAGGTCGGTGCGCGGCACCATCACCTCGCGGACAATGGTGTCGCCCAGCTCGAAGACGGAGTGCACCATCCGGCGCTCCTCGTCCTCGATCAGGTCGTCCTTCTCGGCGAGGTCGACCAGCGCCCGCAGTTCGGCCTCGGAGGCGAACGGCCCCTCCCGGTAGCCCTTGCCCGGGGTCAGCGCGTTGCCGAGCAGGATCAGCAGCCGCGGGATCGGGCCGAGCACCGCGGCCAGCGGCAGCAGCACGAAGGAGGCGGCGGTCGCGGTGGTGAGCGGGTGCTGGCGCCCGATCGTGCGCGGCGAGACCCCCACCGCGACGAAGGACACCAGCACCATCACGCCGAACGCCAGCAGCACGGCCTGCCAGATCGGCTCCACGTTGCGCACGCACACCACGGTGACCAGGACGGCCGCCGCCATCTCGCTGGCCACCCGGATCAGGGTCGCCAGGTTGAGGTAGCGGATCGGGTCGGAGGCGACGGTCAGCAGCCGGGCCGAGCCGCGCCGCCCGGCCCGCACGGCCTCCTCCGCGCGGAACCGGGAGACCCGGGAGATGCCCGCCTCGGCGCACGCGGCCAGCCAGCCGAGGACGACGAGGAGCACGGCACCGAGGATGAAGCTCGTACTTTCACCACTCACAGGGGTTCGGGCTCCGCGCTCAGTGGGTGGTGGGGGCCGGGGAGAGACCACCGAGGCCCCGGCCGGCCCGCCAGTCGTCCAGGATGCGCTTCTGGAGGGCGAACATCTCCTCCTCCTCCTCGGGCTCCTCGTGGTCGTACCCGAGGACGTGCAGCACCCCGTGGACGGTGAGCAGTTGGAGCTCCTCGTCCATCGAGTGCTTGGAGGGGGCCGCCTTGCCCTGCTGCTCGGCGACCTCCGGGCAGAGCACGATGTCGCCGAGCAGGCCCTGCGGCAGTTCCTCGCCCTCCTTGCCGGGGCGAAGCTCGTCCATCGGGAAGGACATCACGTCGGTGGGGCCGGGGAGGTCCATCCACTGGATGTGCAGCTCCTCCATCGCCGCTCCGTCCACCAGGATCACGGACAGTTCGGACTGCGGGTGGATCCGCATCTTGTCCAGGGCGAAGCGGGCGACGTCGAGGATGGCTTCCTCATCGGCGTCCCAACCGGACTCGTTGGCGATGTCGATCGACATGACGGGCTGCGTACTCAGCTTTCGGTGCGATGGGACTGACGGGGTGCGCGGGAGCCGCGCCGCTGGGCCGGCTTGCGGGCGGGCGAGGAGTTCTCCTCGGCCTCCTGCTTGGCGTCCCAGCGTTCGTAGGCGTCCACGATCCGGCCGACCAGCTTGTGGCGGACCACGTCGGTGCTGGTGAGGACGGAGAAGTGGATGTCGGGCACGTCGGCCAGGATGTCCTGGACGACCTTGAGGCCGCTGCGGGTGCCGCCCGGGAGGTCGATCTGGCTGGTGTCGCCGGTGACCACCACCCGGGAGTTGAAACCGAGGCGGGTGAGGAACATCTTCATCTGCTCGGGCGAGGTGTTCTGGGCCTCGTCCAGGATGATGAAGGCGTCGTTGAGGGTGCGGCCGCGCATGTACGCCAGCGGCGCGACCTCGATGGTGCCGGCCGCCATCAGGCGCGGGATGGAGTCCGGGTCCATCATGTCGTGCAGCGCGTCGTACAGCGGGCGCAGGTACGGGTCGATCTTCTCGTAGAGGGTGCCGGGCAGGAAGCCCAGCCGCTCCCCCGCCTCGACGGCCGGGCGGGTCAGGATGATCCGGTTGACCTCCTTGGCCTGGAGGGCCTGGACGGCCTTGGCCATCGCGAGGTAGGTCTTGCCGGTGCCGGCCGGGCCGAGGCCGAAGACGATCGTGTGCTTGTCGATCGCGTCGACGTAGCGCTGCTGGTTGAGGGTCTTGGGGCGGATCGTGCGGCCCCGGTTGGACAGGATGTTCGCGGTGAACACCTGGGACGGCGCCGGGCTGTCCGGGTCCTCCGCGGCACCGCGGAGCATGGCGATGGAGCGCTCCACGGAATCCTCCGTCAAGGGCTGGCCGGTGCGCAGCACCAGCATCATCTCGGTGAAGAGCCGCTGCACGAGGGCGACCTCGGCGCGCGCTCCGGTGGCGGTCACCTCGTTGCCGCGGACGTGGATGTCGGCGGCGGGGAAGCCCTGCTCGATCACGCGCAGCAGCGAGTCCGCCGTGCCGAGCAGGGTGACCATCGGGTGCTTCTCGGGGATGACGATCCGGGCGCTGACGCGACCGTCGTCGGCCGGTTCGGGGCGCGACTGTCCGTTCGTACGGGTCTGCGATGTGTCACTCATAGGTCGGCGCTGGGCCTGCCTCATCCCATCCGTGGTGTCGTGTGCCGATCGGTCTCTCCGGGGCACCAGGGTACGCCGCGCACGTGGTCGCCGCGGCGGGCGGCGGGGCCGCACCCGACGATGCTGCGGCAGATCGGGGGGCGGCGCGAGCGCTTTTCACGGGGTGCGGGCCGGGTTCACGGCTGGCGCCGGACGGGGACGGGCACCCGGGTGAGGTCGGCGGCGATCACCAGCTCGCCGTCGAAGTGTTTGCGGGCGTCGGCCAGGTGCTGGCCGAGGTCCGGGTAGCGCTGGGAGAAGTGGGTCAGCACCAGGGTGCGCACACCGGCCTCGGCGGCGGCCTTGGCGGCCTGCCCGGCGGTGAGGTGGCCGTGCTCCTCGGCGAGCCGGGCGTCGGCGTCGGCGAAGGTCGACTCGGCGACCAACAGGTCGGCGCCCTCGGCGAGTTCGTACACGCCGTCGCAGAGCCGGGTGTCCATCACGAAGGCGAAGCGCTGGCCCGGCCGGGGCTCGCTGACCTCCTCCAGGGTGACCCGCCGGCCGTCCGCCTCGATCGCCCCCTCGTGCTGGAGGCGGCCGACCGCGGGGCCGAAGACGCCCAGCGCGGCGAGGCGTTCGGGCACCAGGCGGCGGCCGTCCGGCTCGGACAGCCGGTAGCCGAAGGACTCCACGGGGTGCGACAGCCGCACGGCGTCCAGCGCGAAGCGGGCACCGGGCGCGGGCAGCGGGCCCGGCTCGTCGATCGGCCGGGGCCGCAGGACGGCCGTCTCGTGGTAGGCGGTGGCGTGCCGCAGCCGCTCGAAGTAGACCTCGCCGGAGGCCGGGAAGTAGACGTCCACCGGGTGGGGGACGCGGTCCAGGTTGATCCGCTGGATCACCCCGGCGAGGCCCAGGCAGTGGTCGCCGTGGAAGTGCGTCACGGCGATCCGGGTGATCTGGGTGGCCGAGACGCCGGCCAGCAGCATCTGCCGCTGGGTGCCCTCGCCGGGGTCGAACAGCAGGCCCTCGCCGTCCCAGCGGAGCAGGTAGCCGTTGTGGTTGCGGTGCCGGGTGGGCACCTGGCTGGCGGTGCCGAGGACGACGAGTTCGCGCTGTGACACGTAGGTCAGACCATGTTCTCGGTCATCGGCTTGCCGCCGAGCACGTGGACGTGGGCGTGGAAGATCGTCTGGCCGGCGCCGGCGCCGGTGTTGAAGATCAGCCGGTAGTCCTCGACGCCCTCGTCCCTGGCCACCGCGCCCGCCTCGGCGAGGAGTTCACCGGCGATCTCCGGCTCGGCGGCGGCCAGCGCGGCGGCGTTCGGGTAGTGGACGTGCGGGATGACCAGGACGTGCAGCGGCGCCTTGGGGGCGATGTCGCGGAAGGCGAGGACGCGCTCGGTCTTGCGCACCACGGTCGCCGGGATCTCGCCCGCAACGATCTTGCAGAACAGGCAGTCGGGTTGCGGCTCGCCGGCCATCGGCTTCTCCTCGGTTCGTGTCTGGTCTGGGGCCGTACGGGCGCAGCCTAGCGGGAAGTCGGCCGGGCCGACCTCCCGTTCGGCTGCTCTCCCGCCCGCCGGGGCGGCGGGGGCGCGCCCTACGCCCAGGGCATCGGCGGGGCCGTGCGGGGCGGGGCCGCGGCGAGCGCGGCGAGGGCGATCCGGACGCCCTCGGCCAGCTGCGGGTCCTCGCCGGCGGCCCACTGGTGCGGGGCCATCGGCACCTCGACGTCCGGGTCGACGCCGTGGTTCTCCACGCCCCAGCCGTAGTTCTCCAGCCAGTACGCGTACTTGGGCTGGGTGACCAGGGTGCCGTCGACCAGGTGGTAGCGGCTGTCGATGCCGATCACCCCGCCCCAGGTGCGGGTGCCGACCACCGGGCCGATGCCGAGCGTCTGGATGACGGCGTTGACGACGTCGCCGTCCGAGCCGGAGAACTCGTTGGCGAGCGCGACGACCGGCCCGCGCGGGGCGTCGAGGGGGTAGGGCACCGGGTGGTCGGTGTCCCGGATGGCGTTCCAGCCGACGATCCGGCGGGCGAGCTTCTCGATCACCAGCTGCGAGGTGTGGCCGCCGCGGTTCTCCCGGACGTCGACGATCACGCCGTCCCTGGCCAGTTCCACGGCCAGGTCGCGGTGGATCTGGGCCCAGCCGGCCGACTGCATGTCGGGGATGTGCAGGTAGCCGAGCCGGCCGCCGGACAGCTCGCGCACCGCGGCCCGCCGCCCGGCCACCCAGTCGTGGTAGCGCAGCGGCTCCTCGTCGGCGATCGGGACGACCACCGGGTGGCGCCGGTCGGTGCCGTCCTTGCCGGCCACGGTCAGCTCGACCGGCTGCCCGGCGGTGCCGGCCAGCAGCGGGGCCGGGCCGGTGACCGGGTCCACCGGGCGGCCGTTGACGGCGAGGACCGCGTCGCCCGGGCGGATCGCGGCGCCGGGCGCGGCCAGCGGCGAGCGGGCCCGGGGGTCGGAGGACTCGCCGGGCAGGATGCGGGCGATCCGCCACCGGTCGCCGTCCTTGGCGAGGTCCGCGCCGAGCAGGCCCTGGCGCCGGGCCGGCTCGGTGTACCGGCCGTACGGGATGACGTAGGCGTGCGAGGTGCCGAGCTCGCCGTGCACCTCCCAGAGCAGGTCGACCAGGTCGTCGTGCGAGCCGAGGCGTTCCACGAGCGGCCGGTAGCGGTCCAGCACGCCGGCCCAGTCGACGCCGCCGAGGTCGGGGCGCCAGAAGTTGTCGCGCATCAGGCGGCCGTTCTCGGCGTACATCTGCCGCCACTCGGCGGCCGGGTCGACGGTGACCCGCAGCCGGGCCAGGTCGACGCCCACCTCGTCGTCCTCACCACCCGCCTTGTGCTCGGCCGGGACGATCCGCAGCTCGCCCCCGTCCAGCACGGCCACCCGGGTGCCGTCCCCGCTGACCGCGAAGCCGTCCACGCCGTGCACCAGTTGCTCGACGCGGCGCTTCTTCAGGTCGAAGCGCTCCAGCACCGGCCGGGGCCGCTCGTCCTCGGGCGAGGCCGCCTCGTCGCCGAGTTCGCCGAGCAGCGGGGCGCGGGTCCACAGCACGCCGTCCTTGGCCGCCCTGAGCGCGTCGAACCGGCCGCCCTCGACCGGGAACGGGACGATCCGGTCCGCAATGCCGTCCAGGTCGACCCTGGTCACCGGCGCGGCGTCGCCGGCGGCCTCCTCGCCGTCCGCCCTCCTGCCGCGCAGCTCGTCCTCCTCCCCGCCGAGCGGGCGCCCGGCCCGCTGCGGCCCGAACGGGGACGGCGTGTCGGCGGCCAGCGTGATCAGGTACGGGCGGCAGCCGTTGGGGAACGACAGGTCGAAGACGTGCGAGTCGTAGACCGGGTCGAGGTTGCGCACCGACAGGAACGCCAGGTAGCGGCCGTCCGCGGTGAAGGCCGGCGAGGTGTCGATGAAGCGCTCCTGGGTGACCTCGCCGACCGTCCGGGCCACCAGGTCGGCCAGCACGATCTGGCGCAGCGAGTACGGGCCCAGCCGGTGCACCGGCCGCGACCAGGCCAGCCAGGCCGAGTCCGGGCTGAAGGCCAGCCCACTGACCTCGCCGTCGGCGCTGCGGTCCAGCTCGTGCACGGTGCCGTCGGCGAGCGCGACCAGCAGGACCCGGCCGTCGTGCACGCCGAGCGCGGCCTGCTTGCCGTCCGGGGACACCGCCAGGGAGTTGACCCGGCCGATCCGCCCGGCGGCCAGCCGGCGGCGCTCGGCGCCCTGCGCGTCGGGGGCGAACTCCAGGGCGTCCTCGCCCTCGGCGTCGGACACCCACAGCACGCCCTGGGCGCCGTCCTCGCCCGGCACCACCCGGGCCAGCCGCCCGCGCACCCCCGGGGTCTCGTCCAGCACCCGGGCCGGGCCCTCGCGGTGGGTCAGCCAGTGCACGTCGCCGCGCACCACCACGGCGCCGGCCCGGCCGGTGCGGTCGGGGGCGGCGGACTCCAGCCAGTGCGCGGCGTGCACCGGGCGGGGGCGACGGCCGCTGCGCGGGCCGGCCAGCCGGATGTCGAGGCGGCGGGGCGCGGCTCCCGCCAGGTCGTCCAGCAGCCAGACGTCGCCGGCCCGGTGGAACACCGTCCGGGTGCCGTCGGTGCCGGCGTTGCGGGCGTAGAAGCCGTCCGGGTCGGTGGTGTGGCGGCGCAGGTCGGAGCCGTCCGGGAGGCTGGAGTAGAGCTCGCCGACGCCCTCGTGGTCGGAGAGGAAGGCGATCCGGTCCCCCACCCACAGCGGCGAGTCGAGCTGGCCGTCCAACTCCTCGTGGACGCGGACGAATGCGTCCCGCCCGATCCACAACTTGCCCGCCCGGCCGCCCCGGTAGCGCTTCCACCAGGCCGGCTCGCGGTTGTTGACGGTGCCCAGCAGCACGCGGTCGCCGCCCGGCTCGAAGGCGAGCCCGCCGACCGGCCCGTACGGCAGCCGCACCGACTCGCCGCCGTCCAGCGGCACGGCGTGCGCCCAGCTGCGGCGCAGGGTCGCCTCGCCGGCGGTGGTGAGGGCGATCGGGCGCCCGTCGGCCGTCCAGCCCCGCACCTCGGTCTGCTCGCTGCCCCAGTGGGTGAGCCGCCGGGACGGCCCGCCGTCCACCGGCACCACGTGCACCTCGGGCGCGCCGTCCCGGGTGGAGGTGAAGGCGATGTGCCGCCCGTCGGGGGCGAACCGGGGGTGCCGGACGGGCACGTGATCGGCCGTCAGCCGCCAGGCCCGGCCACCGTCCAGCGGGGCCAGCCAGACGTCGTCCTCGGCGACGAAGGTGACCAGGTCATCGTGCAGATGGGGGTGGCGCAGGTAGGCGCCCGCAGAGGTGCTCAGGGGTTCCGTCACGCGGTCAGCGTAGGCACGCGCGCGCGCGGCGCGGGCCGGTTCGGGCAGACTCCGACCGCACGGGCGCCGGCTACGACCAGCGGCCGGTGCGCCCCAGCAGCAGGGCGCCGGCGGCCACCCCGGCGGTGGAGGTGCGCAGCACCGAGGGGCCCAGCCGGTACGGCCCGGCGCCCGCCTCGGCGAACGCGGCCAGCTCCTCCGGGGAGACCCCGCCCTCCGGGCCGACCACCAGCACCACGTCCCCGGCCGCGGGCAGCGCGGCCAGCGCCAGCGGCTCGGCGCCCTCCTCGTGCAGCACGGCGGCGAACGCGGCCCCGGCCAGCAGCGGCGCCAGCTGCCGGGTGGTCGCCGGCTCGCGCACCTCGGGGAAGCGCAGCCGGCGGGACTGCTTGCCGGCCTCCCGGGCGGTGGCCCGCCACTTGGCGAGTGCCTTGGCGCCCCGGTCGCCCTTCCACTGCGTGATGCAGCGCGAGGCGGCCCACGGGACGATCACGTCCACGCCGACCTCGGTCATGGTCTCCACCGCGAGCTCGCCGCGGTCGCCCTTGGGCAGCGCCTGGACGACGACGATCCGCGGCGCCGGCTCGGGCTCCCGGCGGACGGCGGCCACCGTGACGTCGATCGCGTCCTTGCCGAGCACCGCGGCGACCGTCCCGTCCACCCCGAGGCCCAGCCCGTCGGCGAGGGTCACCGCCTCGCCCGCCGCCAGCCGCCTCACCGCGGCCGCGTGCCGCCCCTCCGGCCCGTCGAGGCGCACCACGGAGCCGGGCGCGGCGGCGGCGATCCGCTCGGTCTCGACGACGAAGACGGGGGCGGTCATGCGGGGAACCTCCGGGGGGTGGGGCGGATCGGGAACGCGAAAGGGGCGCCGGGCAGAACCCGGCACCCCCGCGCGAACGGCCAGGGCCCAGTAGCGGCCCCGGCCTAGGGCCTAGCGGCCGTTGAACGCGTCCTTGAGGCGCGAGAACAGGCCCTGCTGGCCCGGCGCGAACTGGCCGGACGGCCGCTCCTCGCCGCGCAGCACCGCGAGCCGGCGCAGCAGCTCCTCCTGCTCGGGGTCGAGCTTGGTGGGCGTCTGCACCTCGACATGCACTATCAGGTCGCCCCGGCCGCCGCCGCGCAGGTGCGTGATGCCGCGGCCGTGCAGCGGGATCGACTGGCCGGACTGGGTGCCGGGCCGGATGTCGACCTCCTCCAGCCCGTCCAGGGTCTGCAGCGGCACCTGGGTGCCGAGGGACGCGGCCGTCATCGGGATGGTGACGGTGCAGTGCAGGTCGTCCCCGCGCCGCTGGAAGACGGTGTGGGTGGTCTCGGCGATCTCGACGTACAGGTCGCCGGCCGGGCCGCCGCCGGGGCCGACCTCGCCCTCGCCGGCCAGCTGGATCCGGGTGCCGTTGTCGACACCGGCCGGGATCTTGACGGTCAGGGTGCGCCGGGCGCGGACCCTGCCGTCGCCGGCGCACTCCGGGCACGGGGTCGGCACGACGGTGCCGAAGCCCTGGCACTGCGGGCAGGGACGGGAGGTCATGACCTGGCCCAGGAACGACCGGGTGACCTGGGAGACCTCGCCCCTGCCGCGACACATGTCGCAGGTCTGCGCGGAGGTGCCGGGGGCCGCGCCCTCGCCGCTGCACGTGGTGCAGGTGACGGCGGTGTCGACCTGGAGTTCCTTGGTGGTGCCGAAGGCGGCCTCCTCCAGGGTGATCTCCAGCCGGATCATGGCGTCCTGGCCGCGGCGGGTGCGCGAGCGCGGGCCGCGCTGGCCGGCCGCGGCGCCGAAGAAGGCGTCCATGATGTCGGAGAAGCCGAAGCCGGCCGCCCCCGCGCCGAAGCCGCCCGCGCCCCCGCCGCCCGGCGAGAGCGGGTCACCTCCGAGGTCGTAGACCTGGCGCTTCTGCGGGTCGGAGAGCACCTCGTAAGCGGCGTTGATCTCCTTGAACCGCTCCTGCGTCTTCGGGTCCGGGTTGACGTCCGGGTGCAGTTCGCGTGCCAGGCGCCGGAAGGCCTTCTTGATCTCGTCCTGCCCCGCATCCCGTCGGACGCCGAGTACCGCGTAGTAGTCCGTGGCCACCAAATGCTCCGCTTGTTCCGCCTGTAGTAGTGCTGCGACTGGACACCGCCGTCAGAGGTTCCGACGGCGGCCTGTGCTACGACTCGGCCAGGATCTGGCCCACGTACCGCGCCACCGCACGCACCGCCCCCATTGTGCCCGGATAGTCCATCCGGGTCGGACCGATCACACCCAGTTTGGCCACGCTCTCGTCGCCCGAACCGTAGCCGACCGACACCACCGAGGTGGAATTCAGCCCCTCGTAGGCGATCTCCCGCCCGATCCGGACCGTCATCGCGGCGTCCGCCGTCTCACCCAGGAGGCGGAGCAGGACGACCTGCTCCTCCAGGGCTTCCAGCACCGGCTGGATGGTCAGGGGGAAGTCGTGCCCGAAGCGGGTCAGGTTGGCCGTGCCGGCCAGCATGATCCGCTCCTCGTTCTGCTCGGCGAGCGCTTCGAACAGCGTCGCCAGGACCGTGCTGACGGTCGGGCGGTCCGGCGGCTCGAAACCCGCCGGGAGCTCCTCCAGGAACCCCGGCACGTCCGGCAGCCGCTGGCCGACGGCCCGCGCGTTGATCCGGGCCCGCAGGTCCGCCAGGACCGTCTCGCCGACCGGGCCCGGGCAGTCGACCATCCGCTGCTCGACCCGGCCGGTGTTGGTGATCAGGACCAGCATCACCTTGGTCGGGGCCAGCGCCACCAGCTCGATGTGCCGGACGGTGGACCGCGACAGCGAGGGGTACTGCACCACCGCGACCTGCCGGGTGAGCTGGGCGAGCAGCCGCACCGTCCGCATGACCACGTCGTCCAGGTCGACGGCGCCGTCCAGGAAGTGCCGGATCGCCCGGCGCTCGGGGGCGCTCATCGGCTTGACCTCGGCGAGCTTGTCGACGAACAGGCGGTACCCCTTGTCGGTGGGGATGCGCCCGGCGCTGGTGTGCGGCTGGTGGATGTAGCCCTCCTCCTCCAGCGCCGCCATGTCGTTGCGGACGGTCGCCGGGGAGACTCCGAGGTTGTGCCGCTCCACCAGGGCCTTGGAGCCGACCGGCTCCTCGGTGCCCACGTAGTCCTGGACGATCGCGCGGAGCACGGCGAGCTTGCGGTCGTCCAGCTGGCGAACCTCACCGGCCATGGGGCACACACCTCCGTCTTCGCACGTTGTCCGTTCGTGTCACGCATGCTGCTGCCCGCTCCGGGAGGATCCCGGCTCCGGCACCCGCTTTGGCACTCTGAACCTGCGAGTGCCAAAACCGTACCTGCCAGTGTAAGGCCCGGGCCCAACGGCAGGAACGGCCCGGCCGGAGTGATCCTGCCCGCAGTTCCCGGCGCGGGGGTGGTGCCGCGGGGCCGTCCGGGTGGCAGCATCGAAGACGACGGCGAATGGAGGAGCAAGCAATGTCGAGCTCGGGCCAGCACACCCGTTTCGCGCCCGACCGCGGTCTGACCGGCCGCATGGTCGTGACGATGTTCGTGATCGGGCTGCTGTACGTCGGTTTCACCGGTCTGCTGATCGTGCTGCTGCGCGGCGCCTGGCCACTGATCGTCCTGATCTCCGGCGGGCTGTTCGTGGCCCAGTTCTGGTTCAGCGACAAGATCACCGAACGGGCGATGGGCGCCCACCAGGTGACCCCTGAGCAGTACCCGCAACTGCACGGCACCATCGACCGGCTCTGCGCGCTGGCCGACATGCCCAAACCCCGGGTGGCGGTCGCCGACAACGACATGCCGAACGCCTTCGCCACCGGCCGCAACCCGCAGAACGCCGTGGTGTGCGTCACCACCGGCCTGCTGCGACGGCTGGAGCCCGAGGAACTGGAGGGCGTCCTCGCCCACGAGCTGTCCCACGTCGCCCACCGGGACGTCGCGGTGATGACCATCGCCGGCTTCCTCGGCGTCCTCGCCGGGGCCATGACCCGGATCGCCATGTACGGCGGGTTCATGGGCGGCAACCGCAACAACAACGACCAGAACGCGGCCATCGTCGCCCTGATCATCCCGCTGGTGTCGATGGTCGTCTACGCCATCAGCTTCCTGCTCACCCGGCTCCTGTCCCGCTACCGGGAACTCGCCGCCGACCGCGCCGCCGCCCAGCTCACCGGCCGGCCCAGCGCCCTCGCCTCCGCGCTCACCAAGGTCACCGGCCAGATCGCCGCCATCCCCAGCAAGGACCTGCGCCAGGCGCAGCCCTACAACGCCTTCTACTTCGCCCCCGCGCTGAGCGCCCGGGAGACCGCCTCGCAGCTGTTCTCCACCCACCCGACGCTGGAGAAGCGCCTGGAGCAGCTGGCGAAGATCTCCGAGCAGCTCGGCCGCTGAGGCCCTGCCGCCCTCCCGACTCCCTCCTCCGAAAGGACCGCCGTGGGAATCCTGGACACCCTGTTCGGGCGCACCAAGCCCGTCAAGCCCGACCTCGACCAGCTGTTCGGCGTCCCGTCCGCCGCCCTCACCCTGGAGGCCGGGGCCGGGTTCACCCCCACCGGGCTCGGTTCGGTCTGCTTCGCCGCCGTCGAGGGCGCGGCCTTCGGCCAGGTCGAACAGCAGGTGCGGGCGCTGCTCGACGCCGACACCGAGCGCGGCGGCGTCCCGGTGGAGGCCTCCAAGGACGGCTACGGCTACTCCTGGCTGCTCGCCCGGCACACCCCCGAGGAACTGCCGGACCTGGTCAACGACCTGCACGCGGTCAACAGCGAGCTGGAGGCGAACGGCTTCGGACCGCAGCTGCTCTGCTCGCTGGTCGGCTTCCGCAACCCGGACGGGCAGTCGCTGGCCCTGGTCTACCTCTACAAGCGCGGCACCTTCTACCCCTTCGCCCCGATGCCCGGC
This sequence comes from Kitasatospora sp. NPDC088160, assembly GCF_044741445.1. Taxonomy (NCBI): domain Bacteria; kingdom Bacillati; phylum Actinomycetota; class Actinomycetes; order Kitasatosporales; family Streptomycetaceae; genus Kitasatospora; species Kitasatospora sp. NPDC088160. Next base: position 122,795 of record NZ_JBIUSS010000004.1, on the reverse strand, counting down.
GGCGGGGAGCGGCGCAACAGCCCGCTGGAGCTCCAGGTCAACGCGATGCTCGGGAACGACCTGCGGCTGGAGAAGGACCTCAGCCGCTGGTTCCCGGTCTGGGGCGCGCCGGGCCTCTGACGGTCCGTCCGTATAGTCGCTTTCATGCGCAGCCGCCAGTACGGACCCGACCTGACCCCGCCGTGGAAGAAGCAGCAACCCGCCCCGGAGGTGACCGCCGAACGGGACCTGGTGGTGGAGGAGGCCGCCACCGGCTTCTGCGGCGCGGTGGTGCGCTGCGAGAAGACCGCCGAGGGCTTCACCGTCACCCTGGAGGACCGCTTCGGCAAGCTCCGGGTGTTCCCGCTGGTGCCGCGCGGCTTCCTGCTGGAGGGCCGGACGGTCACCCTGGTGCGCCCGGCCGGCCCCGCCCCCTCCCGTACGCCGGGCCGCACCGCCTCCGGCTCGGTCGCCGTCCCCGGCGCCCGGGCCCGGGTCGCCCGCGAGTCGCGGATCTACGTCGAGGGCCGGCACGACGCCGAACTGGTCGAGCGGGTCTGGGGCGACGACCTGCGGATCGAGGGCGTGGTCGTCGAGTACCTGGAGGGCGTGGACGACCTGCCCGCGATCGTCGCCGACTTCGCCCCCGGCCCGGGCCGGCGCCTCGGCGTCCTGGTCGACCACCTGCTCCCCGGCACCAAGGAGCAGCGCATCGCCGCCCAGGTCACCGGCGACGCCGTCCTGGTCGTCGGCCACCCCTACATCGACATCTGGCAGGCCGTGAAGCCCGCCTCCGTCGGCATCGCCGGCTGGCCCGCCGTCCCGCGCGGCGAGGAGTGGAAGGAGGGCGTCTGCCGCCGCCTCGGCTGGCCGGTGAACACCCCCGCCGCCTGGAAGCGGATCCTCTCCACGGTGGACAGCTACAAGGACCTGGAGCCGGAACTGCTGGGCAAGGTCGAGGAGTTGATCGACTTCGTGACGGTTCCGGAGTGAGGCCGATCAGACGTACTGCTGAAAGTCCGTGGTGTCCAGATCGATCTCAAGCAGGCTGACGGGGACGGGCTCGCCGAACTTGCTGGTCCGCTCGGACATGTACCTCGGGAGGCCGGACCCGGGATCCCTACCCAACTCGGTCAGCAGCACGCAGACCCCCTTGATCGGGTCCACGATCAGGTACGCGGGGACGGAGCCCTCGGCGTAGAGCTCCCGCTTGGTCCGGTAATCACGATCGACACTGGTCTTCGACACCACCTCGACCACCAGGGTGACGGCGGGCGACGGCAGCAGTCGTCCGTGCTCCTGGACCGCCCCGCGTTCGAAGACGACCAGGTCGGGCTGGGGTTCGCTCGCCTGGCCGGGGATCCCCAGGTCCTGGGTCGTGAGTGGACGCCACCGACCGTACGGAAGCTGGTGCTGAATCGCCAGGACGATGAGATTGTGGACCATGTCAGGCCCCGCCATCATCACGATTTCCCCCCTGATGAGTTCGGCCTTGATGCCCTCCGGCACCTCCAGGTTCTCGAAGATCCCGGTCATCCGATCATCGATGGCGGTCATCGCACGCTCCCTCCGACGGCTGACACCCACGTTAACGAATGTCAGTCCACCAGGTCACGTACGACCGCGTCGGCGAGCAGCCGGCCCTGGAGGGTGAGGACGGCGCGGCCCTGGGCGTACGGCTCGGCGGCGAGGAGGCCGTCGGCGAGGTGGCGGGCGGCGGCGTGGCGGCCGGTGTCGGTGAGGAGGGTGAGCGGGATGCCCTCGGCGAGGCGCAGTTCCAGCAGGATGCGCTCGACCCGGCGGTCCTCCTCGGCGAGCACCTCGCGGCCCAGGGCCGGGGTGCGGCCCTCGGCGAGGGCCTGGGCGTAGGCGGCGGGGTGCTTGGCGTTCCACCAGCGGACGCCGCCGACGTGGCTGTGCGCGCCCGGGCCTGCGCCCCACCAGTCGGCGCCGGTCCAGTACAGCTCGTTGTGGCGGCAGCGGCCCTCCGGGGTGGTGGCCCAGTTGGAGACCTCGTACCAGGTGTAGCCGGCGGCGCTGAGGGCCTGTTCGGCGATGAGGTAGCGGTCGGCGTGCACGTCGTCGTCGATCATCGGCAGTTCGCCGCGCTTGACCCGGGCGGCGAGCTTGGTGCCGTCCTCGACGATCAGGGAGTACGCCGAGACGTGGTCGGGCCCGGCGCCGATGGCGGCGTCCAGGGAGGCGCGCCAGTCGTCGTCGGACTCGCCGGGGGTGCCGTAGATGAGGTCCAGGTTGACGTGGTCGAAGCCGGCGGCGCGGGCCTCGGCGACGCAGGCCTCGGGGCGGCCCGGGGTGTGGTGGCGGTCGAGCAGCTTCAGGACGTGCGGGCGGGCGCTCTGCATGCCGAAGGAGACCCGGTTGTAGCCGCCCTCGCGCAGTTCGGCCAGGTAGGCCGGGTCGACGGACTCCGGGTTGGCCTCGGTGGTGACCTCGGCGCCCTCGGCGAGCCCGAACTCCTCGCGCAGCGCGGCGAGCATCTTCACCAGGTCGCGAGCGGGCAGCAGGGTGGGGGTGCCGCCGCCGAGGAAGACGGTCTGGACCGGCAGGTCGACCTGGCCGAGGACCTGGCGGGCCAGCCGGATCTCGGCGACCACGTTGTCCGCGTAGGTCTCCTGGGAGGCGACGGCCCCGGAGGAGCGCAGCTCGGTGGCGGTGTAGGTGTTGAAGTCGCAGTAGCCGCAGCGGCTGGCGCAGTAGGGCACGTGCAGGTAGAAGCCGAACGGCCGCTGCCCGAGACCGGTGCGGGCGGATGCGGGCAGGGAACCGTCGGACGGCACCGGTTCACCGTCGGGGAGTGCGGAGGGCATGACCCCATTGTCCCGTACGGCTCACCCGAACCGGTGAGCCGTACGGGGTCGGGGCCGATCAGGCCTCGTTGGCGCCCGCGTACATCGCGGTGACGGCGTCCGCGTAGGTCCGCTCGACCACCGGGCGCTTGATCTTCAGGCTCGGGGTGAGCTCGCCGTGCTCGATGTCGAGGTCGCGTGGCAGCAGGTGGAACTTCTTGATCGTCTGCCAGCGCTGGAGGTCGGCGTTGAGCCGCTTGACGAAGCCCTCGATCAGCTGGTGCACCTGCGGGTCGGCGACCACCTCGGCGTAGGACTTGTCCTTCAGCCCGTGCGCGGCGGCCCACGGCATGATGACCGCCTCGTCCAGGCCGATCAGCGCGGTGCAGAAGTTGCGGCCGTTGCCGATCACGAGGATGTTGCTGACGAACGGGCAGACCGCCTTGAACCTGCCCTCGACCTCGCTGGGCGCGACGTACTTGCCGCCGGAGGTCTTGAACAGGTCCTTCTTGCGGTCGGTGATCCGCAGGAAGCCGTCGGGGCCGAGCTCGCCGATGTCCTCGGTGTGGAACCAGCCGTCGGCCTCCAGCACCTCGGCGGTCTTCTCGGGCAGGTCGTGGTAGCCGCGCATGACGCCGGGGCCGCGCAGCAGGATCTCGCCGTCCTCGGCGATCCGGACCTCGGTGCCGGGCAGCGGGCGGCCCACGGTGCCGATCCGGACGTCCTCCTCACGGTTGACGCAGGAGCCGGCACTGGTCTCGCTGAGGCCGTAGCCCTCCAGGATCGGCACGCCGGCGCCGAGGAAGAAGTAGCCGATCTCGGGCGCGAGCGCGGCGCTGCCGGAGACGGCGCCGCGCAGCCGGCCGCCGAAGGCCGCGCGGATCTTGGCGTAGACCAGCTTGTCGGCCAGGCCGTGCTGGAGCCTGAGGCCCAGCGGGGCGGTGCCGGCGCCGGTGGCGATCCGGCTCTCCTGGACGGCGCGGGCGTGCTCGCGGGCGACCTTGGCGGCCCACCGGAAGATCTTGTACTTGGCGCCGCCCTCGGCCCGGGCCCGGCCGGCGATGCCGTTGTAGACCTTCTCGAAGATGCGCGGCGCCGAGGCCATCACGGTCGGCCGGATGACCGGCAGGTTGTGGATGATCCGGTCGACCCGGCCGTCCACGGCCATCACGTGGCCGGTGGCGATCTGGCCGGAGATCAGCGTCTTGCCGAACACGTGCGACAGCGGCAGCCACATGAACTGGACGTCGTCGGAGCGCAGCAGTCCGCTGGCCTCCTGGGCCCGGGCCTCGTACGCCCAGCAGTCGTGCACCAGGCGCACGCCCTTGGGGCGGCCGGTGGTGCCGGAGGTGTAGATGAGGGTGGCCAGCTGTTCCTTGTCGAGCGCGGCGACGGCCTTCTCGACCGCGTCCGGGTGCTGCTCCAGGTACTCGGCGCCGCGCTGCTCCAGCTCGGCGAGGGTGAGCACCGTGAGGGCGTTCAGGCCGTCGGCCCCGGGGGTACTGGCCTGTGGGGCGTCGGTCTCGGGGGCGTCGGCCTCGGGGGCGTCGAAGAGGATGACGGTCCGCAGCTCGGGCAGCTGTCCGAGCTGGCCGACGGCCTTGGCGAGTTGGGCGGAGTTCTCCGCGAACAGCGCCCTGGAACCGGAGTTGGAGAGGATGAACGCGGTCTCATCGGCGTTGGTACTGGGATAGACGGTCGTCGTGGCGGCACCCGCGCACATGTTCCCGAGGTCGGCGATGATCCATTCGAGCCGGGTGGAGGAGGCGAGGGCCACCCGGTCCTCCGGCTGGATGCCGAGCGCCATCAGGCCGGCGGCCACCGCCTTGACCCGGGCCGCGGTCTGCGCCCAGGTGAGCGAGCGCCACTGCTCGGCGCCGGGGGCGCTGTCCGCGGCGTGCTCGTCGACCGGGGCCGGGTAGCGGTAGGCCTCGGCGTTCGGGGTGGCGGCGACCCGCTCCAGGAAGAGGTGGGCGACGGAGGCGGGACGCCCGGCGACCAAGTCGGCACTGCCGGAGTCGATCAGGGACTGCGCGGAACTCAACGAGGACCTCCGGGGGCGGGTGGCCGTCTGAGGGATGGTCTCGGCGCCCGTGGGGGGCGGCCGCCGGGCCCCCGGTCAACCCGGGCGATACCGGCGAGTAACAAGGGGGCAATCAGCAGCCTAGGGGGAAACCGGTCATTCCGTAAGAGGGCGGGGCCCGGCCGGCACACCGCCGCGCCGCCGGTGCCCGACGACGACTCCGCCCGCGCCCCGGTGAACCCGTGCAATCGGGCCCGCCGTACGGTTCGGCAAAGGACTGGGCAAACCTGCGATCCACAACTCGTGAATCGCCTGTACGAGTCCACCAAAGAACGAGAATCGGGATGCGAATCCACCCGTCGACGACAAGAGTGTGCCAGTGCTGATCAGACTTCTCAGGGCGTACCTGCGCCCGTACTCCCGACCGATCGCGCTGCTCGTGGGGCTCCAACTGGTGTCCACCCTGGCGGCGCTCTACCTGCCGACGCTCAACGCCGACATCATCGACGACGGCGTGGTCAAGGGCGACACCGGCTACATCCTGCAGGTGGGCGGGGTGATGATCGGCATCACCCTGGTCCAGGCGCTCTGCTCGATCGGCGCCGTCTACTACGGCTCCAAGACCGCCATGGCCTTCGGCCGGGACGTCCGCGCCGCCGTCTTCGACCAGGTGCAGAGCTTCTCCGCCCGCGAGGTCGGCCAGTTCGGCGCCCCCTCGTTGATCACCCGCACCACCAACGACGTCCAACAGGTCCAGATGCTGGCCCTGATGAGCTTCACGCTCATGGTGGCCGCCCCCATCATGTGCGTCGGCGGCATCATCATGGCCCTCAACCAGGACGTGCCGCTGTCCGGCCTGCTGCTCGCGGTCATCCCGCTGCTCGGCGCCGTCGTCGTCCTCCTCGTCCGCTCGCTGCGCCCCAAGTTCCGCAGCATGCAGACCCGGATCGACACGGTGAACCGGGTCCTGCGCGAGCAGATCACCGGCATCCGGGTCATCCGCGCCTTCGTCAAGGACGACCACGAGCAGGCCCGCTTCGCCAAGGCCAACGGGGACCTCACCGACACCGCCCTCCAGGTCGGCCGGCTGATGTCGTTCATGTTCCCGGCCGTGATGCTGGTCGTGAACGTCTCCAGCGTCGCCGTGCTCTGGTTCGGCGCCCACCGGATCGACAACGGCGGCATGCAGATCGGCGCGCTCACCGCCTTCCTCTCCTACCTGATGCAGATCCTCATGAGCGTCATGATGGCCACCTTCATGTTCATGATGGTGCCGCGCGCCGAGGTCTGCGCCGAGCGCATCGAGGAGGTCCTCGGCACCTCCTCCAGCGTCGTCCCGCCCGCCGCGCCGATCACCGAGGTGCTGCGCCGCGGCAACCTGGAACTGCGCGACGTCGACTTCCGCTACCCCGGCGCCGAGGCCTCGGTGCTGCGCGGCATCGCCATCACCGCCCGCCCCGGCGAGACCACCGCCGTCATCGGCTCCACCGGCAGCGGCAAGTCCACCCTGCTCGGGCTCGTGCCCCGGCTGTTCGACGCCACCTCCGGCCAGGTCCTGCTCGACGGCGTCGACGTGCGCGAACTCGCCCCCGAGGCGATCGCCGAGAGCGTCGGCCTCGTCCCGCAGAAGCCCTACCTGTTCTCCGGCACCGTCGCCAGCAACCTCCGCTACGGCCGGCCCGACGCCACCGACGAGGAACTCTGGCACGCCCTGGAGATCGCCCAGGCCAAGGACTTCGTCGCGGAACTGGCCGAAGGCCTGGACGCCCCGATCGCCCAGGGCGGCGGCAACGTCTCCGGCGGCCAGCGCCAGCGCCTGGCCATCGCCCGGGCCCTGGTCCGCCAGCCCGACGTCTACCTGTTCGACGACTCCTTCTCGGCGCTCGACTACGCCACCGACGCCAGGCTGCGCAAGGCCCTCGCCCGCGAGACCTCCGACGCCACCGTGCTGATCGTCGCCCAGCGCGTCTCCACCATCCGCGACGCCGACCGGATCATCGTCCTCGACGAAGGCGCGGTCGTCGGCACCGGCACCCACCACGAACTGATGGCCGACAACCCGACATACCGGGAGATCGTGCTCTCCCAGCTCACCGAGCAGGAGGCGGCGTGACCACCCCCGGCAAGCCCGACGCGGACACCAGGACCGCGGACACCGAGACCACGGACACCAGAACCGTGGACCCCGAGGCCGCTGACCCCGCAAAGCCCGACCCGGACACCAAGGCCGCGGACCCCGCCGACGAACTGCCCAGCGACTCGCAGGCCGCCGCCGCCCGCCGCGGCCCCGCCGGACCTGGCCGCTTCATGGGCGGCCAGGGCACCGAGAAGTCCATGGACTTCAAGGGCTCCGGCAAGCGACTGCTCGCCCTGCTGCGCCCCGAACGCAACCTGATCTCCGGCGTGCTGGCCCTCGGCGTGCTCAGCATCGGCTGCGCCGTCACCGGCCCCAAGGTCCTCGGCAACGCCACCGACCTGATCTTCGCCGGCGTCGTCGGCGCCCGCTTCGAACCCGGCACCTCCAAGGCGCAGATCGTCGAGGGGCTGCGCGCCCACGGCGAGGGCGGCGTCGCCGGCCTGCTCTCCTCGGTGGACTTCACCCCCGGCCAGGGCATGGACTTCGGCGCCATCGGCACCGTGCTGCTCTGGGTGCTGGTCATCTACCTCGCCTCCGCCCTGTTCGGCATCGTCCAGGGCCGGCTGGCCACCGCGGCGATCCAGCGGGCCGGCTACCGGCTGCGCCAGGACGTCGAGGCCAAACTCGCCCGGCTGCCGCTCAGTTACTTCGACAAGCAGCCGCGCGGCGAGGTGCTCAGCCGGGTCACCAACGACATCGACAACATCAGCCAGTCCATGCAGCAGACCATGGGACAGGTCGTCAACTCGCTGCTCACCGTGATCGGCGTGCTGGCGATGATGTTCTGGATCTCCCCGCTGCTGGCGACGATCGCCCTGATCTCGGTGCCGCTGTCGGTGGCCGTCGCCGCCAAGGTCGGCAAGCGGGCGCAGCCCCAGTTCGTCCAGCAGTGGAAGTCCACCGGCCAACTCAACGCGCACATCGAGGAGATGTACACCGGCCACACCCTGGTCAAGGTGTTCGGCCGCCAGCGCGAGTCCGCCGAGACCTTCCGCGAGCACAACGAGGCGCTGTACACCTCCAGCTTCCGGGCGCAGTTCATCTCCGGGATCATCCAGCCCGCGATGATGCTGATCGGCAACCTGCAGTACGTGCTGGTCGCGGTCGTCGGCGGCCTGCGGGTGGCCAGCGGCGCGCTGTCCATCGGCGACGTGCAGGCGTTCATCCAGTACTCGCGGCAGTTCAGCCAGCCGCTCACCCAGGTCGCCAGCATGGCCAACCTGGTGCAGTCCGGGGTCGCCTCCGCCGAGCGCGTCTTCGAGCTGCTGGACGCCCCCGAGCAGACCCCCGAACCGGCCGTGTCCGAGCGGCCCGACACCATCCACGGCCGGGTCGCCTTCCAGGACGTGTCCTTCCGCTACGACCCCGAGAAGCCGCTCATCGAGGACCTCTCGCTCAAGGTCGAACCCGGCCAGACCGTCGCCATCGTCGGCCCCACCGGCGCCGGCAAGACCACCCTGGTCAACCTCCTGATGCGGTTCTACGAGGTCAGCTCCGGGCGGATCACCCTCGACGGGGTCGACGTCTCCGCGATGTCCCGCGAGGAACTGCGCTCCGGCATCGGCATGGTGCTCCAGGACACCTGGCTGTTCGGCGGCACCATCGCCGACAACATCGCCTACGGCGCCCAGGGAGCCACCCGCGAGCAGGTCGTCGAGGCCGCCAAGGCCGCCCACGTCGACCGCTTCGTGCGCACCCTGCCGGACGGCTACGACACCGTCATCGACGACGACGGCGCCGGGGTCAGCGCGGGCGAGAAGCAGCTGATCACCATCGCCCGGGCGTTCCTCGCCCAGCCGTCGATCCTCGTCCTGGACGAGGCGACCAGCTCCGTCGACACCCGCACCGAGGTGCTGATCCAGCGGGCCATGGCCCGGCTGCGCACCGGCCGCACCAGCTTCGTGATCGCGCACCGGCTCTCCACCATCCGGGACGCCGACGTGATCCTGGTGATGGAGAACGGCTCGATCGTCGAACAGGGCTCGCACGACGAGCTGATCGCCGCGCACGGCGCCTACGCGCGGCTGTACCAGGCGCAGTTCGCGGAGGCCGTGGCCGAGGTGGACTGACCGTCGCACACCGCCGGTGCCGAGCCGGGGCGGGCCCGAACCGCCCCGGCTCCTCGTCCGTGGTGCGCTGCGGTGGCCCGCTCCGGCGGAGAGAACGAGGGTGGGGAGAACGAGGAGGGGCCCGGGCGGTTGTCCGCCCGGGCCCCTCTCACGCGCCTGTGGTTACTTCTTTTCCTTCGGCGCCTCGGCGTCGGTGGACAGCGCGGCGATGAAGGCCTCCTGCGGGACCTCCACGCGGCCGACCATCTTCATCCGCTTCTTGCCTTCCTTCTGCTTCTCCAGCAGCTTGCGCTTGCGCGAGATGTCACCGCCGTAGCACTTGGCGAGGACGTCCTTGCGGATCGCGCGGACCGTCTCACGGGCGATCACCCGGGAGCCGATGGCCGCCTGGATCGGCACCTCGAACTGCTGGCGCGGGATCAGCTTCTGCAGCTTGCCCGCCATCATCACGCCGTAGCCGTAGGCCTTGTCCTTGTGCACGATCGCGGAGAAGGCGTCCACCGCGTCGCCGTGCAGCAGGATGTCGACCTTCACCAGCTGGGCGGACTGCTCGCCGATGGGCTCGTAGTCGAGCGAGGCGTAGCCGCGGGTCTTGGACTTCAGCTGGTCGAAGAAGTCGAAGACGATCTCGGCGAGCGGCAGGGTGTAGCGCAGCTCGACCCGGTCCTCGGACAGGTAGTCCATGCCCTGGAGGTTGCCGCGGCGGGACTGGCAGAGCTCCATGATCGCGCCGACGAACTCGTTGGGCGCCAGGATGGTGCCGCGCACGACCGGCTCGTACACCTCGGCGATCTTGCCGGTCGGGAACTCGCTCGGGTTGGTGACGATGTGCTCGGTACCGTCCTCCATGATCACCCGGTAGACCACGTTCGGGGCGGTGGAGATCAGGTCGAGGTTGAACTCGCGCTCCAGGCGCTCCCGGATGATCTCCAGGTGCAGCAGGCCGAGGAAGCCGCAGCGGTAGCCGAAGCCGAGCGCGACCGAGGTCTCCGGCTCGTACACCAGCGCGGCGTCGTTCAGCCGCAGCTTGTCCAGGGCGTCGCGCAGCAGCGGGTAGTCCGAGCCGTCCAGCGGGTACAGGCCGGAGAACACCATCGGGCGCGGGTCCTTGTAGCCGCCCAGCGCCTCGGTCGCACCCTTGTGCATCGAGGTGATGGTGTCACCGACCTTGGACTGCCGGACGTCCTTCACGCCGGTGATGATGTAACCCACCTCGCCGACGCCCAGGCCGTCGGAGACCTTCGGCTCGGGCGAGATGACGCCGATCTCCAGCAGCTCGTGGGTGGCGCCGGTGGACATCATCGCGATCCGCTCGCGCTTGGTGAGCTGTCCGTCCACGACACGCACGTAGGTGACCACGCCGCGGTAGGAGTCGTACACCGAGTCGAAGATCATCGCGCGGGCCGGGGCGTCCTTGACGCCGACCGGGGCCGGGACGGTGTTGACGATGTGGTCCAGCAGGTCCTCGACGCCGAGGCCGGTCTTGGCGCTGACCTGCAGCACGTCCGAGGGGTCGCAGCCGATGATGTGCGCGATCTCCGCCGCGTACTTCTCCGGCTGGGCGGCCGGCAGGTCGATCTTGTTCAGCACCGGGACGATCGTGAGGTCGTTCTCCAGCGCCAGGTACAGGTTGGCGAGGGTCTGCGCCTCGATGCCCTGGGCCGCGTCGACCACCAGGATGGTGCCCTCGCAGGCCGCGAGGGAGCGGGACACCTCGTACGTGAAGTCCACGTGGCCGGGGGTGTCGATCATGTTGAGGATGTGCGTCGTCCCGGCATTCGGACCGGTCCTCGGCGCCCACGGGAGGCGGACCGCCTGCGACTTGATGGTGATGCCGCGCTCGCGCTCGATGTCCATGCGGTCGAGGTACTGGGCGCGCATCTGCCGCGGGTCGACGACGCCCGTGATCTGCAGCATCCGGTCTGCGAGCGTCGACTTGCCGTGGTCGATGTGGGCGATGATGCAGAAGTTGCGGATCAGCGCCGGGTCGGTACGGCTGGGCTCTGGCACATTGCTGGGGGTCGCGGGCACCTTGGTCCGATTCTCCGTTGGTCCGGGGCCGGGGGTGTCCTGGTCATCGCTGACCGGTTTTCCCGGGGACCGGACAGTCTCGTCCGATCGAAATAGTTCCTCCCATCCTCCCACGACCACGGCGCGGGCCGCCGTTCGGTCCGCCCGGACCTTCTCCGGGCCCGCGCCAGACGGCAGGATGGCACCCCGTGATCCTCGAAAGCGCCCTGCTCGACGTCCTGCCCGGCCAGGAGGACGAGTTCCTCGCCGCCTTCGCCGAGGCCCGGCCCCTGATCGCCGTCCAGCAGGGCTTCCGCTCCCTGCAACTGCGCCGCTGCCTCGACGAAGGACGCGGCTCGCGATTCCTCCTCCAGGTGGAATGGGAGACGCTCGCGGACCACACCGAGGGCTTCCGCGGCTCAGCCGAGTACCGGCGGTGGCGGGAGCTGCTGCACCGCTTCTACCGGCCGTTCCCGGAGGTCGAGCACTACGGGGAGCCGGTGCTCAGTGCGTAGACGGCCCACTACCGCGCAGGCGACCCGGCCACGGGGCCGGGCGCCCGGTTTGGGGCGGGTGGCGGGCCCCTGGTAGCGTGGGCTGCTGCACCTGGCCCCGGCATGCCCTCTCAGCTGCCCGGCGGCCGCGCGGTGCAGCCCGTTCAATCCTTTTAGACAAGACTGAGGCTCCTTCGTGGCGAACATCAAGTCCCAGATCAAGCGCAACAAGACCAACGAGAAGGCGCGCCTGCGCAACAAGGCCGTCAAGTCCTCGCTGAAGACCGCCCTGCGCAAGGCCCGCGAGGCCGCTGCCGCCGGCGAGACCGAGAAGGCCACCGTGCTGGCCCGCGCCGCCTCCAAGGCGCTGGACAAGGCCGTGAGCAAGGGCGTCATCCACGCCAACCAGGCCGCCAACAAGAAGTCGGCCATCACCAAGCGCGTCAACGCGGCCGCCCAGGCCTGACGCCCCGGGGGCCTCGGCCCCCACCGCCTCGGGACGGACCCGGCCCTCTACCCGGACCCCTGAGGCGCGAGAGACTCGCACCGCACGCGGCCTGCGTTCGCCACGCGGGTGCGGTGTACGAAGCAGTACGACAGGCGCCGTAGTCGGCCTCTCCCCAGAGGCCCGCTACGGCGCCTGTCGCGTTCCGCGGCCCGGTCGCTGTCGTCTGGCCGGTCACGCGCGTCCGGGGCTCCGGACGGCGCTGCGGGCCGATGCCTGGGAAGCCGTCCGCTCGATGGGCGCGTAGGCGGGTCGGCGGGTGAGCAGGTGGTGGCAGGCGGGTCGGCGGGTGGCCGGGCAGGCGCGGGCCGGGTCCGGCCCCGGTCCGGTGGACGGGTCCGGTCCGGTGGCCGCGCCGTCAGTACGCCGGGCGGGACCCGGCCCGGGCCGCCCGGGCGACGGCCACCACCGCGCGCTCCAGCGCGAAGGCCGGATCGTCCGAGCCGCCCTTGACGGCGGCGTCGGCCTGGGCGATCGCGGTCAGCGCGGTGGCCACCCCGTCGCCGGTCCAGCCGCGCATCTGCTGGCGCACCCGATCGACCTTCCACGGCGGCATGCCCAACTCGCGGGCCAGGTCCGCCGGACGCATGTTCCGCCCGGTGGTCGCCAGCCGCCCGATGCTGCGCACGCCGGAGGCCAGCGCGTAGGTGATACCGGTCGGCGGCTGGCCCACCGCCAGGGCCCAGCGCAGCCGCTCCAACGCCTCCGCGGCCCGGCCGGTGACCGCCAGATCGGCCACCTCGAAACCCGTCGCCTCGGCCCGGCCGCTGTAGTAGCGGGCCACCACCGTCTCGTCGATCGCGCCCTCGACGTCCGAGGTCAACTGGCTGCACGCGGCCGCCAGCTCGCGCAGGTCGCTACCGAGCGAGTCCAGCAGGGCCTGGCAGGCCTCCGGCGTCGCCGAGCGGCCCAGCGTACGGAACTCACCCCGGACGAAGGCCAGCCGCTCGCTCGCCTTGGTCAGCTTCGCGCACGCCACCTCGCGACCGCCCGCCTTGCGCCCGGCGTCCAGCAGGCCCTTGCCCTTGGCCCCGCCCGCGTGCGCCAACACCATGATCACTTCTTCGGCCGGCGCCTCGATGTACGCCTTGACCTCCTTCACCGAGTCGGCGGAGAGGTCCTGCGCGGCCCGCACCACGATCACCTTGCGCTCGGCGAACAGCGACGGCGTGGTCAGCTCGGCCAGGCTGCCCGGCTGCAGGCCGCCGGGCGGCAGATCCCGCACGTCGGTGTCCGGGTCCGCCGCCTTCGCCGCCGCCACCACCTGGGCGACCGCGCGGTCCAGCAGCAGCTCCTCCTGGCCGACCGCGAGGGTCAGCGGGGCGAGCAGGTCGTCGGGTGCACTCTTCCTGGCCATCGCCTACCAGCATCCCACGGGGCGCGGACACTCCCGCCCGGGGCGACCCCGGCCCCTGGCCCCGCCCGGTCCCGCCTCTCCGGCCCGACCTACCCGACCCGACCCGCCTGACCCGACCTGCCCGACCGTGCCGATCACCCGACCTGGAGAATGGTCCGGTGACCGAGAACCACACCACCGACCTGCCGGACGTCAACGACCCGCACGCCCGGCAACTGCTCGTCCTGCCCGACCGCGACGCCGCCGAGGACGCCGCCGAGGAGCTCAGCGCCGCCCACCCCGACCTCGGCGAGCTCGACCTCGTCCGGGACGCCCTGGCCGGCGAGGACGACGCCGAGGACGCCCAGTGGCTGGTCGTCGTCGAGCCCCCGGAGGACGGCTGGACCCCGGCCCTGCTGCACGCCCTGGACGCCATCGCCGTCGAGCACGAGGGCTGGCGCGAGGAAGGCTGACACCGACGGCCGGACCCCGGCCCGGCCCGGAACCTTCGAGGGGAACGGACCCGGACGCGGCGCTGCGCCCGTTCCGGGCCGAGGAGCACGAGGCCACCTCCACCCCGCGCCGCCGGGTCCGACCACCTCGGCGTCAACCCTCGACGAGCCACACCCCCGTCGAGTGATTCACCGTCAATTCCGTGCCTCCTCACACCAAGTGCGTGTCATTCTGCGCACGTTGCTTCGGCCACGAATCCTTGAGCGTCCGAGCCGGCTGCCCGCAGGGGCTCAGCGGCTCGGTCCACGCCACCGAAGGAGTGCAGATGTCCGTATCCCGCGCCCTGTCCCGGACCCGGTCCCGCGTTCTGGCCGTGCTGAGCGCCGCCGCAGTCGCGAGCGGGCTGGCGGTCGCCGTTCCGGCGACGCCCGCCTCCGCCGACGGGTTCGTGGTCAGCGAGGCCCAGTTCAACCAGATGTTCCCGAACCGGAACTCCTTCTACACGTACGACGGCCTGGTCAATGCGCTGAGCGCCTACCCCGGGTTCGCCACCACCGGGGACGACGCGACGCGCAGGCGGGAGGCGGCCGCCTTCCTCGCCAACGTCAGCCACGAGACCGGCGGCCTGCGGTACGTCGTCGAGCAGAACACCGCCAACTACAGCCACTACTGCGACGCCTCGCAGCCCTACGGCTGTCCGGCCGGCCAGAGCGCCTACTACGGGCGCGGCCCGCTCCAGATCAGCTGGAACTTCAACTACAAGGCGGCGGGCGACGCCCTGAACATCGACCTGCTGGACAACCCCTACCAGGTGGAGCAGGACCCCGCCGTCTCCTGGAAGACCGGCCTCTGGTTCTGGGACACCCAGAACGGCGCCGGGACGATGACCCCGCACGACGCCATCGTCAACGGCAGGGGCTTCGGCGAGACCATCCGCAGCATCAACGGCGCCCTGGAATGCAACGGCCAGAACCCGGACGAGCGCAACGACCGCATCAACCTCTTCCAGAACTTCGTCGGCATCCTCGGCACCGACGTCGGCGGCGGCAACATCTCCTGCTGACCCGGCTGGCCCTGCCAACAGCTCACGCTCGACGGTCGAGCGCGACGCACCACCGTAGGTGCCCGTACTTCGGCGCGCTCCGGGCAGGGCCCGGAGCGCGCCGCGATCGTTCTCCGGGCCCCGCCCCGCCCCCCTCCCTCCTCCCCACCCCCACCCCTTTCCCTTCCCCCACCTGATGGCTGGGAGGAGAGGAGGGCGGGGTCAGCCGGGCGGGGCTCGCGGGGTGTGCGAGCCCTGCCCGGTACGGGAGTCGGGCGCTCCGTCCGCAGCGCGCGAGCGGGGCTTGCGCGCCTCGTGCGCCGTCTGCGGGTGCACGGACACCCCGAGGACGGCCGGCGAGCCGCCCGTCACCGCGATGTCGCCCACCCGATCGGTGCGCAGCACGCTCGCGCCCAGCGCGCGCAGCCGGTCCACCGTCCGCACGGACGGATGCCCGTACGCGTTTCCCTCGCCGCACGAGATCAATGCCAGCCGGGGACGCAACGCACCGGTCAAGGCCCAGTCCTGATGCGCGGATCCGTGGTGCGCCACCTTCAGGACGTCCACCCGCCCCAACCGGCCCAGCAGCGCCGACTGGGCGGGCGGTTCGAGGTCCCCGAGCAACGCCATCCGCAGTCCGCCCGCCACCGACACCACCAGCGCGACGCTCGCATTGTTCGCCCCCGGTGCCTCGGCAGCCGCCCCGGCGTCGGGCCAGACCACCTCCCAGGACAGCCCCGGCCCCACCGAACGCCGTTCACCGCGCCCCGCGCGCAGCAGCGGGACTCCGGCACCAGCCGCCCAGCCCGCCACCCGGGCCGCCTCACCCGGTGGATCGTCCAGGGTCGTGCCCTCGATCGCTCCGACCCGGCGGCCCCGGAACACCCCCGGCACACCCTCGACGTGATCGGCGTGGAAGTGCGTCACCACCAACAACGGCACTTCCGTGACACCCAGATCCCGCAGGCACCTGTCGGCGGCGTTCGGATCCGGCCCCGCATCGACCACCACCGCACTGTCCTGTGCACCGGCCGCGAGCACCAGCATGTCCCCTTGGCCCACGTCGCACATCACCATCCGCCACCCCGGCGGCGGCCAGCCGGTCGCGATCCGGGTGAGCTGCGGTGGCCGCAGCAGCACGGCCAGCAGGACCACGAGCAGGACCCCCGCCACCAGCGCCCGCACCCACCGCCGCCGGGCGCGGACGGGCTTGCCGGACGGCGCCCGCCGTGGCAGCAGGAGCGGCATCACCCAGCAGACCGCCAGGGTGGCCAGCGCGACCGTCGCCGTCCCGAACCACCCGCCCGGCCAGGAAAGTTGGCTGCCCGGAAGTTCGGCACCGCGCCGCGCCACCAGGGCGAGCCAGCCGACCGGCACGCCGGCCGGCCCCGCGAGCAGCCGGGCCAGGTCCGGGAGGAGCGGCTGCAGCACGAGCACCCCGAAGCCGAGCAAGGTCGCCGGGGCCACCGCCAGTTCGGCCAGCAGGTTGCACGGGATCGCGACCAGGCTGACGTGCCCGGACAGCACCACCGTCACCGGCGCGCACAGGGCCTGGGCGGCGGCCGTCGCCGCCAGGGCACCCGCCAGGTGGTGCGGCCAGCGCCGGGACCGCAGCGCCTCGGCCCAGTGCGGCCCGAGGACGAGCAGCCCGGCCGTGGCGAGCACCGAGAGCAGGAATCCGAAGGAACGCGCCAGGAACGGGTCGAGCAGGACGAGCACCAGGACCGCCCCGGCGAGCGCGGGCACCGCCTGCCGGGGCCGGCCGGTGGCCAGCGCGAGCATGCCGATCAGCCCCGTCCCGGCCGCGCGCAGCACGCTGGGCTCCGGCCGGCAGACGGCGACGAAGGCCAGCGTCAGCGCCGTCCCGAGCAGCGCGCTGGTGCGCAGCGAGAGCCCCAGCAACGCGGCCAGCCCGCGCCGTTCCGGGGTGCCGGCCTGCCCCGGGGCGCCCAGCAGCGCGCCGAGGACGATCGCCAGGTTGGCCCCGCTCACCGCCACCAGGTGCACCAGGTCGGTGGCCCGGAAGGCGTCCTCAAGGTCATCGGGCAGTCGCGAGGTGTCGCCCACGACCAGGCCCGGGAGCAGTCCGCGCGCGTCCGGCGGGAGCCCGTCGCTGGCCGTGCGCAGACCGGCACGCAGCCGCCCGGCGATCCGCTGCGGCAGGCTCGGCGGCGCGAGGTGCCGGGGAGGGCCGTGGACGACCAGCAGCGCCGCGCACGAGGTGTCGTAGCCGTCTCCCGCGGGCCGCACCTCGGCCTCCACCGCCAGCCGCTCCGACGGGAGCAGCCCCTGCCAGGGCCCGGATTCCGCGCCCCGGACCATGACGGTCACCGGGGTCCGCGTCCGGGTGCTCCGCCCGTCCGGCAGGAGCGTGACCCGGTCGGCCACCGCGTCGACGGTGAGGAGGGTCTGCCCGCCGGTGGTCCCGCCCCGGGCCGCGTGGGCCTTCGGGTCCCCGGCGACGGTCAGCTCCACCTCCACCATCCGAACGGGCTCGCCCTGGGACCGCGGCGGGGCGTGCTCGGCCGCTCGGACGAGCTCCGGCAGCGGCCCCCGGTGCAGATCGGCGGTGTGCAGAGGGGTGGCCACCGCCGCGGCGGCTCCGGTGAGCAGGACGGCGGCCAAGGTCACCGCCGCTGCGCGTCGGCGCAGGAGCGCGGGCCTGACGAGCAGCAGGACGGCCGCCGGCGCGGCGGCACCCGCCAGGCCGAAGGCGAGGACGTCGTACCCCGGCTCCAGGCCGAGGAGCGCGGCCGTCACCACCCAGGCCGAGACGGCGGGAAGCAGCAGCCGGAAGTCGGCACCGGTGGAGCGGTTCGGCAGGTTCGGTTCGGTGGTGGCAGGCACGGCGGTACCTCCCTTCGGCGGGTGGCGGCGACGGACGAAGGACGACGGACGACGACGGACGGACGGGAGAACAGGCGGGCAAGGGGACGGACGGGGAGGTCAGAGGGTCAGCAGCGGACGGAGTTCCGCGAACGTGCGCGCCCCGATGCCGCTGACCTGCCGGAGCTGGTCGAGCGTGCGGAACGAGCCGTGCGATGTGCGGTAGGCGAGGATGCGCTGGGCGAGGGTCGGGCCGACGCCGGGGAGGGCGTCGAGCTGTTCGAGGCCTGCGCGGTTGAGGCTGACGGGCGGTCTGGGCGTGCCGGCCGCCGGCGGTCCGTTGCCGGCTCCGGCGCCCGGGGCGGAGGCCTGAGCCGGCTCGCCGACCAGGATCTGTTCACCGTCCGTCAGTACCCGGGCCAGGTTGAGGCTTCGGGTGTCCGTCTCCGGCAGCGGACCACCCGCCGCCCGCAGGGCGTCGGCCACCCGCGAGCCGCCGGGCAGGGTGTGCAGGCCTGCGAGGTGCACCCGCCCGCCGATGTCGACCACGACGACCGCCCCGCCCCCGGCGCCGACGGGATCGGCCGCCGAGACCGAGGCCGGGCCCGGGCCCGAGGCCGGAGCCGGCACGGACGCGGATGTCGCCCCCGGTGAATCCGGTGAATCCGGTGAGACCGGTGAGACCGGGGCAGAGGCCAACGCCGGCACGGCCACCGCCTGCGGTCTGGCCAGCCAGAAGTGCTGCACGGCGTAGCCGACCGCGAACAGCAGCAGGACGGCCAACCCGGCCACCGCCCGCCGGTCGAGTGCCATCGCCGAGCCGAATCGAAGACCCGACCCGGCCCCCGGCTCCGGCGGATCCATGTCACCGCCCGCCCTGACCGGGTCCAACGGCACAGGTGGCACAGGCGGCGCAGGCCCCGCCGGCGGAGGCCGTTCCCCCGCCCCGGACGGAACCGCGCCCGAAGGCTGCCCGGTCGACGCGAGCGCGCCCACCGCGGCACCGAAGCCCACCGGCCCGCCAGCCCCGACCCCGACCCCGACCCCGACCCCTGCCCCACCGCCCACGGCGCTGCTGCCGCCGGTCGGCAGCAGCGCCGCCATCCGCAGCCGGACGGTCTCGTTGATCTCGTGGCGCTTCGCCGCGCCCAGGCCCATGGTCGTCATGCCGAGGACGGTAGGAGTCCTCGGCAGAGTGCGCAGAAATTACCGAACCCCTGTGGATAACTCGGGGGTTGTGGACAAAACAGATCACTCACACGAGTGATCGGTGCCGCGAAAAGTTGACCAGAGCCCGCGACGCGGCGCGACCGGCCCGCTCAGCGCGGCGCGACGACCACCGCGAGCAGCCCCGGCCCGACGTGCGCGCCGATCACCGCCCCCACCTCGCCCACGTACAGCTCCCGCAGCCCCGGCACCCGGGCCCGCAGCCGCTCCGCGAGCGGCTCCGCCCGTTCCTCGGCCGCCAGGTGGTGCACGGTGATGTCGACCTCCCCGCCCCCCGACCGCTCGACCGCGATCTCCTCCAAGCGCGCGATCGCCCGTGACGCGGTGCGCACCTTCTCCAGCGGTTCGATCCGCCCCCCGTCCAGGTGCAGCAGCGGCTTGACCGCCAGCGCCGACCCGAGCAGCGCCCGCGCCGCCCCGATCCGGCCGCCCCTGCGCAGGTGCTCCAGGGTGTCGACGTAGAAGAACCCGCTGGTCACGGCCGCCCGCCGGGTGGCGGCCTCGGCCGCCGCCGCCAGGTCCCGCCCGTCCGCGATCGCCTCGGCCGCCGCCAGCACCGCGTATCCGAGGGCCATGCCGACCAGTCGGCTGTCCACCACCCGCACGGGTACCGGAGCCTCGGCGGCCGCCAGCCGGGCGGCCTCCACCGTGCCGGACAGCTCGCCGGAGATGTGCACCGAGACGATGCCCTTCGCCCCGGCCTCGGCGGCGGCCCGATAGGCGGCGGCGAAGGCCTCGGGGTTCGGTCGGGAGGTCGTCACCCGCTGCTTGTCGCGCAGCGCCTCGGCGACGTCCTTGGGGGAGATCTCAACGCCTTCGCACAGGACCGCGTCACCGACCGCGACGCTCAGCGGGACCACCGTGATCCCGTACCGGTCGAGGGTCTCCTGCGGCAGGTAGGCCGTGGAGTCGGTGACAAGTGCGAGGTCAGAGGGCATGAGGCGGAGATTACTCCCCGTTCGTCCGGGAGGACAGCGCCCGGGTGCGAACCCCGAAGGGCCCCGAGGGCGCCGCCGGAACAAGCACGCGGCACCCGCCGAAACACGGCCGCAGCACCCGGCGCGGGGTGCTCAGCCCGCCGTGGGCCCCGCCGACGGCTTCCGCAGCCGCTGGGCCAGCTTGGCCAGCGGGTCGGCGAGCCCGAGCAGTTCCTCCGCGCTCGGGCGCCCCTTCCCGTCCGTCAGCCCAGCCCGCGCAGCACCGCCGGAGGCCGCCCCTGAACGCGTACCCGCAGACGCGGACGCGGAGCCAGAGGAGCCAGCGGAACCAGTGGCAGCAGCGGAACCAGCGCCAGCAGCGGAGCCAGCGGCGGCAGCAGAGCCTGCGGAACCGGCGCCGGCAGCGGAGCCACCGGAGGAGGACGCGGACGACGACTCCCCCGAGGTGTCCCAGTGCCGCAGCGCCCCCGCCTCGCTCTCGCACTCCTGGCTGAGCCGGCTCAGCTCATCGTCCGCGAACCGGTGCATCCGGTCCTGCGCGGCCCAGCGCATGGTCTCCGCGGAGTGGGTGATCCGTTCGGCGCGCTCGCGCAGCTCCGGCAGCTTGGCCGCGATCCGCGCGGTGTCCGGCTCCCGCTCCAGCATCCGCAGTTCGCCGTCGAGTTCGGCGGCGTGCGTGTCGAGCCTGCCGAGCAGGGCGAGGGACTCGCCGAGCTGGCCGTCCTGGGGGAGGCCGCTCTCCAGCACCTGCCGGGTGCCGTCGAGCGAGGTGCGCAGGCCGAGCCGGACGGCGGCGATCTGGCCGGGCGGTCCGACCTTGGTGAAGGTCTTCGCCTTGAGGGTCGCGTTCTCCACGGCGCGCCGGGCATTGGCCTCGTGCCGCCCGATCTTCGTGGCTACGGCCTTCGCCGCCTTGACCGTGCCGACCACGGCCAGGACGAACGCCGCGATCCCGAAGAGCAGGACCAGGCCGATCATCACGCCGAACGCGTCCATCGCGAGCCACCTTCCGCCACCGTTTCGGCCCCCACCGGACCCAACGCGGGCCGTACTGCCGAGGGTTCCACGGTAGCCGCCGGATCGGGCCCGGAGCGGACGGAACGGGCCCGGGCGGCGGAGATCAGGGACAGATCGGGGATCTCCCCGAGGGTTCGCGGGTCCTCCCGGGGCTCCGGGCACGAGCAAGGGCGGGCGTCCCGAAGGACACCCGCCCCAGCAGCCTCAGCCGACCGACTACCAGTCGACCGACCTGAGCCTCGGCCTCTCAGCCTCAGCCGGTAACGATGTTCACCAGCTTCGGCGCCCGCGCGATCACCTTGCGCACCGGCGCCTCGCCGATCGCCGCGACGACGGCCGGGTCGGCCAGCGCCAGCGCCTCCAGCTCGGCGTCCGAGATCGTCGGCGCGACCTCCAGCCGGGCCTTCACCTTGCCCTTGAGCTGCACCACGCAGGTCACCGTCTCGTCCACCACGTACGCCGGGTCGGCGACCGGGTAGTCGGCGTGCGCCAGCGACTCGCCGTGGCCCAGCCGGCGCCACAGCTCCTCGGCGATGTGCGGGGCCAGCGGTGCGACGACCAGGACCAGCTGCTCGGCCACGGCGCGCGGCGTGGAGCCGCGCTTGACCAGGTAGTTGTTCAGCTCGATCGCCTTGGCGACGGCCGTGTTGAACCGCAGCCCGGCCATGTCGCCGCGGATGCCGTCGATCGCCTTGTGCAGGGCACGCAGCGTCGCCTCGTCCGGCTCCTCCTCGGTGACGACCAGGTCACCGGTGGCCTCCGAGACGACGTTGCGCCACAGCCGCTGCAGGAAGCGGTACGAGCCGACGACGGCGCGGGTGTCCCAGGGGCGGGAGACGTCCAGCGGGCCCATGGACATCTCGTACAGGCGCAGCGTGTCGGCGCCGTACTCGTCGGCGATGTCGTCGGGCGCGACGGCGTTCTTCAGGGACTTGCCCATCTTGCCGGCCTCGCGCTTGACGGCCTCGCCCTGCCAGAAGTACTGGCCGTCGCGCTCCTCGACCTCGGCGGCGGACACCGGGAAGCCGCGCTCGTCGCGGTAGACGTCGGCGGTGATCATGCCCTGGTTGAACAGCTTGTGGAACGGCTCGACGGACGAGACGTGGCCCAGGTCGTGCAGCACCTTGTGCCAGAAGCGCGCGTACAGCAGGTGCAGCACGGCGTGCTCGGCACCGCCGACGTACAGGTCGGCGCCGCCGGCCGGCTTGGTGGCCGTGGGGCCCAGCCAGTACTTCTCGTTGGCCGGGTCGACGACCGCCGAGGAGTTCGACGGGTCGACGTAGCGCAGCTCGTACCAGCACGAACCCGCCCAGTTGGGCATGGTGTTGGTCTCGCGCCGGTACGTGCGAACGCCGTCGCCCAGGTCCAGTTCGACGTTGACCCAGGCCTCGTTGCGCGACAGCGGGGTCTTCGGCGAGGAGGTGGCGTCGTACGGGTCGTAGGTGTGCGGCGAGTAGTCCTCGACCTCGGGGACCTCGACCGGCAGCATCGACTCGGGCAGGGCGTGCATGACGCCGTCCTCGTCGTAGACGATCGGGAAGGGCTCGCCCCAGTACCGCTGGCGGCTGAACAGCCAGTCCCGCAGGCGGTAGTTGACGGTGCCCTCGCCGATGCCGCGCTCGGCCAGCCAGGCGGTGACGGCGGCCTTGGCGTCGACGACGCTCAGCCCGTCCAGCGTCAGCCCGTCCCGGGAGGAGTTGACGATGACGGAGTCGTAGGTGTCGAAGGCGTCGTCCCAGGCGGCCGGGTCCTCGCCGCGCCCGTCGGTGGGCTGGACGACGCAGCGCATCGGCAGCGCGAAGGCGCGGGCGAAGGCGAAGTCGCGGTGGTCGTGGGCGGGGACGGCCATGATGGCGCCGGTGCCGTAGCCCATCAGCACGTAGTCGGCGATGAACACCGGGACGGACGCGCCGCTGACCGGGTTCACGGCGTAGGCGCCGGTGAAGACGCCGGTCTTGACCTTGGCCTCGACCTGCCGCTCGACGTCCGACTTGGCGGCGGCGGTGGCCCGGTAGGCGGCGACGGCCTCGGCGGGGGTGGCGGCGCCGCCGGTCCACTCGGCGGGCACGTCCACGGGCCAGGCGGCCGGGACGATCGAGTCGACCAGGCCGTGCTCGGGGGCCAGCACCATGTAGGTGGCGCCGAACAGGGTGTCGGGCCGGGTGGTGAAGACGGTGATCTTCTCATCGGAACCGACGGCGAAGTCGACCCGGGCGCCCTCGGAGCGACCGATCCAGTTGCGCTGCTGCAGCTTGATGGCCTCGGGCCAGTCCAGCAGGTCCAGGTCGGAGATCAGGCGGTCGGAGTACGCGGTGATGCGCATCATCCACTGGCGCAGGTTGGACTTGAACACCGGGAAGTTGCCGCGCTCGGAGCGGCCGTCCGCGGTGACCTCCTCGTTGGCCAGGACGGTGCCCAGGCCGGGGCACCAGTTGACCGGCACCTCCTTGGAGTACGCCAGCCGGTACTCGCCCAGCAGTTCGTCGCGCTCGGCGGCGGACAGGTCGGCCCACGGGCGCCCGTCCGGGGTCGGCTTCGCGCCGGACTCGAACCGGGCGATCAGCTCGGCGATCGGCCGGGCCCCGCCGGCCTGCTCGTCGTACCAGGAGTTGAAGATCTGCAGGAAGATCCACTGGGTCCAGCGGTAGTACTCCGGGTCGATCGTGGAGATCGAGCGGCGCGGGTCGTGGCCCAGGCCCAGCCGGCGCAGCTGCTGGCGCATGTTGGCGATGTTGGCCTCGGTGGAGACCCGCGGGTGGGTGCCGGTCTGCACCGCGTACTGCTCGGCGGGCAGGCCGAACGCGTCGTAGCCCAGCGTGTGCAGCACGTTGTGGCCGGTCATCCGCTGGTAGCGGGCGTAGACGTCGGTGGCGATGTAGCCCAGCGGGTGGCCGACGTGCAGGCCCGCGCCCGAGGGGTACGGGAACATGTCCATGATGAAGCTGTGCGGCTTCGCGGCGACGTCACCGGCCTCCGGGTCGGCCAGCGCACCGGCGGGGTTGGGGGCGTTGAAGGTGCCCTCCTTCTCCCAGAGGTCCTGCCAGCGGGACTCGATCTCCGCCGCCAGCGCGGCGCTGTACCGGAACGGCTCGGTCGCGGTCTCGGCCGTGCCGGACGCAGGGGTCGTCTCGCTCATGGTCCTTCAAGCTCCATCGATGTCAGTTGGCGAACCGCGCACACGGCCGGCCCGTGAACGGGGGCGGAAAACAAAAAATCCCCTCGCAGGAGGGGACGCCACGCCGACTCCGGCACCGCCCGAGGGCGTAACCGGTCCTGGTCAGCGCGGCCGGCTAAGGAGCAGGCGCACGGTTCGCATGGGCTCAGGGTACCGCAAGCAGATCAGCGCGCTCCCGGGTATCCACCGGGGCCCGACGGCCCCGGGCCCGCCCCCGCACGGGCCTCACCGCCCCGCCGACGCCGCCGCCCGCGTCGCCGCGTCGAAGTCGCGCAGCGCCCGCGCCAGCCGCTCGGACTGCATGCCCGCCGCGAGCGCCCGGGCGAGCGACGCGGTGCGGGCGGCCTCCCGCTGGTCGCCGAGGCGCCGGTGGGTCTCGGCGAGGCGGACCATCAGCAGCGCCTTGGACCGCCCGCGGCCGGCCCCCAGCCCGGCGACGGCCTCGGCGAGCAGCGCCTTGGCCATCCGGTGCTGGCCGAGTGCCAGCCGCCCCTCCCCCACCATCCCGGCGAGTTCGGCGCGGGCCGCCTCCGTGCCGGGCACGCCGTCGAGTTCGGCGAAGGCCCGGGCGGCGGCGGCCTCGGCCTGCTCGGCCTCGCCCCGGCGGCCGTGCGCGCGGGCGATCCGGCCGAGTTGCCGGGCCCGGCCGGCGGGGCTCAGTACGGAGCCGTGCCGGGCCAGGGCCGTGTTGAGCGCGGCGACGGCGTCCAGGCCGCGTCCGCCGGCGCCCTGGGTGGCGAGCACCACCAGGCCGCCGAGCACGGCGACGCCGAGCCGGGCGTCGCCGCTGACGTGGGCGGCCCGCAGGGCGGCGACGAAGGCGCGCTGGGCGGCCGCGTCGTGGCCGAGGTCGTACGCGGCCCAGCCGGCCAGCCGGGCGAGCCGGCTGGCCGTGCCGTACAGCTCGCGGCCGACCCGTTCGTCGTAGGCGCCGAGTTCCAGCAGCTTGGCCAGCATGGCGAGTTCGGCCCGGGTGGGGCCGAGGACGAGTCCGCCGCCGCAGGAGCGTTCGAGCCGCTGCTTGCTGCGGTAGGACAGGCCGAGGTCGCCGACGAGGCCGGGGTCGATGCGCAGCGCCCCTTCGCCGCCCCCGACGGGCGGGGGCGGGGAGGCGAGCCGTTCGGCGGCCTGGTCGAGGTCGGCGCCGCGGAAGAGGTCGGTGAGGCGGACGGGCCCGGCGTCGGTGGCGGCCTCGCGCAGCGCGGTCTGGGCGGTGTCGGCGGTCCACGGGTCGGTGAGCAGCCGGGGCGAGAGGATCTTGGCGCCGCGGTGGCCGCCCATCCGGCCCCAGAGCTGTTCGTAGGTGACGGCGATGCCGAGGGTGCGGCTGAGCACTTCGCAGACGGTCTGGTCGTGCGGGCTGCGAGGCACCATGCCGCGGTCGCGCCACTTGTAGGGGGCGGTGGAGCTGATGGCCAGGCCTGGCGGCAGGGCGAGGCTCACCTCGCGGGCGAGCCGTTCCGGACTCCAGCCGAGCTGGTGCAGTATCCGGGCCAGTTCCTCGTTCCGCCTTCTCTCCAGATCGGCCATGGAACGACGGTAGCGGTCTTTCCCGCCGTTCCGCCGGTGGCATGCGCAGAACGCCGAAGGGCCGCCCCCCATTTCGGGAGGCGGCCCTCGACTGCTGTGGAGCTACGGGGAATTGAACCCCGGACCTCTTGCATGCCATGCAAGCGCTCTACCAACTGAGCTACAGCCCCTTGACCTGCGATGTCACCGGGGGCTTTCGACCGTTTCCGTCCGGTTTCCCTCGGCGACATCGACTACTTTACACGGTCCCGGGGGTGCTCCACGAATCCGTTCCCGGGGGCCCGCGTTCCCACTCCCTCAGGCCCGCGCTCGCCCTCCCCGGAGCCCGCGCTCCCCCACCCCGGGCCCCGCACTGCCGCCCCCACTCCAAGCCCCGCACTGCCGCCCGCGCCCCGCCTCGGAGGCGGCCCGGCAACGCGAGAGGCCGCCACCCGGTGGGTGACGGCCCCTCAACTGCTGTGGAGCTACGGGGAATTGAACCCCGGACCTCTTGCATGCCATGCAAGCGCTCTACCAACTGAGCTACAGCCCCGCGACACGGGTGCTCCTGATCGAACAGGAGCGCTGGTGCGGAGTGGAGCTATGGGGAATTGAACCCCAGACCTCTTGCATGCCATGCAAGCGCTCTACCAACTGAGCTATAGCCCCGCAGTCGTCGGATCTCCCGCTTCCCTTCCGGGCCGCGTTCCTTCCCTGCGAACGAGGAAAACTCTAGCTGGTCAGGCCCGGAACTGCGAAATCCGCCCCCGCGGAGCCCCTGCAAGCCCCCTGCGAAGCCCCTGCACGCCCCTGGCGAGCCCCCGGCAAGCCCCGGCAAGCCCCTGCGAGCCCGCAACCCAGCCCCGCCCCACCCCACCCCGCGACGCGCCCGTCGCTCAGGTGTCGTCGCCGATGACCGGCTGCGGGAGCGTGCCCGCGTTGTGCTCCAGCAGGCGCCAGCCGCGCGCGCCCTGCCCGAGCACCGACC
This sequence comes from Kitasatospora sp. NPDC088160, assembly GCF_044741445.1. Taxonomy (NCBI): domain Bacteria; kingdom Bacillati; phylum Actinomycetota; class Actinomycetes; order Kitasatosporales; family Streptomycetaceae; genus Kitasatospora; species Kitasatospora sp. NPDC088160. The sequence continues at coordinate 96,260 of NZ_JBIUSS010000004.1, read as the reverse complement.
AGCAGCAGTTGGACAGCCCGCCGAAGCACTCCCACTGGACCGGATCCAGGTCCAGCAGCCGCCCGAGCATGGTGCGGATGGTGCCGCCGTGGCTGACCACCACCAGCGTCCCGTCCTCCGGCAGCTTGTCGACGGCCTCCAGCACGACCGGCACCGAGCGGTCGGCGACCTCGGTGGCCAGTTCGCCGCCGCCGCGCCGCACCGGCTCGCCGGCCGCCCAGGCCGCGTACTCCTCCGGGAAGCGGTCGCGGATCTCGGCGTTGGTCAGGCCCTGCCAGGAGCCCGCGTAGGTCTCCCGCAGGCCCTCGTGGTGCTGCACGTCGAGGCCGGTGACCTTGGCCAGTTCCTCGGCCGTGCGCTTGGCCCGGGTGAGGTCGGAGGAGATCAGCAGGTCGGGGCGCAGGCCGGAGAGCAGCCGGGCCGCCCGCTGGGCCTGGAGGACGCCCTGACCGGTCAGTTCGATGTCCGTGGTGCCCTGGAAGCGGGACTCCAGGTTCCACGAGGTCTGGCCGTGGCGCCAGAAGACGACGCGCGGCCCCCGCCCGTCCCGGCTCAGTGCAGGTCCTCGGGCTTGCCGAAGTCGTCGGCCGGGGCGACGACGTTGCCGGCCTCGTCGGTGTGGGCGTCGGGCCGGTTGCGCGTGGCCAGGGCGTCCTCGGGCAGCGGCAGCTCGGGGCAGTCCTTCCAGAGGCGGTCCAGCGAGTAGAAGGAGCGCTCCTCGGAGTGCTGGACGTGCACGACGATGTCCAGGTAGTCGAGCAGGATCCAGCGGCCGTCGCGCTCGCCCTCGCGGCGCACCGGCTTGATGTCCAGCTGCTCGCGCAGCTGGTCCTCGATCTCCTCGGCGATCGACCGGACCTGGCGGTCGTTGTTGGCGGAGGCGATCAGGAAGGCGTCGGTGATCGACAGCACCTCGCTGACGTCGAAGGCGATGATGTTGTGCGCGAGCTTGTCGGCCGCCGCCTGCGCGGCGACGGTGATGAGCTGCTGGCTGTGGTCGGTGACGGTCACGGTGTTCTTCCGGCTCGGCGGCTTGGGGGCGACCCCCGGCTCCTGGCCGGGGGTCGCCTTCCAGGATCTCACGCCGCCCGGGCGGCCCCGGAACGCTTTTCCGGGGCCGCCCGGGCCGGAGGCCGCGGCCTACTGGCTCTTCGGCGGCTGGTAGTCCTTGCCGAGCACGACCACCAGGTCCGCGTTCTGGGCGTCGCCGACCTTCTTCACCGCCGTGTCCGGCAGTCCGAGGCTGATCGCCAGCGACTTCGCCGCGGCCTGCCGGGCGTCGTCGGTGTAGCGGATCTCACTGGCGGCCTGCACGGCGGTCTTGGAGCCGCCGGGCAGGAAGGTCAGGCCGGAGTTCACGATCTGGACCTGTGCGGCGGCCGCCGCCTGGTCGTTGCCGGTGGCGTCCTGGAGCGAGACCCGGGCGGGGGCGTCGGCGGAGGCCGCGGACTTCACGGTGCCGCCGAGCACGTCCTTGACCTGCTTGCCGGCGGTGGCGTCGTCCAGGCCGCCGTCCGGTTTGACGGTCAGCGCGGTGGTGCCGAGGTGGCCGTCCTTCGCCTGCTGGGCGAGCTGGGCGAGCACCCCGGCGAGGGCGTCCTCGGGCAGCGAGGGGTCGAGCACCGCGTTCATCCGGTGCACGTCGTCCTTGGCGTCCTTGAACTCGGTGGGCATGGCGCGCACCACCGCGTCCATCACCTGTCCGAACCGGGCCAGTTGGGCGTCCCGGTTCTCGCCGGACGCCTGGAGGGTGGCGTAGGCGACCGCGGCCTTCCCGTTCAGCAGGGTGTTCTTGCCGGCCGCGGACAGCAGCTTGCCGTCCGGCTTTCCGCCCTCGTGGGTCTCCGCGTTGGTGTCCACCCGGACGCCGCCGAGCTGGGAGACCAGCATCTCCAGGTAGGGGGTGTCCAGCCGCCAGGTGCCCGCGACCGGGGCGCCGAGCACGGTGGACAGGCCGTCGCGGGTCGCGGAGGCGCCGATGCTGTCCATGGCCTGGCCGACGGTGGTGACCGGCGGGTCGCCGGGGCCGGGCAGCCGCAGGGTGTCGGGCAGCAGGAGCACGGTGCCCTTCTTCCCGGTGGAGTCGTTGACCAGCAGCGCGCTGGAGACCTTGCCCTGGAGGTCGCGCAGGTGGACCACGTTGACCTGGCGCGGACCGGCCGCGTTCGCCGCGGTCTGCTTGTCGCCGGTGAACCAGAGGTAGCCGCCGGTGCCGGCCGCCGCGAGCGCCACCACCACGCCGAGGCCGATCAGCCGGTTGCGCAGCCGGCGGCGGCGCTCGGCGCGCACCTCGCTGCGGGACTCGGCGAACTTCAGCCAGTCGATGACGTCCTCGGACTCCTCCCCCTCCTCGTCGACGAAGGTGAACTCGTCCGTGGGGTAGTCGTCCTTGGCGGCCTTGCCGCCGGACTTCCCGGCCCGGGCCCCGCCGACCAGTTCGGACGGCGGCTCGGGCTTGGCGCCCGCCGCCTCGGCGGCGGGCCGGGGCACGCGCGGGCGCGGCGGCGCGGGGGCGACGGGCGCGGGCGCGACGACGGCCTCGGGCTCGACCGCCGCCTGTGCACCCGCCGCAGGCGCGGCCGGGTAGGCCTGCTGCTGGTAGCCGCCCCCGGCCTCCGGCCCGGACGACCCCCATCCGCCGTACGCCGGGTCCTGGTAGCCGTAGCCCCCCTGCTGCTGGTACGCCTGCACGGGCTGCCCGTACTGGTCGTACTGCTGGTCGTACTGCTGCGGGGGCTGCTGGTGCGCCTGGTAGGGCTGCTGCTCCTGGTAGCCGCCGTACGGGTCCGCCGCGTACACCGGCTGCCCGTACTGGTCGTACTGCTGCTGGTCGTACTGCTGCTGCGGAGGTTGTTCAGGCTGCTGCTGGTAACCCTGGTACTGCTGGTACTGCCCGGTCGACCAGTCCTCCGGCTGCTGCTGGTGCCGCTGGCCTCCGCCGCTTCGCTCGGTCACGCCCGCTCCTGGTCAGGTCCGGTGCGGCGCGTAGAGCGCCCGCTTGTCGATGTAGCGGACCACGCCGTCCGGGACGAGGTACCAGACCGGTTCGCCCTTGGCGACCCGGTTGCGGCAGTCCGTGGAGGAGATGGCCAGCGCGGGGACCTCGACCAGGGAGACCCCGCCCACCGGGAGCCCGGCGTCCGACAGGGTGTGTCCCGGGCGGGTGCACCCGATGAAGTGCGCGAGCGAGAAGAGCTCGTCGGAGTCGCGCCAGGAGAGGATCTGGGCGAGCGCGTCGGCGCCGGTGATGAAGAAGAGGTCGGCGTCCGGGTGCTGGGAGCGCAGGTCGCGCAGGGTGTCGACGGTGTACGTCGGCCCCTCGCGGTCGATGTCGATCCGGCTGACCGAGAACTGCGGGTTCTCGGCGGTGGCGATGACCGTCATCAGGTAGCGGTCCTCGGCCGGGGTGACGTGGCGATCGCTCTTCTGCCACGGCTGCCCGGTCGGCACGAAGATCACCTCGTCCAGGTGGAACGCGCTCGCCACCTCGCTGGCGGCGACCAGGTGGCCGTGGTGGATCGGGTCGAAGGTGCCGCCCATCACCCCGAGGCGCTTCTTCACCGGTTCCGGTCCGCCGGGATTCCCGGCCTGCTCTCCCATGCCGCCACACCTTACGCGACGCCCGTTACGGTGCGGGAACGCCCGGGTGGGGGTTGTCCGAAGACGCGTGAGGGAGCGGCCGGCCGGTACGCCGGACGCTCCCCGAGCGGCCCCGGGAGGCGGCTCAGCGGTCCCGGTTGAAGCGGGTGGTCACGAAGAGCAGGAGCGCCAGGATGAACAGTGCGGCGCCACCCGTCAGGTACGGGTTCAGGCTCTCGTGGTTGCCCCCCTCGCTCTCGGCGAGCAGGTTCAGGACGGGGAGTGCGGCGGCAGTGTTCATGGTCGGCGGGACCTTCTCGGCTCGGGTGAACGGACCAGGGGTTCTTCCGGGCCGGTGAAGGCCCACCTGTCATCGTACGGGGGCTTACCCGACAACCGCTCGGCGGCCCACCGCCGCTGACCGGGCGTGAGCCTGAACCGGGGCGGCGGTGCTCAGTTGCCGCGGAAGGCCCGCGCCATGATCCAGACCAGCAGGCCGACGCCGACGAACGACGCCACCACGATGATCCGCAGGAACAGGCCCGGGCCGGCCTCGTTGGAGATGGGCGCGGCCAGGCTGACAAGCGCGTCGGTGGACATCTGCGGGGCTCCTCGAACTGCTCGGTACCGGGGCCGGGGCCGGTCTCGGTTCTCCAGGGCATTCAGGGTAGACCGGCCTCACACCGGCGGCGCCCACCGGCCCCTGCGGCGTGGCCCGGCCCGCGCGTACGCTGGCCGCGGGGACGAGTACGCAACCGCGGACGTTGCAAGGACAGTCGTTGCAGGCGTAGACCAGCGGGGGCCGGCCGCCGGGCCGGGGCCGCCGTCGACCAGGAGGTACTCAGACCATGACCGACCCGACCGCGAAGACCCCGAGCCGGCGCCGTCAGCGCTTCCCCGACATCTCCACCCGCGCCTGGGAGCACCCCGCGGACCGTTCCGCCCTGGTCGCCCTGCGCAAGCTCACCGGCTTCGACGACGTCCTGAGGAAGCTCGCCGGGCTGGTGTCCGAGCGCTCGATCCGGCTGATGTTCCTGGCCACCGCCGTGAAGACCTCCGAGCGCCAGTTCCCCGAGCTGTACGACATGGTGCGCGACGCCGCCTGCGTGCTCGACCTGGAGCAGGTCCCGGACCTGTACGTCACCCAGGACCCGACGGTCAACGCGTACTGCATCGGCATCGACACCCCGATCATCGTGATCACCAGCGGCCTGATCGAGCTGCTCGACGAGGAGGAGCTGCGCTCGGTCATCGGCCACGAGGTCGGCCACGCGATGTCCGGCCACGCGGTCTACCGGACGATGCTGATGATCCTCACCAACATCGCCACCCGGGTCGCCTGGGTGCCGCTCGGCAACCTGGCGATCATGGCGATCGTCACCGCGCTCAAGGAGTGGTTCCGCAAGGCGGAGCTGTCCAGCGACCGGGCCGGCCTGCTCGCCGGGCAGGACGTCCAGGCGTCCATGCGCGCCCTGATGAAACTGGCCGGCGGGCACAACCTGGCCGAACTGAACGTCGACGCCTTCCTGGAGCAGGCCGAGGAGTACGACAAGGCCGGCGACCTGCGCGACGGCGTGCTCAAGCTGCTCCAACTGCTGCCGCAGAGCCACCCGTTCGCGGTGGTACGGGTCGCCCAGCTGAAGAAGTGGGCGGAGAGCGACGAGTACCGCTCGATCCTGGCCGGCGCCTACCCGCGTCGCACGGACGACCCGGACACCTCGGTCGGCGAGCAGTGGAAGGCCGCCGCCGACCACTACACGACCTCGGTGAAGGAGAGCAAGGACCCGCTGATGGGCCTGATCCGCGACGTGGCCGGCGGCGCCGCGACCGTCGGCGGCAAGCTCCGCGACACCTTCGCCGACACGTTCACCGGCGGCTCCCGCGGCGGCTCCGCCACCCGCGAGGACGGCCGCACCGACCGGGGCGAGCGCACCGACGGCTGACCCGCCGCACCCGCGCCGACGGCCGGTGCGCCCCCGCCCGGGGTCACCGGCCGTCGGCCTGCCGGGGCCTACCCCGGCTGCCAGTGGTACACCGCCACCCCCGCCCCGTCCGCCACCCGCCGGTACCCGCCGCCGTCGACCAGGCCGGCCAGGAACCGCCGCTGCTCCGCCACCGGCACCGGGAAGGCGTCCGGCTCCTCCAGCACCGCCACCCACTCCGCCACCGGCCGCCCCCAGCCGCCCGGCCCGCCCACCCCGCCCGGCGGCGTCAGGTACGGGAACAGCGACACCGCGCAGCGCCCGGTCAGCTGCGGCGCCAGGCGGTTGGCGGCGGCCACCCGGGCGCCGTCCGGGACGACCGCCAGCACCCGGCGCACCTGCGCCGCCCGCCCGTCGCCCCGCCGGGCCTCCCCCGACAGCACGCCCGCCACCGGGCCGGTCGCGGTCAGCGCCACCGTGACGGCGAGCATCCCCGCCGCCACCGGCAGCCCCCGGCCCAGCCGGCCCAGCCGGGGCAGCCGGGGCAACAGCAGGCCCACCCCGTGCAGCCCCGCCGTGCACAGCAGCGGCACCAGCACCGCGTCGTAGTGCTGCCCGGTGCGCCAGAACGCCGGATTGACCACCCAGAACCGGGCCGCCAGCAGCACGCCCGCCAGCAGCACCAGCGGCGAGCGCAGCGCCAGCAGCAGCGTCGGCGCCAGCAGCAGCAGGACGGTCAGCGCCTTGACCTCCGGGAACAGCAGCCGGACCACCGGGTTCCCGCCGTCGAACTCCCCCATGTGCGCGTACGTGTACTCGCCGCCCGGGTTCACCGCCGGGATCACCACCAGGGTGACCAGCAGCCCGGCCGCCACCGCCACCAGCACGGTGACCGCCCCCAGCCGGCGCCGCCCGCGCCACCACACGTAGCCGCCGACCGCCGCGACCAGCAGCGCCTGGTCCTCCTTGACCAGCAGCAGCGGCAGCGCCCACGCCACCGCCGGGCCGTACCGCTCCCGGGCCAGCGCCACCACCGCGGCCGCCGCGAGCGGCACCGCGAAGGCCACCTCGTGGAAGTCGAACGCCACCGCACTCTGCAACCCCGCCGACAGCCCGTACGCGACCCCGGCGACCGCCCCGCCCGCCGGCCCCAGCACCCGCACCGCGTACGCCGTCACCGGCACCGCGGACAGCGCCACCAGCACCGCCTGCGCCACCAGCAGCGTGCCGGGGCCCGGCCAGAGCCGGTAGAACGGCGCCAGCACCGCCAGCACCGGGCTGAAGTGGTCGCCCAGGAGGTTGAAGCCCGTACCCTTCAGCGCGACCACCGGTGCTTCGAGCCGGGAGTAGGCGCGCACCGCCTCCTCGAAGATGCCCAAGTCGAAACCCGAACTCTCCAACCGGGCGTGCCGGGTGAGCGAGACCGCCGCGTACAGCGGGGCGAACAGGGCGGCCACCGACCACGGCAGCACACGTCGGAAATCCATGGTCCGGACGCTAGGAATTCCGCACTGAAGGGAAACTGAGGAAAGCTGAGGAAAACTTCAGTTCGGATATCCCGGGCAAGCCGGTCATGGCCGTTGCGGGAAAACTGAATTCCACCAAGGATGGGCGTCATGCGGCTACTGATCGTCGAGGACGAGGAGCGGCTCGCGCAGTCCCTGAGACAGGGACTGGCGGCCGAGGGATACGCGGTCGACCTGGCGGCCGACGGCGTCCAGGGGCTCGAACTCGCCCTCGTCGAGCCATATTCGGTGATCGTGCTCGATCTGATGCTGCCCGGCCTCAACGGCTTCAAGGTCTGCCGCGAACTGCGCGGCGCCGGGAATTCCGTACCGATTCTGATGCTCACCGCGAAGAACGGCGAGTACGACGAGGCCGAGGCGCTGGACTGCGGCGCCGACGACTTCCTCAGCAAACCGTTCTCCTACGTCGTGCTCACCGCCCGGCTGCGCGCCCTGCTGCGCCGCGGCGCCGTCGCCCGCCCACCGGTGCTCGCGGTCGGCGCGCTGCGGATCGACCCGGCGGCCCGCCGCTGCACCGCCGCCGACCGACAGGTCCGGCTCACCACCAAGGAGTTCGCCGTGCTGGAGTGCCTGGCCCACCGACCCGGCGAGGTGATCCCCAAGGGCGGCATCCTGGACACCGTCTGGGACGCCGCCTTCCGGGGCGACGTGAACATCGTCGAGGTCTACATCGCGGCCCTGCGGCGGAAACTGGACGTGCCCGGCATCGGCTGCCGGATCGAGACGGTGCGCGGCGCCGGATACCGGCTGGTGCCCGATGCGCGCTGACCGCCTCCGCCCGCTGCTGCGCCCCTGGCACCGCTCCTCGCTCCGCATCCGCGCCGCCCTCGGCGCGGCCCTCGCCTCGGTGCTGGCCTTCTCGGTGGCCAGCCTCTGGGTCGGCGGCGCGGTCCACGACCAGTGGACGGCCGTCACCGAGAAGCAGGCCGAGCGCAGCATCCAACTCGTCACCCACGACATACCCGGCGGTTCACAGACCTGGGTCGAATCCCTGCAGGAGTCCTTCGTCCTGGTCCTGGCGGACGGACGGCTGGCGTTCCCGGTCCGCCCCTGGGACGCCGGCCGCGTCTGGAACGACACCCGCACGAACGCCTCCTGGGTCCAGGCCAGCACCCTGCTGGAGGAGTACGCCGGTCTGCCGGTCGAACCCTTCGCCAAGATGCCGTCCTACCCCCAGAACGCCACACCGGGCCGCACCGACCGGATCCGGATCCACCTGCCCGTCCACACCCGGCTGTGGCACCCGCCGCGGAGCGGCCCCGACCTCACCGACCGGGACGTCACCCTGCTCAAGCGGATCACCGACCAGGCGTCCTCGGAGGCGCTGGAGAAGTACACCGGCATCGCGGGCCTGCCGGCCCAGCGCGTCACCGTCTACCTGCTGGTCAATCCCACCGCCGCCGACCAGGCCGAGGACCGGACCACCGGCATCCTGCTGCGCTACGTGCTGCCCGCCGCGACCCTGTTCACCGCCCTGATCGCCTGGCTGGTCACCGGCCTGGCGCTGCGCCCGGTGGAGTCGATCCGCCGGGGCATGGCCCGGATCGGCGCCGGCGCCTTCCACGAGCGCGTCCCGGTGCCGCCCTCGCGGGACGCCATCGCGCGGCTGGCCGAGACCACCAACACCACGCTCGGCCGCCTGGAACACGCGATCGACGAGCAGCGCCGACTGGTCTCGGACGCCTCGCACGAGCTGCGCAGCCCACTGGCCGCACTGCGCAACTCGCTGGAGGTGCCGCTGGCCCACCCGGCGGGCGTGGAGTGGCCGCAGGTGGTGCGCGACGCGCTCACCGACACCGAGCGGCTGCAACTGCTCACCGACGACCTGCTGCTGCTCGCCGCCGTCGAGGAGCCCACCGGGCCGCTCGGCGGCGAGCCGGTGGACCTCGCCGACCTGGTCGGCGAGCAGCTCGGCGAACGCACCCACCTGCCCTCCGGCGGGCCCGCCTTCCTGGCCGTCTCCCTGGAGCCCGCACCCGTCCCGGGCAGCGAACTGCGGCTGGGCCGGCTGGTGCGCAACCTGCTCGACAACGCCGCCCGGCACGCCCGCACCGCCGTCGCCGTCTCGGTGACCGTCGAGGACGGGCACGCCGTGCTGACCGTCACGGACGACGGCCCGGGCATCCCGCCGGAGGACCGGGAGCGGGTCTTCGACCGGTTCGTCCGGCTGGACGACGCCCGCTCCCGCGACGCCGGCGGCGCCGGCCTGGGCCTCGCCCTGGTCCGCTCGATCGCCCGCGGCGTCCACGGCACCGCCGCCTTCACCGACCCGCCGTCGCCCGGCCCGGGCGCCCGCGCGGTGGTCCGCCTCCCGCTCGCCGCCGGCGCCCCGGACAGGACCTGACTAAGGCGCGAGCACCCCGCACACCTGCCAGGCCGGCTGCGCGTGGTTGCCCGGGTCGATCGGCGCCGGCGGCGGGACCCGGGTGCCCTGCGGGGTGGCCAGCACCGGCTGGAGGAAGCCGGCCATCGAGGTGGTGCAGGGCTCCGGCCCGGCCTGGACCACCGAGTCCACCAGCCGCAGCTGGGCCGAGGCCAGGTCGACCCGGTCGAACTGGAAGGTCAGCTGCCGCCGGACGGTCTCCAGGGTCACCGGCGCACCGGCCGCGGCTCCGGCCGGCTTCAGCGCGTAGACGAAGGTGTGGTCGGTGGTGATCTGCAGCGTGCCGCCGTCGGCCTCGTCGATCCGCATCGCGCCGGTCACCTTCACGGTGTCGGCGGCCAGCGCGACCTGCGCCGGGTCGAAGCGCACCAGCCAGCCGGTCAGCGCGTGGTGCCGGTCGTCGACCGGCTGGGTCACGCTGGTGTCGAACTGGGCCTGCTCCCCGGGGGTGACGAAGGCCCGCACGTCGGCGGTCGCGCCCTGGACGAGGGTGGCCGGGGCCAGCGAGGAGGCCACCAGGTAGCGCTGGACGGTGTCGAGCGCCTTGGTCACCTCGACCCGGCTGAAGTGCTCGGTGGCGGCCCCGGTCGGGGTGCCCAGTCCGATCGCCCCGTCGCTGTACCCGACCGGCAGCGCGGCGAACGGGTTGGCCGGGTCGGCGACCGGCCGGACCACCGAGGCCGGGGTCAACGCGACCAGGCTGACGGTCAGTTGGCTGCCCTCGGGCCGGGCCGAGATCCGGTTCGGCGAGCTGACCCCGAAGTACACCGCGGCCCCGAAGGCCAGCAGCACGAGCAGCAGCAGCGCGAGCGCCTGCCGCGGCACGCTGCCCAGCGGGCCGAACCGCACCCGCGGGCGGGTGGCCCGGCCGAAGGACCCGGCCAGCCGCTCCCGGGCGGACAGCTCCTGGATCCGGGCAGCCCGGACGAAGGATTCGTCGAAGACGACGGACCGGTACTCGTCCTCATTGCCGGAACCACCGTCGGGCGCACCCTCAGGAGGCTCTCGCGGGTCACCCATGACACCAGGGTAAGGCGCGCCGTCGCCCCTCCACGAGGGTGCGACCGCAGATTCCCGGGAACGCCCCGCAACCGCCCGCCCCGGCGCGCACCACCCCTGCGCCACGCCCTACGACGTCACCCCGCAGGTGCCGTGACCACGAGCGACGGCTCGGCGGGCGCGGGCCTCGGGTCGGTCCCGGGGCTGCTGCTGCCGGACTCCGGGCGCCGGGGCGCGCCGGAGGAGCCGCCCACGCCCTGGTAGATCGCCGCGACCGCGACGGCCACCAGGCTCACGCCCATGATCACGGCGAGCACCCAGGCCACCGGCCGGTGCCAACGCTGCTGGGCCACGTACCGCCCGCGCCCGCGCGCCGGGTCGTAGCCGCGTCGGCGGCGGCCCGGGCGGCCGGGCGCCCGGCCGGGGCCCGACCAGGGATCGGAGTACAGGTGGTCGTCGTCGAGTCCGCTCGGGTGCGGGCGCAGCTCCAGCGGCAGCCCGTCCCCGGCGGTGACGTCATAGCCCCAGACCGGGCCCGCGGTGTCCGGCTCGAACCGGGCCTCGGCGGCGGCGAGCTGCCGCTCCTTGGCCGTCGGCTCGTGCACGGCGGCGGACCGGACGAAGGCCTCATCGAAGACCACGGTGGCGAACTCGTCGTCCGCACCACCGTGGTCGGCGCCGTCGGGGTACGGCGAGCCCCCCACATCGTCAGCCACGGCTTCAGCGTATTACCGGGCGGCCGATTTGTCTGTGGCTCATCGCAGTTGGTCCGTCACACGTGTGACGCGGGCCGCCGCGGACCGCCCCGGGGCCCGGCCGGCCCGCCGCGCGGGCCGCGCTCAGCGCACGTCCGCGTCCCCGCCCACGGTCTGCGTCGCCTCGCCGCGCACGTGCCCGTCACCAGTGACGATGTACTTGGTGCTGGTCAGCTCGGGCAGGCCCATCGGGCCGCGGGCGTGCAGCTTCTGGGTGGAGATGCCGATCTCCGCGCCGAAGCCGAACTCGGCGCCGTCGGTGAAGCGGGTGGAGGCGTTGACGGCCACCGTGGTCGAGTCGACCAGCCGGGTGAAGCGCCGGGCGGCGGCCTGCGAGGTGGTGACGATCGCCTCGGTGTGGCCGGAGGACCAGCGGCGGATGTGCTCGACGGCGGCGTCCAGCGAGGGCACCACGGCCGCGGCCAGGTCGTAGGACAGGTACTCCGCGCCCCAGTCCTCGTCGGTGGCGGGCACCACGGTGGCGGCGCCGCCCTCGGCGGCCTTGAGCACCGCGTCGTCGCCGTGCACGGTCACCCCGGCCTCGGCGAGGGCGGCCAGCGCGAGCGGCAGGAAGGCGTCCGCGACGTCCTGGTGGACGAGCAGCGTCTCGGCCGCGTTGCAGACGCTGACCCGCTGCGCCTTGGAGTTCAGCAGGATGCCGACGGCCATCGCCAGGTCGGTCTGAGCGTCCACGTAGACGTGGCAGTTGCCGGTGCCGGTCTCGATCACGGGCACGGTCGAGCCCTCGACCACCGTGCGGATCAGCGAGGCCCCGCCGCGCGGGATCAGCACGTCGACCAGGCCGCGGGCCCGCATCAGCTCCTGGACGGAGTCCCGGCTCTCGCCCGGGACGAGCTGGACGGCGTCGGCGGGCAGCCCGGCCGCGGCGACCGCGTCCCGCAGGACGGCGACCAGCGCGGTGTTGGAGCGGTAGGCGGAGGCCGAGCCGCGCAGCAGCACGGCGTTGCCGGACTTGAGGCAGAGCGCGGCGGCGTCCACCGTGACGTTCGGCCGGGCCTCGTAGATGATGCCGACCACGCCGAGCGGCACCCGCACCTGGCGCACGTCCAGGCCGTTGGGCAGGGTGTAGCCGCGCAGCACCTCGCCGACCGGGTCGGGCAGGCCGACGACGTCGCGCACGTCGGAGGCGATCGCGGCGATCCGCTCGTGGTCGAGGCTCAGCCGGTCGATCACCGACTCGGCGGTGCCGGCCGCGCGGGCGCGGGCCACGTCCTCGGCGTTGGCGGCGGTGATCTCGGCGCTGCGGGCCACCAGGGCGTCCGCGATCGCCAGCAGCGCGGCGTCCTTCGCCCTGCGCGGCAGCGGGGCGAGCGCGGCGGCGGCCTCCCGGGCTCGGCGCGCTACGGCGAGGACGGGGCTGTCGGCGGTGGCGAGGTCGCTGCTCATGCGCCAAGGGTAGCGACTGCGCAGGGCCCGCCGAGCGGCCATTTCGCCCGGTGAGACGGCCTGGCGGGACGGTTCTCCCCTGTGGCTCACCCGTCTCCGGGCCTCATTCCGGGGACCGCGCCCGGGGGCGTCCCCCTCAGTACGGGTGCACCCCGCCCAGGTGCGGCGGCGGATCGCCGAAGCCCTCCGCCACCCGCTTGTGGTACGTCGCCCGGTCGACCACCTCCAGGCCGACGATCTCCCACGGCGGCAGGTTCGCGGTGACCTTGTGCTCGCCCCACAGCCGCAGCGCTATCGCCGCCGCGTCGTGCAGGTCCCGGGCCTGCTCCCAGTACCGGATCTCGGCGTGGTCGGCGGCGTAGCGGGCGGTGAGGAAGAACGAGTGGTCGTGCGCCAGCCGCTCCAGCGAGGCCCGCAGCGAGGACAGCGGGGTGACCTGCCCGGACACGCTCAGCACCACGTGCCAGAGCCGGGCCTGCTCGGGCACGGTGGGCGGCTCCCCCGGGTCCGCGTGCTGCGACCGCGGCCTGCGCATCCCGCCGGGCCCCTGCGGCGGCGGACCGGCCGGCTCGGCGGGTCCGTCCCCGCGTCCGCCGTCGATGCTGGTCAGCCGCCGGCCCGCCGTCCCTGCGGTCAGCGTTGCCTCGCTTCTGCGTTCCACCGGCGGCCTCCTGTTCGGCGATGTCGTGTCGTCCCCCGCACCGGACCCGCCGGCCCGCGGCCGACCGGTACGGCTGCACCGCTCCTCGCCCGCGGCCGGGCCACTCCCCGTGCGGAGCGGCCCGCCCACCGCGCTCTGCCGATCGGCCGGTACCGGCACACCGGCCGGTCAGCCGCGCAGAACGACCAGGTCGTCGCGGTGGACGACCTCACGCTCGTACGCGGCGCCGAACTCCTGGGCCAGGTCGCGGGTGGACCGGCCGAGCAGGCGGGGCAACTCCCTCGCATCAAAGTTGACCAGTCCGCGAGCCACGATGTGGCCGTTTTCGGCAAGAAGGTCCACCGGATCACCCGCCGTGAACTCCCCGTCCACCTTGGTGACCCCGGCGGGCAGCAGCGAGGCGCCGCCGGAGACGACGGCCGTGACGGCGCCCGCGTCGAGGTGCAGGGCGCCGCGCGGGCTGCTCGCGTGGGCCAGCCAGAGCATCCGGTCGGAGGTGCGGCTGCCGGTGCGCAGGAACAGGGTGCCGGTGCGCCGTCCGGCCAGCGCGTCGGCGGCCTGGCTGGCGGCGGTGAGCACCACCGGGATGCCCGCGCCGGTGGCGATCCGGGCCGCCTCGACCTTGGTGACCATGCCGCCGGTGCCGACGCCGGCCTTGCCCGCGCTGCCGATCTCGACGCCGTCGAGGTCGTGCGGGCCGCTCACCTGGTCGATCCGGCTGGTGCCGGGCCGGGCCGGGTCGCCGTCGTAGAGGCCGTCCACGTCGGAGAGCAGCACGAGCAGGTCGGCCCGGACCAGGTGGGCGACCAGCGCGGCCAACCGGTCGTTGTCCCCGAACTTGATTTCGGCGGTGGCGACGGTGTCGTTCTCGTTGACGATCGGCATCGCGCCCATCGCCAGCAGCTGGTCGAGGGTGCGGTAGGCGTTGCGGTAGTGGGCGCGCCGGCTGGCGTCCTCGGCGGTGAGCAGCACCTGGCCGACCCGGATGCCGTACCGGGCGAAGGAGGCGGTGTAGCGGGCGACCAGCAGGCCCTGGCCGACGCTGGCGGCGGCCTGCTGACGGGCCAGGTCCTTGGGCCGCTTGTCCAGGCCGAGCGGGGCCAGGCCGGCGGCGATGGCGCCGGAGGAGACGAGGACGACCTCGGGTGCGTCCGGGCGGCTGCGCACCTTGGCGAGCGCGTCGACCAGGGCGTCGACCCGGTCGGCGTCCAGGCCGCCGGCCGCCGTGGTGAGGGAGGAGGAGCCGACCTTGACGACGATCCGCCGGGCGGTCAGCACCTCCTCGCGCAGTGAGTCCTCGCTCATCTCGCTGTACGCCCTTCCGGTGTGGTGCGGGTGCGGCGGGCCGGGCCCGGCCGTCACCCCCGAAATCTACGCGATCCGCGCAGGTCGCCCGCAGGGTGTTTCACCGTCCGGACCCGCCCCGGCCACGGCGCCGCCACGGCCGGATCGCCGGTCCGGACGGCCGGCGGGCCGGGGCCGGTACGGTCCCTGACCGTGGGCCCGACGAAAGTGACGTCCCGTCGGTTCCGAACGGGGGCCGGACACGCGAACGGCCCCCACCGCCCCGGAGGGTGGTGGGGGCCGTTCGCCCAGGCCGGCTCGGGACGCGTCCCGCCGGCCGGGTCACTCCTCGTCGTCGCCCTCGTCGATGGCGGCCGGGCGGGTGCTGGAGAGCGCCTCGAAGGCGAGGAACTCGGCCTCGGCCGCGTCCCGGCCCTTCTGCTTCTCGCGGCGGCGGTCGACCGCCGGGCGCGGGCTCTCCAGGCGGTGGTCCTCACCGCGGCGGCCGAGCATCTCGGCGCCGGCGGCCATGGTCGGCTCCCAGTCGAAGACGACGGCGTTCTCGTCCGGGCCGATGATGACGGTGTCGCCCTCGTGCGCCCCGACCTTCCACAGCTTGTCCTCGACGCCGAGGCGGGCCAGCCGGTCGGCGAGGTAGCCGACGGCCTCGTCGTTGGAGAAGTCGGTCTGGCGGACCCAACGCTCCGGCTTGGTGCCGCGGATGCGGTAGGCGCCGTCCTCCTCGGTGATGGTGAAGCCCTCGTCGTCAACGGCCTTGGGCCGCAGCACGATCCGGGTCGACTCCTCGACCGGCTTGGCGGCGCGCGCCTCGGCGACGATCTGCGCCAGCGCGAAGTTCAGCTCGCGCAGGCCCTTGCGGGAGGCGGCGGAGACCTCGAACACCCGGTAGCCGCGCTCCTCCAGGGACTCCCGGGTGAGGTCGGCGATGTCCTGGCCGTCCGGCACGTCCACCTTGTTGAGCGCGACCAGGCGCGGGCGCTCCTCCAGACCCCCGTACTCGGCCAGCTCGGCCTCGATGGTCTCCAGGTCGGTCAGCGGGTCGCGGCCGGGCTCCAGGGTGGCGCAGTCCAGCACGTGCACCAGCACCGAGCAGCGCTCGACGTGCCGCAGGAACTCCAGGCCCAGGCCGCGGCCCTGGCTGGCGCCGGGGATCAGGCCGGGCACGTCGGCGATGGTGTAGACGGTGTCGCCGGCGGTGACCACGCCGAGGTTGGGGATCAGGGTGGTGAACGGGTAGTCCGCGATCTTCGGCTTGGCCGCCGAGAGCACCGAGATCAGCGAGGACTTGCCGGCGCTCGGGTAGCCGACCAGGGCCACGTCGGCGACGGACTTGAGCTCCATCACGATGTCGCGGGCCTCGCCGGGCTCGCCGAGCAGCGCGAAGCCGGGCGCCTTGCGGCGGGCCGAGGACAGCGCGGCGTTGCCGAGGCCGCCACGGCCGCCCTGGGCGGCGACGAAGCTGGTGCCGTGCCCGACCAGGTCGGCCAGCACCTCGCCGTTGCGGTCCAGCACCACGGTGCCGTCCGGCACCAGCAGGACGAGGTCGCCGCCGTCCGCGCCGGTGCGGTGACCGCCCGCGCCGGGCTTGCCGTTGGTGGCCTTGCGCTTGGGCGAGTGGTGGTACTCCAGCAGGGTGGTGATCTGCGCGTCGACGGTGAGGATGACGCTGCCGCCCTCGCCGCCGTTGCCGCCGTCGGGGCCGCCGAGCGGCTTGAACTTCTCCCGGTGCACGGAGGCGCAGCCGTGGCCCCCGTTACCCGCGGCGACGTGAAGTTCGACGCGGTCCACGAAGGTGGTCATGGTGTGCCTCCAGTGTGCGAAAGTCTGCTGCTACCTGCGTAAAGCATGAAGGGTGGACCGGAACATTCCGGCCCACCCTTCACTGTGAGTCTGGTGTGACTCAGGCCTCGGAGGCCACGATGTTGACGACCTTGCGGCCGCGGCGGGTGCCGAACTGCACGGCACCGGCGGTCAGCGCGAACAGGGTGTCGTCGCCACCGCGACCGACGCCCGCACCCGGGTGGAAGTGGGTGCCGCGCTGGCGCACGAGGATCTCGCCGGCGGAGACGATCTGGCCGCCGAAGCGCTTCACGCCGAGGCGCTGGGCGTTCGAGTCACGGCCGTTGCGGGTAGAGCTTGCGCCCTTCTTGTGTGCCATATCTCGCTATCCCCTTACTTGCTGACCGAGTCGATGCTGGTGATGCGCACCGCGGTGTGCTTCTGACGGTGACCCTGGCGACGGCGGTAGCCGGTCTTGTTCTTGTAGCGCAGGATGACGATCTTGTCGCCCTTGGTCTGGTCGACGACCTCGGCGTGGGCCTTCACACCGGCCAGGACCCACGGGTCGGACGTGACGGCTTCGCCGTCGACGATCAGGATGGTCGAGAGCTCGACCGAGTCACCCGGCTTGGCCTCGATACGGTCGATCTCCAGCACGTCGCCGACGGCGACCTTGTGCTGGCGGCCGCCTGCGCGAACGATCGCGTACATGCGGTACCTGCTTTCCTTACTCGGTCGGAACTCCCGACGCCAGCCACCTGGGTACGGACACAGGGGCCTCTCCCCGCCCGCTGCCGCGCGAACGCGGCGCTTCGGGAAGGTGATGTGCTCGGGAGCGTGTGGCGTAGACACGCCGAGGGTCAAGAATACGGACCGGCCGCCCGGGGGGCAAACCGGCCCGTACGGCCCGGGGCGGGAAGGGTCCCGCCCCGGGCGCGTGGGCACTACTCGGCCGCCGTATCACCTTCGGCGGCCGCCGCCTTCTTGGCCGCCGCGCTCGTCCGCTTGGTCGCGGTCTTGCGGGCGGTGGTCTTCTTGGCCGCCGTGGTCGTCTTCTTGGCGGCGGTCTTCTTCGCGGCGGTCTTGCGGGCGGCCCGCTTCTTGGGCGCCGGGGCCTCCTCCGCGGGCGGCTCCTCGGCCTCGGCCTCGGTGGCCGGGGCCTCCGCCGCCGGAGCCTCGACGACGGCCTCCGCGGTCTCGACGGCCTGGGCCTCCTCCGCGGGAGCCTCGACGACGGCCTCCACGGCCTCGACGGCCTCGGGCGTCACCACGGCCGGGGCGGCCGGGTTGGCGGCCTCCAGGGCCGCCTCCAGCGCCGCGTCGGCCCGCGCCTGGAGCACCACGATCTCGGCCTCGCCCGGCGCCCCGGCCGGAGCCGTCGCCTTGCGGACCGCGCGGCGGCGGGTGCGGCCGGCCGGAGCCGCCGGGGCGGCGGGGATCTCGACCAGGTCCGGCTGGGCGGCCGGGGCCTCCTCGACGGCCTCCGCCTCGACGCCCGGGACCTCCAGGGCCAGCTGGCCCTCGATCTCCTCGCGCACCGGCTCGCCCTCGACGACCACCTCGGCCACCGCGGCCTCGACGGCCTGCGGCTCCTCGACGGCCGCCCCGCCCTTGCCCCGGCGACGGCGCTTGCTGCTGCCCGCGGCCGCCTCGGCCGACACGGCCGGGGTGTGGACGTGGGCGCTCGGCTGCTCCATGTGAACGATCACGCCGCGGCCGTTGCAGTGCACGCACGGCTCGGAGAAGGACTCCAACAGGCCCTGGCCGACCCGCTTGCGGGTCATCTGGACCAGGCCCAGCGAGGTGACCTCGGCCACCTGGTGCTTGGTCCGGTCCCGGCCCAGGCACTCCAGCAGTCGGCGCAGCACCAGGTCCCGGTTGGACTCCAGCACCATGTCGATGAAGTCGATCACGATGATGCCGCCGAGGTCGCGCAGCCGCAGCTGGCGCACGATCTCCTCGGCCGCCTCGATGTTGTTGCGGGTGACCGTCTCCTCCAGGTTGCCGCCCTGACCGACGAACTTCCCGGTGTTGACGTCGATGACGACCATCGCCTCGGTGCGGTCGATCACCAGCGAACCGCCGCTGGGCAGCCAGACCTTGCGGTCCAGCGCCTTCATCAGCTGCTCGTCGATCCGGTAGGTGGCGAACACGTCCACCTCGGAGGTCCACCGCTGGAGCCGCTCGGCGAGGTCCGGGGCCACGTTGGAGACGTAGTCGTGGATGGTGCTCCACGCCTCGTCGCCGGAGACGATGACCTTGGTGAAGTCCTCGTTGAAGATGTCGCGGACGACCCGGACGGTCATGTCCGGCTCGCCGTACAGCAGCGCGGGGGCGTTGCCGGTCGCGGCCTTCTTCTGGATGTCCTCCCACTGCTGCTGCAGCCGCTGGACGTCGCGGGTCAGCTCGTCCTCGGAGGCGCCCTCGGCGGCGGTGCGCACGATGACGCCCGCGTCGTCCGGGACGATCTTCTTGAGGATCTGCTTCAGCCGGGCGCGCTCGTTCTCGGGGAGCTTGCGCGAGATGCCGGTCATCGAGCCCTCGGGCACGTAGACCAGGTAACGGCCGGGCAGCGAGATCTGGCTGGTCAGGCGGGCGCCCTTGTGGCCGATCGGGTCCTTGGAGACCTGCACCAGCACGGACTGGCCGGACTTCAGCACCGACTCGATCCGGCGCGGGCCACCGTGGCCCAGCGCACCGAAGTTGACCTCGCCGGCGTACAGCACGGCGTTGCGGCCCTTGCCGATGTCGACGAAGGCGGCCTCCATCGACGGCAGCACGTTCTGGACCTTGCCCAGGTAGACGTTGCCGACGTACGAGGTGGCCTGCTCCTTGTTGACGTAGTGCTCGACCAGCACGCCGTCCTCGAGGACGCCGATCTGGGTCCGCTGGCCGTTCTGGCGCACCACCATGACGCGCTCGACCGACTCGCGGCGGGCCAGGAACTCGGCCTCGGTGATGATCGGCACCCGGCGGCGGCCCAGCTCGCGGCCCTCGCGGCGGCGCTGCTTCTTCGCCTCCAGACGGGTCGAGCCCTTGATGGACTGCACCTCGTCCGGGTCGAAGGACGGCTCGGTGGAACGGCGGCGCGGCTCGCGCACCTTCACCACCGTGCGGACCCCGTCCTCGGTGGTCTCGGCGGTCTCGACGGCACCGGCCTCACCGCTGCGGCGGCGACGACGGCGGCGACGGCGGGACGAGGACAGGCCGGCGGCCAGGTCGTCGTCGTCCTCGACGTCCTCCTCGACGTCCGCGGTCGGCTCCTCGACGACGGACTGCCCGGTCTCGACGGCCTCGGCCTCGAACTCCTCGGCCTCGCCACGGCGACGACGGCGGCCGCCCCGACGGCGACGGCGCGACGGACGGTCGTCCTCCCACTCGCCCTCGGTCTCCGGACCGGCGACGGGGGCCTCGACGACGGGCGCCTCGACCGGCACCTCGACGACCCGCTCGACCGGCTTCGCCTTCTCGGCGGCCTTCGCCCGCTCGATGACCTTGGCCTTCTCAGCCTTCTCGGCCTTCTCGGCGGCCTTCCTCTCGGCGGCCTTCGAACGGCTCGGCGGCTGCACCCGCACCGAAGTGCGCACCCGGCGGCGGCGGCCGACGCCGCTGTACTCGAACTCGTCCTCCTCGCGCTGCGCGGCGACCGGAGCCTCCACCGGCGCCGGAGCGGCGGCGGGCTGCTGCGGCGCCTGCGGCTGCGCGGCGGGGGCCGGGCCGGCGGCGGGCTCCTGGAACACCGGAGCCTGGAAGATCGCGGTGGACGGGCGGACCGCACGGCGGCGCACCCGGTGGGTCGGCTCGGCGGCCGGCGCGGGCTGGACGGCCACGGGCTCCTCGACCGGCTCCTCCTCGACAGGCTCCTCCGCGACGGCGGGCTCCTCGACGGAGGGCTCGACGACCTGCGCGGCCTCGACCACGCGGCGGCGACGGGCCCGGCGGGCCGGAGCGGCGGGGGCCTCCTCGGCAGCCTCCTCGGCGGCGGGGGCCTCGGCCACCGGGGCGGCGGCAGCGGGCTCCTCGGCCGGGGTCTCGGCGGCGGCCGGCGCCCCGGCGGGCGCCTCGGCGCGCTTGCGGGTGCGGCGGGCCCGGACCGGCTTCTCGGCCACCGGCTCGGCGGCCGGCTCAGCGGCGTTCTCGACCGGCTTCGCGGTCGCCTTCGCGCTCGCCTTCGCGGTCGTCTTCTCGGCGGCGGCCGGCTCGGTGGCCACGACCGGGGTCGTCTCCGGCGTCCCGGCCGGAGCCTCGGCGCGCTTGCGGGTCCGGCGGGCCCGGACCGGCTTCTCGGCCACCGGCTCGGCGGCCGGTGCGGCCTGCGCCTCGGCGACGGGCGCCTCGGCCGGAATGACCGTCTCGGCCGTCTCGGCGGCCGCACCCTGCGGGGTGCCCGCCGGGCGGGACACCGCACGGCGACGGCGGCGCGGCGGCGCCGCGGAGGTGCCCTCGCCGCCGGTCGCGGCGGTCTCGTTCTGTTCCGTCGCCGCGTTCTGCTGCGGATCGGTGTTATCGAGCATGCGGGTGGATCTCCCGTCAGGCCCCCGGGCT
Source organism: Kitasatospora sp. NPDC088160 (assembly GCF_044741445.1). Taxonomy (NCBI): domain Bacteria; kingdom Bacillati; phylum Actinomycetota; class Actinomycetes; order Kitasatosporales; family Streptomycetaceae; genus Kitasatospora; species Kitasatospora sp. NPDC088160. Next base: position 75,399 of record NZ_JBIUSS010000004.1, on the reverse strand, counting down.
CCACATCCGGGCACGGCACGGCACCCGTGGCCGGCCGGCATCGTGACGATGCTCGGGCCGGACCCTTTCACGGTGCCGCCGCGCGGACGCGAGGCCGCACAGGGGCTCGTAGTCTCGCTCGGCGCCCCGCCGCTCGGCGGGGTGTCGAAAGTCTTCTGGTCTGACCAGTCTTCTGAGGTTTTCCCAAGCTGCGCCGTTCCCCAACCCCGGGTGGCTCCCGGACGGGGTTCCCGGGCCCACCGACCTTCCTGGTCGGCGGGCCTCAGGTGGCCGGCCTGTGCTGCGACGACGCTCGCTCCCCTGGGGAGCCGCGGGAACCTGGAGGACCGTCGGGCCCAGTGAGGCACTGGGCCCGGCCTCCGCCCGTCAGGCGGACGCGGCCCCGCGAACCCCGGCGGCTGTCAGCCGGCCGGAGCCGCGGCGCGGTCGAGCGCCAGCGGGTCGGTCACCGTGCCGGACTCCTCGTCGAGCGGCCCCTGCGCCAGCCTGGTCACCTCTGCGGGGACCGGCGGCGCCAGGTCGGCCGTCACACGGAGACCGGACAATACGTCGTCGGGTCGTACGGCGGGTGTGGCGTGTCGTACTACCAGGCGCAGTATCGCACAGGCACGGCCGGTCCGAACATTGCGGTCCGCTTCGGCCGCCGTGTCCGCACCGTCGACGACCTGCGGCGCGGCGATCTCGAGCACCGCCACCGGACCGCGCGCGTCGAAGACCCGCACGCCGTTCTTGGTCACGCGTTCGACCTCGACCCGCTCCGCGGCGAGGAACACCGCGACCGCGCGGGCGGCCTCCTGCGACTCGACGCCGTCCAGCCGGAGCAGCCACTCGGAGGCCTCCAGGCGCTCCACGAAGTTCGGCGTCCGGACCTCGACCGCGTCGATCACGTCCAGTCCGGTCGGCAGCGACTCGTCCAGCTGTGCCCGCAGTTCCTCCGGGTCACGGAGGGCGGCCAGGCCGATCTCCAGGTACTCCGCCTCGCTCGCCACCCCGGTCGGGGCCGCGTTGGCGTAGGACACCTTCGGGTGCGGGGTGAAGCCGGCCGAATAGGCCATCGGCACGGCGGACCGGCGCAGGGCGCGCTCGAAAGCGCGCTGGAAGTCGCGGTGGCTGGTGAAGCGGAGCCGGCCGCGCTTGGTGTAGCGGAGACGGATCCGCTGCACCGTCGGCGCGGGCGGAGGACCGTCGGGCGTACGGCGTGCCAGGGTCGCTCAGTCCTTAGTCAGTTGTCCCCGTCCGGCGCGACGGCTGCCGCCGCTGTCCGGACTCTGTCACCTCAAAGGGTACGCGCCCCGCCACCCCCCTCGTCCCGCCCCTGGTCAGCCGCACCCCGACGCCCCCGGCCGGGACGCTCCGACCGAGGGGGCGGCGCCCGCAACCCCCCGGCCACCCACGGCGAGCACGTCCCCGCAGGTGGCGGGCCGTTCTGAGGCCCTCGTCCGGCGGCGGGAAAATTCCCGGAACATCCCTGATGCCGTTCCTCCGTGTTGGGACGCCCGCCCGCTAGGCAGGATTCGAGCCGTCCGAGTGCGACTCACCCGGACCCACCGACCGCACACCGGGGGTGTGCGGCATGAGGAAGGGAACCTCCATGCGCAAGATCCTCGCCGGCCTCGCAGTGACCGGCCTCCTGTTCGCGGGCGGCGTCGCCACGGCGGGCAGCGCGTCCGCGGCGCAGGCCGGCAGCTACTGCGGGACCACCTACACGACCTGGGAGCCGCTGCTGCGCGGCGGCGAGCACAACGACGCCGTCAAGGCCCTGCAGTGCGAGCTCAACTCCTCCCTGAACACCACCCCCCTGAACGTCGACGGCGCGTTCGGACAGGACACCCTGAGCAGGGTGCTGCGGTTCCAGGCCTGTACCGGCCTCTCCCAGGACGGTCAGGTCGGCGCGCAGACCTGGGCCAAGCTGGACTCCATCAGCACCTCGACCAACTGGGCCTGCTGATCCCGCATCCGGGCCCCGCCCGACGACCGGAGGACGCGGCGGCGACACCCGCCGGCCGGCGCCTCACGCACCGGCCGTCGTCCGCTCGGCGAACGCATGGAGCCCTCCCCGATTCCCGGGGAGGGCTCCATCCGTCACGTCGAGCACGTCACGCGGCCCGGACCCACCCGATCCGCGCCACCCGCGCCACCCGCGCCATCAACTAGCCCTGCGGGTCAGCCCCGTTGACCACGGCCAGCGGCAGCAGCTTCTTCCCGGTGGGACCGATCTGGATCTTGAGGTCCATCTGCGGGCACACGCCGCAATCGAAGCACGGGGTCCAACGGCAGTCGTCGACCTCGACCTCCTCCAGGGCGTCCTGCCAGTCCTCCCAGAGCCAGTCCTTGTCGAGGCCGCTGTCCAGGTGGTCCCAGGGCAGCACCTCCTCGTAGGTGCGCTCGCGGGTGGTGTACCAGTCGACGTCGACGCCGGTGCCGGCCAGGCCCTTCTCGGCGGAGGCCATCCAGCGGTCGTAGGAGAAGTGCTCGCGCCAGCCGTCGAAGCGGCCGCCGTCCTCGTAGACGGCGCGGATGACGGCGCCGATGCGGCGGTCGCCGCGGGACAGCAGGCCCTCGACGATGCCGGGCTTGCCGTCGTGGTAGCGGTAGCCGATGTTCTTGCCGTACTTGCGGTCGCCGCGGATCGAGTCGCGCAGCTTGGCCAGCCGGGCGTCGGTGGCCTCGGCGGACAGCTGCGGGGCCCACTGGAACGGGGTGTGCGGCTTGGGCACGAACCCGCCGATGGAGACGGTGCAGCGGATGTCGTTCTGGCCGGTGACCTCGCGGCCCTTCTGGATGACGTTCTTCGCCATCGCGCCGATCTGGAGCACGTCCTCGTCGGTCTCGGTGGGCAGGCCGCACATGAAGTACAGCTTCACCTGGCGCCAGCCGTTGCCGTAGGCGGTGGCGACGGTGCGGATCAGGTCCTCCTCCGACACCATCTTGTTGATCACCTTGCGCATGCGCTCGCTGCCGCCCTCGGGGGCGAAGGTGAGGCCCGAGCGGCGGCCGTTGCGGGACAGCTCGTTGGCGAGGTCGATGTTGAAGGCGTCGACGCGGGTGGACGGCAGCGACAGGCCGATCTTGTCGTCGCTGTAGCGGTCGGCCAGGCCCTTGGCGATGTCCCCGATCTCGGTGTGGTCGGCGCTGGACAGCGACAGCAGGCCCACTTCCTCGAAACCGGTCGCCTTCAGCCCGCGCTCCACCATCTCGCCGATGCCGGTGATGCTTCGCTCCCGCACGGGGCGCGTGATCATGCCGGCCTGGCAGAAGCGGCAGCCGCGGGTGCAGCCGCGGAAGATCTCCACGGACATCCGCTCGTGCACGGTCTCCGCGAGCGGGACGAGCGGCTGCTTCGGGTAGGGCCACTCGTCGAGGTCCATCACGGTGTGCTTGGACACCCGCCACGGCACGCCCGGGGCGTTCGGCACGACGCGCCCGATCCGGCCGTCGGCCAGGTACTCCACGTCGTAGAACTTCGGCACGTACACCCCGCCGGTACGGGCGAGGCGCAGCAGCAGCTCGTCGCGTCCGCCCGGGCGGCCCTCGGCCTTCCAGCCACGGACCAGCTCGGTGATGTCGAGCACGGCCTGCTCGCCGTCGCCGACCACCGCGCAGTCGATGAAGTCCGCGATCGGCTCGGGGTTGAACGCGGCGTGGCCGCCGGCCAGGACGATCGGGTCCTCGTCGGTGCGGTCCTTGGCCTCCAGCGGGATGCCGGCCAGGTCGAGCGCGGTCAGCATGTTGGTGTAGCCGAGCTCGGTGGAGAACGACAGGCCGAACACGTCGAAGGCCTTCACCGGGCGGTGCGCGTCCACGGTGAACTGCGGGACGTCGTGCTCGCGCATCAGCGCTTCGAGGTCCGGCCAGACGCTGTAGGTGCGCTCGGCGAGCACGCCCTCGCGCTCGTTGAGCACCTCGTAGAGGATCATGACGCCCTGGTTGGGCAGGCCGACCTCGTAGGCGTCGGGGTACATCAGCGCCCAGCGGACGTCGCAGGCGTCCCAGTCCTTGACGGTCGAGTTGAGCTCGCCGCCGACGTACTGGATCGGCTTCTGGACGTGCGGGAGGAGGGCCTCCAGGCGTGGGAAGACCGATTCGACAGTCATGTACTAGGAACCCTTACGACGTGATTCGGTGCCGCGCGCATCGGCAGGCGACGGCGGGGAGGGGTGACCCTCAAGGGTAGCCCAATCCGGGGAAAGGCCCGCTGGCTCACCCCCGGGCTCACCGACGCCCGGCCCGGGCACCCGCCCGCGCTCCGGCGCGGCCGCCCCGCCCCGGCACGCGCAGTGCGCGCCCGCCGCCCGGCGCCGTCCGCCGTTGACATGCCCGGACCACCCATGCGGTACTGACAGGGCCCCGCCAGAGACCTCTGCACCCCTTCCGGACAAGGGAGTTGGGCCGTACGCTCAACCCTCGCCGACTCCCCCGGCGACCCGTCCCCGGCGCGCAGGGCCCCGCCCCCCGGCCCCGCAGGTCGCGTCCGTCGGCGCCCCCGCGCGCCCCGGCGGCCCGACAAGCCAGGCGGCCGCGCGGCCACGCGGCCACGCCCTAGGAGAGCCATGACCGACACCGACCGGCGGGTCCGCCCGCCCCGGCCCCTCGGCAGCCGGGCCGCCCGCTACCCCGCGCCGGCCCAGGCCGAGGCCGCGGCCCGGCGGCTCGCGCTGCGCCACCCGGAGCGGTGCCGGCTGCGCGAGGTGGGCCGCTCGCGGGCCGGGCGCCCGCTGCTGCTGCTGTCCGTCGACCGGGGCCCGCGCGCGGTGCTGGTCGTCGGCGGCCCGCACCCCAACGAGCCGATCGGCACAGCCGGCGCCCTGCGGCTGGCCGAGGTGCTGCTGGCGCGCCCCACCCGGCCCGGCCTGTCCTGGCACCTGCTGCTCTGCCTGGACCCGGACGGCGCCGCGCTCAACGCGGGCTGGCTGGACGGGCCGCTCACCGTGCGCCGGCACTACGAGCACTTCTTCCGCCCCTCGTTCGAGGAGCAGCCCGAACTGCTGCCGGCCGCCGACGCGGGCCGGCCCCCGATGCCGGAGAGCCTGGCGCTGACCGGCCTGATCGACGAGCTGCGCCCGTTCCTGCAGTGCTCGATGCACGGGGTGGACTTCGGCGGCGCCTTCATCCAGCTGACCGCTCCGGTGCCCGGGCTGCCCGAGCTCTTCGCCGCCTCGGTGCGCAGGGCCGGCATCCCGCTGGACGTCGACCCCTTCGACGCGGTCGGCTGGGCCAGCCCCTTCCCCGGCACCTATCTGATGCCCTCGGCGGACGGCGCGGGCCGGTCACGGGCGCTGCCGGACGAGCCGGAGCTGTCCACCTGGTCGTACGCCGGCCGTCACGGCGGGGTGACGGCCGTGCTGGAGGTGCCGATGTGGGCCGTGGACGCGGTCGGCGACGGCCGTCCGCACCCGGCGGCGGACCGGGCGGTCGGCGCCGCGGCCCGGACGCTGCGCGAGCGCGCCGAGGAGCTCTCCGGGCTGCTGGCCCACGTGCCCGCGCACACCCGGGCGGCGCACGGCGCGCTGGTGCGCGCGGCCGGGTTCACCCTGGAGTTCTGCCCGTCGGTGGCGGAGGAGTGGCTGGCCCGCTGGTGCGCCGAGCCGCTCACGGTGTCCCGGGTGACCACCGCCGAGATCGTCGCGGCCCGGATCCCGCTGCGGGTGGCGTCGACGGTGCTGCGGCTGCTGGCGGACACCGGCGGTCCGACCGTGGAGGCGGCCCGGGGCCGGGCCCGCGACATCGTCACCGAGGGCCTGGGCCTGCTTCACCACCGCTTCGGCGCCCGCTGGGTGCCGGTCCAGGAGCAGCTGGCCCACCAGGTCCGCGCGGCACTCACCGCCGCCGACCGCCTGCTCTGACCGGGGCCGAGGTCCGCCACAACCGGGCAGCAACCACCCACCCACAGAGCCCAGTTGAAAACCACCGAGGGCCGACCCGAGAGATTCCCGGGCCGACCCTCGACGGACGGACGCGCAGACGGACGCGCGGACGGACAGTCGGCTCAGGCCGCTATCGGCCGCTGGCTGCGGACCGCCTGGAGCAGCCCGATCGCGATCCAGACCGCGAACATCGACGACCCCCCGTAGGAGACGAACGGCAGCGGGATGCCCGCCACCGGCATGATGCCCAGGCACATCCCGATGTTCTCGAAGGCCTGGAAGGAGAACCAGGCGATGATCCCCGCGGCCACGATCGTCCCGTACAGGTCGGTCGCCTGCCGGGCGATCCGGCAGGCCCGCCACAGCACCACGCCGACCAGCAGGATGATCGCCAGCGCCCCGACGAAGCCCAGCTCCTCACCGGCCACCGTGAACACGAAGTCGGTCTGCTGCTCCGGCACGAACTGCCCGGTGGTCTGCGTCCCGTGGAACAGCCCCTTGCCGGTCAGCCCGCCCGAGCCGATCGCGATCCGGGCCTGCGCGGTGTTGTAGCCGACGCCGGAGGGGTCCAGCTGCGGGTTGGCGAAGGCCGCGAAGCGGTCGATCTGGTACTTGCTCAGCACCCCGAGCTTCCAGATCGCCACGCACCCGCCGGTGCCCGCCACCAGCAGCCCGAGCACCCAGCGGTTGGCCGCCCCCGAGCCGAGCAGGATGCCCAGCACGATCGCGGCCATCACCATCACCGAGCCGGCGTCCGGCATCAGCAGCACGACGCACATCGGCAGGAAGGCCCAGACCAGGCCGCGGAACACCGCCCGGTGCGAGGGGTACTCCCGCTCCCCCGCGTCCACCTGGTCGGACAGCACGACCGCCATCGCCAGCACGATCGCCAGCTTCGCGAACTCGGCGGGCTGGATGGAGAAGCCGCCGCCCAGCTGGATCCAGGAGTGCGCGCCGTTGATGGTCGAGCCCAGCGGGCTGAGCGTGGCGAGCAGCATCAGGATCACGCCGATGTACAGGAACGGCACGAGGGTGCGGAAGCGCCGGCTCCCTATCCCTATCACCACCGAGCACAGCACCAGCCCGACGACCAGGTTGGTCAGGTGCCGGTACAGGAAGTACTGCGGGTCGCCGTGGGTGAGCGAGTCCCGGCCGCGGGTGGCCGACCAGACCAGCAGGGAGCTGCCGAGCGACAGGGCCAGCGCGGCGAGCAGCAGTATCCAGTCCAGCCGCCACAGCGGCGAGTCCTTGGCCAGGGCCTTGGAGACCCCGCTGCGCTGCGGGCTCAGCCGCAGCTGCCGGTAGGAGCCGTAGGAGGTCATGCCCGCCCCCTTCCCGGGCCGCGGTTCGGTTCGAGTGCGGCCTCGGCCGCGGTGCCCGGGGCGGGCCGGTCGTTCGGCTGCGCCGGGTCCAGGAAGGCCGAGGCCGGGGCGGGCTCGCCCGGCACCTGTTCCAGGAGGGCCGGCGCCGGTCCGGGCACACCCTGCGCCTGGTTCGGCGCCGCCAGGAGGCCCGGGCCCGCGACGGCCTGCGCCGGGTCGACGGTGTTGCCGGTGTTGCCGGTGTCGGCGGTGTAGGCCGCCGGCTTGACGATCGCGGTGCCGTCCGGGTTGAACTTCGGCAGTTCGGCCTGCGGCGCGGGCAGCAGCGCCTTGCCGTTGTCGATGTTGCCCTTGTCGTCGACGCCGTACAGCGCCTGGTAGATCCGACGGACGGCGTCGCCGGAGCCGCCGGAGCCGGTGCCGCCCTGGCTTATCGTCATGACGACCGCGTAGTCCTTGCTGTACGTGGTCAGCCAGGAGGTGGTCTGCTTGCCCTCGACCTCGGCGGTGCCGGTCTTGGCGTGCAGCTCGATCTTGTTCTGCGGCCAGCCGGCGCCGGAGAACTTCCAGGCGGCGGTACCGCCGGTGATGACGCCCGCGGTGGCCTGGTCGATGTAGCTCAGCAGCTTCTGGGAGCCGGGGAACTTGCCGTCCTCGTGCGGAGCGATCTCGCGGACGAGGTCCCCGCTCGGGCTTATCACCGCCTTGGCGACGGTCGGCCGGTAGAAGGTGCCGCCGTTGGCCAGCGCCGAGTAGATCCGGGCCATCTGGACCGGGGTGACGAGCGTGTCGCCCTGGCCGATCGCGAAGTTGACGGCGTCACCGGCGCGCATCTGGTAGCCGTCGACGCAGTTCTCCTTGGCGATCTGGTCGGAGAAGCTGGTGCCGCCCTTCTGCGCCTGCGCGCACCAGGCGTCCTTGTTGTTGTCGTAGAAGGACTGCTTCCACTGCCGGTCCGGCACCCGGCCGGTGACCTCGCTGGGCAGGTCGATGCCGGTCTTGGCGCCGAGGCCGAACTGGTGGGCGGTCTTGAAGAACCAGTCGCCCGGCTCCTTCTTCGGCTTGATGCCGCCGTCCTTCATCCACTGGTCGTACGCCAGGCCGTAGAAGACGGTGTCGCAGGAGACCTCCAGCGCCTTCTCCAGGGAGATGGAGCCGAAGTTCTCGCTCTCGAAGTTCTTGAACTCACGGCCGCCGATGGTCATGCTCTTCGGGCACGCGTACGTCCCGTCCAGCGAGTAGCCGGCCTCCACGGCGGCGGTGGTGGAGACGACCTTGAAGGTCGAGCCGGGGGCGGACTGACCCTGTATGGCCCGGTTCAGCAGCGGGAAGTTGGAGTCCTTGCTGGTCAGCGACTGGTAGTCCTTGCCGGTGATGCCGCCCACCCAGAGGTTGGGGTCGTAGGTCGGCGCGCTGGCCATCGCGACGATCCGACCGGTGTGGACGTCCATCACCACGGCGGCGCCGGAGTCGGCCTCGTAGTTGCGGTTGGTGACCTTGTCGAAGGTCTTCCGGGCGTCGGCCATGGCCTGCGCCAGGTTGTCCTCGACCACCTTCTGCACCCGGGCGTCGATGCTGGTGACCAGGTTGTTGCCGGTCTGCGGGGCGGCGGTGCCGGCGGTGCCGATCACCCGGCCGAGGTTGTCCACCTCCAGTTGGGTGATGCCGGCGGTGCCGCGCAGGTCGCGGTCGTACACCGACTCCAGGCCGGCCCGGCCGATCTGGTCGGCCGGCAGGTAGCGGTCCAGGCCGGACTTGGAGGCGGTCTTGCCGACCTCCTCGTCGGTGACCGGCGAGAGGTAGCCGAGCACCTGGGCCATGTTGGCGCCCTCGGCGCCGGTGTAGCGGCGCACGGCGGTGGGCTGCGCGGTGACCCCGGGGAAGTCCTCGCGGCGTTCCATTATCTGCATCGCCTGCTGGGTGGTCGCCTCCTTGGTGACCGGGATCGGCTGGTAGGGCGAGCCGTTCCAGCAGGGCTGCGGGGTCTTGGCGTCGCAGAGCCGGGTCTTCTCCTGCACGTCCTTGGCGGGCATCCCCAGCACCTCGGCCAGCCGGCCGAGCACCGCCTTGCCGCCGTCCTTCTGCTGCAACAGCGAGGTGCGGCTGACCGAGACCACCAGCCGGGCCTCGTTGCCGGCCAGGATCCGCCCGGAGGCGTCCAGGATCTCGCCGCGGACGGCCGGTTCGACCACCTCACGGATGTGGTTGCCGGTCGCCTTGGCGGTGTAGACGCTGGCGTTGCGGATCTGCAGGTACCACAGCCGCCCGCCGAGAGTGGCGAGCAGCGACAGGACCAGGATCTGCAGCACCACCAGACGGATCGTCACCCGCCGGGTACGGCCGGTCTCGGGGATGTTGCTCACGTCTCGTGCGCTCCAGGATGCGGGAAGTCGGGAGGTCGGGGGCCGGGCCGGTTACGGGCGCCGGGCGAAGCCGGGCATGCGCCGCTTCTTGTAGGACGGGCCGGCCGAGGCCTCGCGCGTGGTGCGGTAGCGGGCCAGCGTGCCCAGACCGGAGCCGCCCTCGTCGTCATCGGTGGCCGCGGTCACCGGGTCGCGCCCGAAGCGGCGGCCGACCAGCATCACCAGCGGCACCACGAACGGCGCCAGCAGCACGTCGTACAGCAGGGCGCTGACCACCAGGCCGCCGAGGCCGACGTGCCGGGCCGCGGTGTCGCCGACCAGGGCGCCGACCATCGCGTACAGCAGGGTGGAGGCGACCGCCGCGGCGGCCACCACCATCAGCGCGCTGGACACCGACCGCTGGCGGCCGTGGTCCGGGCGCAGCAGCCCGGCGGCGTAGCCCATCAGGCAGAGCACCAGCGCGTAGCGGCCGATCGCGTGGTCGGAGGGCGGCGCGAGGTCGGCGAGCAGGCCGGCCGAGAAGCCGACCACGCAGCCGCCGGACGGCCCGTAGACCAGGGCCAGGCCGACCACGACGAGCAGCAGTATGTCCGGGGTGGCCCCCGGGAGCTGGAGCCGGCCGAAGACGCTGACCTGGAGGATCAGGCCGAGCAGGATCAGGCCGGCGGAGACGGGGATGCGGGCGAGGCGCATGGCTCAGTTCCCCCCAGTGGGCTTGGCGGGCGGGGCGGCGGGCGCGGCCGGGGCGGCCTGTCCCTGGGCGGGGGCCGGCGGCAGGACGGCGTCGCGCGGGTCGGCGCGCGGCGGCACGACCACCACGCCGACCAGGTCCAGCCGGGTGAACTGGACGAAGGGCTCGACCAGGATGGTCTTGGTCAGCTGGCCCGGGGTGGCCTCGACCTCGACGACCTTGCCGACCGGCACGCCGGGCACGAACGGGCGGCCGCTCTGCGAGCCGAAGGTGACCAGCCGGTCGCCGGCCTTGACCTGGGCCTTGCCGTTGAGCAGCGAGACCTTCATCGGGCTGGTGCCGCCGCCGGAGGCGAAGCCGATCTCGCCGCTGGCCTCCAGCCGGGTGCCGGCCGAGAAGCCGGGGTCGGAGGCGAGCAGCACGGTGGCGGTGGTCGGGGCGACGGTGGTGATCCGGCCGACCAGGCCCTGACCGTTGATCACCGTCATGTCGCGGGTGAGGCCGTCGTCGCTGCCGGCGTCGATGGTGATGGTCCAGGAGAAGCCCTGGGCCGGGCCGATCGCGATGACCTGGGCGGCCTTGACGGTGTAGCCGCCGGCGCCGGCGGTGCGCAGCAGGTCGTCGAGCTGCTTGGTGCGCCCGGTGGCCATGTCGGAGGAGGCGAGCTTCTGCCGCAGTTCGGTGTTCTCGCGGGCGAGCTGGTCGGTGCGGCCGTTGTTGGACGCGGCGTCGCGGAAGGCCCGGACGGTGTCGGCGACCGGGTCGACGACGGTGGCGGCGCCGCGCTCGACCGGACCGAGGACGCTGGCGGCGGCGTGTCGGGCACCGCCGAGGGGGGAGCTCTCACCGCCCTTGATGTCCACGGTGACGAGTGCGAAGGCGACGGCCACCAGCAGGATGAGCAGCAGCCGGCTCTCTCGTGTGTCCCTCACGGTGCTGGTACTGCCCCTTCGTACCTGGTCGGCCGCCCGGGCTGTGGGGCCCGGGCGGCAGCCCGTTCAGTTGAGTGTCGGATGTCTCGGTGGTGCTAACGGCGCGGGGAGGCGTCCAGTACCTGCTGGAGCGCCTCGAACTCCTCGACGCACTTGCCGGAGCCGAGCGCGACCGAGTCGAGCGGGTTCTCGGCGATGTGGATCGGCATGCCGGTCTCGCGGCGCAGCCGCTCGTCGAGGCCGCGCAGCAGGGCGCCGCCGCCGGTGAGCACGATGCCGCGGTCCATCACGTCGCCGGCCAGCTCGGGCGGGCACTGGTCGAGGGTGGTCTTCACGGCGTCGATGATCGAGTTGACCGGCTCGTCGATGGCCTCGCGGACCTCGGCGGCGGAGATGACCACGGTCTTGGGCAGGCCGCTGACCAGGTCGCGGCCGCGGATCTCGGCGTGCTCGTCCTTCTCGCCCTCCAGGCCGAAGGCGCTGCCGATGCTCATCTTGATCTGCTCGGCGCTGCGCTCGCCGAGGAGCAGCGAGTACTCCTTCTTGATGTGCTGGACGATCGCGTTGTCCAGCTCGTCGCCGGCGACCCGGATGGACTGGGCGGTGACGATGCCGCCGAGGGAGATGACCGCGACCTCGGTGGTGCCGCCGCCGATGTCGACGACCATGTTGCCGGTGGCCTCGTGGACGGGCAGCCCGGCGCCGATGGCGGCGGCCATCGGCTCCTCGATGATGTGCACCTGGCGGGCGCCGGCCTGCGAGGAGGCCTCGATCACGGCGCGGCGCTCGACCCCGGTGATGCCGGAGGGCACGCAGACCACGACCCGGGGACGGGCGAGGTAGCGGCGGCGGTGGATCTTGAGGATGAAGTAGCGGAGCATCCGCTCGGTGATCTCGAAGTCGGCGATCACGCCGTCCTTGAGCGGGCGGATGGCGACGATGTTGCCCGGCGTCCGGCCGATCATCTTCTTCGCCTCGGCACCGACCGCCAGGATGCCGCCGGTGTTGGTGTTCACCGCGACGACGGACGGCTCGTTGAGGACGATCCCCTTGCCCCTGACGTACACCAGCGTGTTGGCAGTTCCAAGGTCGATCGCCAAGTCGCGGCCGATGAACGACAGGTTGCTCGCCATGGGGTGTGGTTGCCTTCCCGGGCTCGGAGTTCATGGGGGTGGGACGAGAGCGCGCCCACGCTCGGGCGGAGCCAGCTGAGCTGCCTTACCGGGCCCTTGAGTCGCGTCCATCGTAGTCACGCGGCGCGGTACGGACGTCGATGCGGGGCATACCGTCCATTGTCCGGAGCGTGTTCGCTTCTCCGGGCATTGGGACGCCGTGTCGGCGCCACTGGTTGCTTATTTCACGATAAAAGTGCCCCGGCCGGGCCAATGGTCCCGACCGGGGCAGTGCCAAGGTCCCTCGGGCGTGTCGCCCGGCTGGACTCAGGCGTGCGCCGGGAAGAAGATCTTGATCTCGCGCTCGGCCGACTCCGGGGAGTCCGAGGCGTGGATCAGGTTCTCGCGGGTGATCGTCGCGTAGTCGCCGCGGATGGTGCCGGCCCCGGCCTCCAGCGGGTTGGTCGCACCGGCCAGCATCCGGATGCCGCGGACGACCTCCTCGCCCTCGACGATCAGCGCGATCGACGGGCCGGAGGTCATGAACTCCAGCAGCGGCTCGTAGAACGGGCGGCCGACGTGCTCCGCGTAGTGCTGCTCCAGCGTCGCCCGGTCGAAGGTGCGCAGCTCGACGGCGGTGAGCCGCCAGCCGGCCTTGCGCTCGATGCGGCTGATGATCTCGCCGGCCAGGCCACGCTGGACGGCGTCGGGCTTGAGCAGGACGAGAGTGCGCTGGGACACGGTGCGTCTCCTGGGGATTCGGTACGGCAAGGCAGTCGGGCCGACGGGCGGGAGCCGACACGGCAGAGATTACCTTGCGTGTGCGGCGTGTCGGCCCGCCGGTCCGGGCCCTAGACCGGTACGGCGGCCGCCTCGGCGGCGGCCCTGGCGGCCTTGAACTCGTCCACCTTGCGGCCGTAGTGCACCGAGCACCACCACAGGCCGGCGAAGACCACACCGAGGCCGAACATGGTCGGCAGGATGAAGCCGCTGGCGATCAGTCCGATCTGCAGCGCCCAGCCGACGGCCACCGCACCAGGGCGGTTGATCATGCCGCAGAGCGCGATGCAGAGCGCCATGACGATCCCGGTGACGATCCAGATCGTGGCCGTGGAGACGCTGGACAGCTGCATCGCGACCAGCGCGGCGAACATGGCCAGGAGCGCCTCGCCGATCAGGGTCGAGGAGCAGAGGGTCCTCATGTCACTTCCTCCCGAGCAGCAGGCGGGCCTCGCCCACCGTGATGACCGAACCGGTGACCAGCACCCCGGCGCCGCCGAGGTCGCCCTCCTCCTCGGCGAGGGTGACGGCGGCCGCGATGGCGTCGTCGAGCCGGGGCTCGACCTGGACGCGGTCCTCGCCGAAGATGTCGACGGCCAGCGCCGCCAACTCGTCGACGTCCATCGCGCGGTGGGTGGAGTTCTGGGTGATGACGACCTCGGCGAGGATCGGCTCGAAGGCCTCCAGCACGCCGGCCACGTCCTTGTCCCCGGAGGTGCCGATCACGCCGACGAGCCGGGTGAAGCCGAAGGACTCGCCCAGGGCGGCGACGGTGGCGCGGGCGCCGTGCGGGTTGTGCGCGGCGTCCAGGACGATCGTGGGGCTGCGGCGGACGACCTCCAGGCGGCCGGGCGAGGAGACGCCGGAGAAGGCCTGGCGGACCTTGTCCACGTCGAGCTGCCCGCCTCGGGCGCCGCCGACGCCGAAGAAGGCCTCGACCGCGGCCAGCGCCAGCACCGCGTTGTGCGCCTGGTGCTCGCCGTGCAGCGGGATGAAGACGTCCTCGTACTCCTCGCCGCCGAGCCCGCGCAGCGTCACCAGCTGGCCGCCGACGCCGAGCTCACGGCGGATCACGCCGAACTCCATGCCCTCGCGGGCCACCGTGGCGTCGACCTCGACGGCGCGACGCAGGATGTTCTGGGCGGCGTCCAGCTGCTGCTGGGCGACGACGGCGACGGCTCCGGACTTGACGATCCCGGACTTCTCGACCGCGATCTCGCCGGTGGTCTCGCCGAGCTTGTCGGTGTGGTCCAGCCCGATCGGGGTGATCACGGCGACGGCGGCGTCGATGACGTTGGTGGCGTCCCAGGAACCGCCCATGCCGACCTCGACCACGGCGACGTCCACCGGGGCGTCGGCGAAGGCGGCGTAGGCCATGCCGGTCAGCACCTCGAAGAAGGACATCGGCACCGGCTGCGCCGCGTCGACCATCTGCACGTACGGCTCGATGTCGCGGTAGACCTCGACGAAGCGCTCGGGGGTGATCGGGGCGCCGTCCAGGGTGATCCGCTCGGTGACACTCTCCACGTGCGGGCTGGTGTAGCGGCCCGTGCGCAGTTCGAAGGTGTTGAGCAGCTGCTCGATCATCCGGGCGGTGGAGGTCTTGCCGTTGGTCCCGGTGATGTGGATGGAGGGGAAGGACCGCTGGGGCTGGCCCAGGATGTCCATCAGCGCCTCGATCCGGTCGAGCGAGGGCTCCAGCTTGTTCTCCGGCCAGCGCTTGGAGAGCTCCACCTCGACATCGCGCAGGGTGTCGTCGGTGTCGCCGTCGGCGGGACGGAGGGTGTACGGGTTCGGGTCGGCCTTGTCACTCACGACCACAGTCTACGGAGGGTTGGCGGGCCGTCCTCACGGGGTGAGAACGACCACTTTGGTCGGGGTTTCCAATTTGCCCCCTTTACTATCTCTTTGGCGAGTTTGAACCGCAATGAAGCATCGATTCGCACCCCCTGGAGCCGCACCGCCTTTGATCATGAGGAGTACCACGCCATGCCCGACGCCCTGCACGACTGGATCGTGCTCCGCCAGGACGCCGTCGTCTGGTTCGCCGGACTGGTCTCACTGGCGCTCGTCGGCTACATGGCCTTCGTCTTCGGACGCTTCCTCCTGTACTGGGCCGGCTCCCGGCACGCCTTCCGGCACAACCGGCCCGCCGAGCCCGGCGACCCGGCCGCCTTCCAGTGGCACCTGGTGATCCCCTGCCGCGACGAGGAGGCCGTGGTCACCCAGACCCTGGCCGGCCTACGCGAGAACGCACCCGAGGCCCACCTGTGGGTGATCGACGACGACAGCGAGGACGCCACCCGCGACCTCGTCCTCGCCGCCGCGGCCCACGACGACCGCGTCCACCTCGTCCAGCGCCGCCGCCCGCACGCCCGGATCGGCAAGGGCGCCGCCCTCAACGCCGCCTACCGCGAGATCACCGCCTGGCTGCCCGGGGGCACCGACCGCTCCCGCGTGGTGATCGGCGTCGTCGACGCCGACGGACGGCTCGACCCCGGCACCCTTCCCCAGGTCTGCAACGACAAGGCACTCGGCCGCCCCGACACCGGCGCCGTCCAGATCGGCGTGCGGATGCGCAACGCCGACGACGAACTCCCGCTGCCCGGCCGAGGCCGCGCCGCCAACGCGTTCGCCCGCGCCCTGGTCCGGATGCAGGACGTCGAGTTCCAGGCCAACAACGCCGGCATGCAGCTGCTGCGCCGCCGCACCGGCAGCGTCGGCCTCGGCGGGAACGGCCAGTTCGTCCGCCTCACCGCCCTCGACTCGCTCACCGCCGAGGAGGGCCGGGCCGGCCGCCCCTGGCCCGAGCGCGCCCTGCTGGAGGACTACGAGTCCGGCCTCGACCTGCGCCTGGCCGGCTGGCGCCTCACCCACGTCACCGAGACCCAGGTCTCCCAGGAGGGCCTGATCTCGCTGCGCCGCTTCCTCACCCAGCGCACCCGCTGGGCCCAGGGCAACATGCAGTGCCTGCGCTACACCGGCCGGGTGCTGCGCTCCCCCTTCTACACCTGGTCCGGCAAGGCCGAGGTGCTGTACACCTTCCTCCAGCCCGTCGTCTGCGTCCTGCTGGTCCTGCTGTTCCCGCTCTCGCTCGGGATCACCGCGGCCGGGCTGGTGCTCTTCCCCGCCGAAACCGCAGACTTCCACGTCAGGTTCGGCCCGTGGATGCTGCTCGCCTTCGCGGTCGCCACCCTGCCGATGATGCTCTGGGGCTTCGCCTACCGCCGGCTCGTCCACCCCGACCGCGGCCGGCTCACCGGGCTGCTCTGGGGCGTCCTGATCTGGCTCTACGCCTACCACCTCTTCGTGGTCGCCACCCGGGCCGCAGCCCGGATGCTGCTCGGCCGCAACGGCTGGGCCAAGACCCGGCGCAACGCCGAGAAGGTCGCCCTCGGCGCCCCCACCGCCCTCGAGTCCTGAGCCTCGGTCCTGAGCCCCGCGCCTGAGCCCCGCGCCCGAGCCCCGCGCCCGAGCCCCGCGCCCGAGCCCTGAGCAGCCCCACCCCCTCGGAGCCTCCCCATGAGCATGTGCCTTGCCCCCGCCAGCGTCGCCGTCGTCCTCGGCACCCGCCCCGAACTGGTCAAGCTCGCCCCGCTGATCCACGAACTCGGCGACGCCACCCGCCTGGTGCACACCGGCCAGCACTGGGACGAGGCGATGTCCGGCCGCTTCCTGCGCGACCTCGACCTGCCCCGCCCCGAACTGCTCACCGGCGTCGGCGGGCGCCCCCGGGCCGGCCAGATCGCCCAGTCCCTCGGCCAGCTGGACGCCGCCTTCGCCGAGGACCGCCCCGCCGCCGTGGTCGTCCAGGGCGACACCAACGCCACCCTCGCCGGGGCGCTGGCCGCCAACGCCCGGGAGATCCCGCTGGTGCACGTCGAGGCCGGGCTGCGCAGCTTCGACCGGGCGATGCCCGAGGAGCACAACCGGGTGATGGTCGACCACGTCTCCGACCTGCTCTGCGCCGCCACCGGGGACAACGTCGCCAACCTGCGGGCCGAGGCCCTCGCCGAGGAGCGGATCGCGCTCACCGGCAACACCGTCGTCGAGGTGGTCCGCCGCCAGCTGCCGGCCGCGGCCGACCGCGCCGCGCTGCTCGCCGCGCACGGGCTGCGCCCGGACGGCTACGTGCTGGCCACCGTGCACCGCCCGGAGAACACCGACACCGCCGAGGCACTGGGCGCCGTGCTGGCCGAACTGGACCGGATCGCCCGGGCGGGCACCCCGGTGCTGTTCCCGATGCATCCGCGTACCCGGGCCGCCGTCGAGCGCTTCGCGCTGGACGCCCTGCTGGAGCACCTGGCCGTCACCGGGCCGGTCGGGTACGCCGACTTCCTGGGCCTGGCGAGCCACGCCGCGCTACTGGTCTCCGACTCCGGCGGCGTGCAGGAGGAGTGCACCGTGCTCGGCCGCCCGCTGCTGGTGGTGCGCCGCTCCACCGAGCGTCCGGAGGCGGTGGCGGCGGGCTTCGCCGCGCTGGTGGGCCCCGACGAGGACCTGGGCGCGCTGGCCCGGACCTGGCTGGCCGACACCCCCGAGCGGCTCGCCCGGCTCGCGGCCACCCCGAGCCCGTACGGCGACGGCCTGGCCTCGGCGCGGATCGCCGCGCTCACCGCCGCGGTCGCCGAGCCGGCCGAGCCCGGAGCAGCCGACTCCAGGGCACGGCCGTCGGCCGCCTAGCGCCCTCTTGACAGCCGGATTGGTCTACTCCACCTTGTGAGTCAAGTCTCCTCCCACGACAGGGACTTGAGTTGTCGGTAGCTCCCGCACGCGCACCATCAACACCCCGGACGGCGCTCCACCCCCACCACCCAGGCGCGCCGCCGGGCCTCCCCCCACAGGAGATGGAGTCATGCCACCTGCCCGACACCGGCGCCCACGCGCCGCCCACACCCTGCTCGCCGGGGCCTGCGCCGTCGCCCTCGGCCTGAGCGGGCTCGCCCTCGCCACCGGCACCGGCGCCCAGGCCGCCGACCCCGACCTGATCGCCAACGGCGGCTTCGAGACCGGCACCCTGTCCGGCTGGTCCTGCGGCAACGGCGCCGTCCAGAGCGCGACCGTGCACTCCGGCCGCTACGCCCTGCAGTCCACCCCGGGCTCGGGCGACACCGGCGAGTGCACCCAGACCGTCGCCGTGCAGCCCTCCTCGACGTACACGCTGAGCTCCTGGGTCCAGGGCTCGTACGTCTACCTGGGCGCCCGCGGCACCGGCGGCACCGACCCCGGCACCTGGACGAACTCCACCGGCTGGGCCCAGCTGAGCACCGGCTTCACCACCGGCCCGCGCACCACCAGCGTCACCGTCTACCTGCACGGCTGGTACGGGCAGCCCGCCTTCCTCGCCGACGACGTCTCGCTGATCGGCCCGGGCGGACCGCAGCCCTCCCAGAGCCCGACCGCCACCACGTCCCCGAGCCCCACCGGCACCGGCAGCCCCTCCCCCACGGACACCGGCACCGCAAGCCCGACCGCCACCTCGACCGGCAAGCCTCCCGGCCTGCCCAAACACATCCTGACCGGCTACTGGCAGAACTTCGACAACGGCGCCACCGTCCAGCGGATCAGCGACGTCCCGGCCGCCTACGACATCATCGCGGTCTCCTTCGCCGACGCCACCACCACACCGGGCGGGCTGGGCTTCACCCTGGACCCCGCCCTCTCCTCCCGCCTCGGCGGCTACACCGACGCCCAGTTCAAGGCCGACATCGCGGCCAAGCGGGCGGCCGGCAAGAAGGTGGTGCTCTCGGTCGGCGGGCAGAACGGCACGGTGTCGGTGAGCGACCCGACCTCGGCGGCCAACTTCGCGAGCACCGCGTGGGCGCTGATGCAAGGCTACGGCTTCGACGGGGTCGACATCGACCTGGAGAACGGCGTCAACGCCGCCTACCTGGGCCAGGCGCTGCACTCGCTGGCGGCGAAGAGCGGCAGCGGGTTCGTCCTCACCATGGCGCCGCAGACCATCGACATGCAGTCGACCGGCATGGAGTACTTCAAGCTGGCGCTGAACGTGAAGGACATCCTCACCATCGTCAACATGCAGTACTACAACTCCGGTGCGATGAACGGCTGCGACGGCAACGTCTACTCGCAGGGCACCGAGGACTTCCTCGCCGGGCTGGCCTGCATCCAGCTCAAGGGCGGGCTGCGGCCCGACCAGGTGGGGCTCGGCGTGCCGGCCTCCACCAGCGCGGCGGGCGGCGGGTACGTCAGCCCGAGCGTGGTCGACAACGCGCTGGACTGCCTGGCCGCCGGCACCAACTGCGGCAGCTACAAACCCGACACCACCTGGCCGGGCATCGGCGGGGCGATGACCTGGTCGACCAACTGGGACGCCAAGGCGGGCAACCCGGTCGCGGGCACCATCGGCGCGCACCTGCACGCCATGCCGTGACGCCCCCTGCCCGGACCGGGGTTCAGACCCCGGCCCGGGCCTCCGGGACGTGTGCCGCGGGCCCGCCGTGCCGGCGGCGCAACTCGGCCGTGATCTCGGCCAGTTCGCCCTCGGGCAGCAGCGGCAGCATCATCGCGACGCCCTGGAGCAGACCGCCGAGCAGGAAGGTGGTGTCGGCGGTCGAGGCGACCAGGCCGCGCACCTCGGCCACCTCACCGGCGGCCACCGCCTCGATCAGCCGGGCGGCGTCCGCGCTCTCCTCGTCCACCGCGACCGCGCCGTTGTCGGCCGGGGCGCGCCGGGCCATCGCCCGCAGCACCCGGTCGCCGACCTCGGGCGCGTACGCCTTGCGGACGGCCTCGGCGGCGATCCAGGCGAGCAGGGTGGTCACCTCGCGCTCGGCGCGCTCGGCGAGGAGCAGGTCCAGCTCGTGGTCGAAGGCGAGCTGGTTGCCGTGGCGGAACGCCAGCAGCAGGGTCGCCGCCCTGGCCTTGGCCTCCTCCACCGCCTCGGCAGGAAGTTCTTCGGCCAATTCCTCGGTCACCACCACGCCATGCCCTCCCGTCCGTCGGCTCAGCAGGAACGCTCAGCAGAAACACCCGTCAGAAACTCCGTGCACACCGTACACATCCGACCTGCAAACTTCCGCGAACCCGCGCGGGCAAGACCGGAATGAATTCGGAAGGAATAGGACCTCACCCGGTCCAGGATGAATATTCGCCGGAAGGGAGCAATGTTGCTGGGCTATTAGGCGTAGCAAAAAGAACACCGCCGCCGTGCCCGGCCGAGCCGCCCGGAAACGCCGGAGGGGCCGCACCCCGCGCGTCGCGGAGTGCGGCCCCTCACGGACCGGTACGGGCTCAGCCCTGCGGCAGCGCCGCGAGCTGGGCGGTGATCCGGGCGATGTCGGCCTCGGCGGCCTCCTGACGGCCCCGGATCTTGGCGACCACCTCGTCCGGCGCCTTCGCGAGGAACGCCTCGTTGCCGAGCTTGGCCGTGGTCTGCGCCTTCTCCTTCTCGGCGGCCGCGAGGTCCTTGGCGAGGCGCTTGCGCTCCGCCGCGACGTCGATGGTGCCGGAGAGGTCGAGCGCGACGGTGGCGCCGGCGACCGGGAGCGAGGCGGTGGCCGCGAAGCCCTCCTCGGGGACGGTCAGCCGCAGCAGCGAGCGGATCGCGTCCTCGTGGACGGCCAGCACGGTGCCGTCCAGCTCCAGCTTCGCCGGGACGCGCTGCGCGGGCTGCAGGCCCTGGTCCGAACGGAACCGGCGGACCTCGGTGACGACCTGCTGCAGCGTGGCGATCTCGGCCTCGGCGGCGGTGTCACGGAACCCGCCGTCCGTCGGCCAGTCGGCGACCACCAGCGACTCGGCGCCGGTCAGCGCCGTCCACAGGGCCTCGGTGACGAACGGGACCACCGGGTGCAGCAGCCGCAGCGTGGTGTCCAGGACCTCGCCGAGCACCCGGCGCGCGGCGTCGGCCTGCGGGCCGCCCTTGGCCAGGGTGGTCTTGGAGAGCTCGACGTACCAGTCGAAGACCTCGTCCCACGCGAAGTGGTAGAGCGCGTCCGAGGCCTTGGCGAACTCGTAGCCGTCGTAGAGCGCGTCCACCTCGGCGATGGTGGCGTTCAGTCGCGACAGGATCCAGCGGTCCACCGCGGTGAGCTGCTCCGGCGCGGGCAGCGGGCCCTCGACGGTGGCACCGTTCATCAGCGCGAAGCGGGTCGCGTTCCAGATCTTGTTGCAGAAGTTGCGCGAGCCCTTGACCCAGTCCTCGCCGATCGGCACGTCGGCGCCCGGGTTGGCGCCGCGGGCCAGGGTGAAGCGGACGGCGTCGGCGCCGTAGGCGTCCATCCAGTCCAGCGGGTCCACGGCGGTGCCCGAGGACTTCGACATCTTCTTGCCGAACTCGTCGCGGACCAGACCGGTCAGGGCGACGGTCTTGAACGGCGCCTCGCCGTCCATCGCGTACAGGCCGAACATCATCATCCGGGCGACCCAGAAGAAGATGATGTCGTGGCCGGTGACCAGGACGTCGGTCGGGTAGAACTTCTCGAGCTCCGGGGTCCGCTCCGGCCAGCCGAGCGTCGAGAACGGCCACAGGCCGGAGGAGAACCAGGTGTCCAGGACGTCCGGGTCCTGGTGCCAGCCCTCGCCGGTGGGCGGCTGCTCGTCCGGGCCGACGCAGACGACCTCGCCGTCCGGGCCGTACCAGACCGGGATCCGGTGGCCCCACCACAGCTGGCGCGAGATGCACCAGTCGTACATGTTGTCGACCCAGTCGAAGTAGCGGCGCTCCAGCTCCTTCGGGTGGATCTCCACCTTGCCGTCGCGCACGGCGTCGCCGGCGGCCTTCGCCAGCGGCTCGACCTTGACCCACCACTGGAGCGACAGCCGCGGCTCGACCACGGTGTGGCAGCGCGAGCAGTGGCCGACCGAGTGCATGTACGGGCGCTTCTCGGCGACGATCCGGCCCTGCTCGCGCAGCGCGCCGACCACGGCCGAGCGGGCCTCCAGCCGGTCCAGGCCGAGGAAGGGGCCGTGCACGGTGATCGCACCGCGCTCGTCCATGATGCTCAGGTTGGGCAGGTTGTGGCGCTGTCCGATCGCGAAGTCGTTGGGGTCGTGCGCGGGCGTCACCTTGACGGCGCCGGTGCCGAACTCCGGGTCGACGTGCTCGTCCGCGACGACCGGGATCTCACGGTCGGTCAGCGGCAGCTTGATGGTCCGGCCGACCAGGTGCCGGTACCGCTCGTCGTCCGGGTGGACGGCCACGGCGGTGTCGCCCAGCATCGTCTCGGCCCGGGTCGTGGCGACGACGATCGAGTCCTCGCCCTCGCCGTAGCGGATCGAGACCAGCTCGCCGGGGACCTCCTCGTGCTCCACCTCGATGTCGGACAGGGCGGTGAGGCAGCGCGGGCACCAGTTGATGATGCGCTCGGCCCGGTAGATCAGGCCGTCGTCGAAGAGGCGCTTGAAGATGGTCTGAACGGCCTGCGAGAGCCCCTCGTCCATGGTGAAGCGCTCGCGCGACCAGTCCACGCCGTCGCCCAGGCGGCGCATCTGGCCGAGGATCCGGCCGCCGTAGTTCTCCTTCCACTCCCAGACCTTCTCGACGAAGGCCTCGCGGCCCAGGTCGTGGCGGGACAGGCCCGACTCGGCGAGCTGCTGCTCCACCTTGTTCTGGGTGGCGATGCCCGCGTGGTCCATGCCCGGCAGCCAGAGCGTCTCGAAGCCCTGCATCCGCTTGCGGCGGGTCAGGGCGTCCATCAGCGTGTGCTGGAAGGCGTGGCCCAGGTGCAGGGCCCCGGTCACGTTCGGCGGGGGGATGACGATGGTGAACGGGGGCTTGTCGCTCTTGGCGTCCGCGGTGAAGTAGCCACGCTCTACCCAGCGCTCGTACAGCTCGCCCTCTACGTCCGCGGGGGTGTAGGTCGTCGGGAGAGTTGCTGCTTCGTCCCCGGCAAAGGTGCTCACGGGGTGCTGGTTCGTCGTGTCGGTCACGACGCACAGTTTACGTAACCGCGGGCACGTGTTACGAACCGCTTTCGCCGCGCGGACGCGACCCGCCCGATCGGCTCGGTGGCGGACACCGTACGGTACCGTTCCCGGGCACTCGTCCGGTGTCCGCACGGACCCCGGGACGACACGACGACAGGCCGCGGGTGCGGCGGGGGAGCACGGACGCAGATGTACGGCCAGGGCCAGCAGTATCCGCAGGGACAACCGCAGGGACAGCCTCAGCCGCACGGGGGCCAGCCCCCGTACGGCCCGCCGCAGCCACCGCCGCCCTACGGCGCCCCGCAGCAGCCGCCCCAGTACGGCTACCCGCCGCAGGACGGCCAGCCCTACGGCGCTCCCCAGCCGCCCTACGGTGCCCCGCAGCAGCCGTACGGCGCCCCGCAGCCCCCGTACGGCTACCCGCCGCAGGCCCCGTACGGCCAGCCGGGCTACCCGCCGCCGCCGAAGAAGGGCCGGACCGGCCTGGTGGTCGGCCTGGTCGTGGGCGCGCTGGTGCTGGGCGGCGGCGGCTTCGCCGCGTGGAAGTTCCTCGGCGACGACCAGGGCGGCCAGTACAAGATCTCCGCGCCGCAGTCGCTGCCGGACGGCTACACCCAGAAGTCCGCCAAGGAGGAGGCCGTCGACCCGGCCAAGCCCGAGGCGGCGAAGTTCGGCAAGAACCTCAGCGTGCTGGCGGCCAGCTACAGCAAGGGCTCCGACGCGCTCGACACGCTCTCCGTGGTCGGCGTCTACGGGGAGCTCAACGACCCCGGCCAGATCATCGACGACTCGAAGAAGGACAGCGGCGGGCTGACCTGGACCACGCCGCTGACGGACTTCCCGGCGCAGGACGGCCACAGCTCCTCGGCGAAGCTCGCCTGCGGCGTGGCCGGCGTCATCGCGGGCAAGGCCGGGCCCACCGTCTGCGTGTGGGCGGACAAGTCCACCACCGGCCGGATCACCTTCAGCAAGATCAGCCTGACCGGCGGCGGCCAGGGCCTCACCCCGGCCCAGGCCGCGGACAGGACCCGGGCGATCCGCGACGCCATGGTCGTCGCCAAGTAACCGGGCACCGCCCCGCCGCGTCACCACACGTCAGCACCACGTCCCCGCCGCCACCGGCCGCGCCGGGCGGCACCCGGGCATCGCCATCAGAGAGGCCTCGCGTGACCGAGCAGAACCCCTACGGCCCCCCGCCGCAGCCGGGACACGACGCACCGCCGCCCCCGCCGGCCCCGCCGGGCTACGGCGGCATCCCGCCGCAGAGCCCGCCGCCCGGCTACCCGCCGGTCGGCGAGCCGGGTGCCTACCCGGGGTACGGCGCCTACCCGCCGGTACCGCCGCCGCGCAAGTCCCGCAAGACGCTCTGGACCGTGCTCGGCGTCGTCGGCGCCTTCGTCCTGCTGGGCGGCGGCACGCTCGCCTACTTCGTCTACGACGTCGCCAGCAACGCGGGCACCCAGAAGATCGTCCTGCCGGCCACGTTCAAGGACCTGCGCCAGAGCGACGACCCCCAGGTCGCCGACACCCTGGAGAAGGGGCTCACCTCCAGCTTCGGCAAGGGCGACGGCAACTGGAACCCCACCGGGGTGGGCGCCCTCTACCAGAACGCGCAGTCGGAGCCTCAGCTGGTCGTGTTCGGGGGCTACGGCAAGGTCCTGGCGCCGAAGCAGGAACTGGACCAGGCGTTCCAGGGCATGGCGTCCACCGGTCGCAAGCTCAGCGACCGGCACGTGGTGGACGCCGGCCCCAAGGGCGGCGCGATGGAGTGCGCCGCGGTCGTCGGCGGCGAGAGCGAGGCCGGGACCACGATGGGCATCTGCTCCTGGGCCGACAGCAGCGGCCTGGTGATGGTCATGACGGTGGCCGACCCGAGCGCCAAGCCGGACCTGGACAAGCTCGCCGCCGACACCCGCGACCTGCGCGCGGTCGCCGAGGTCCCCAAGTAGTCCACCGGGAACCGCCGGTGACCCTCCGGGCACCGGGAAACGCCGAAGGGCCCCGCACCGGTCGGTGCGGGGCCCTTTCGGATACGGCGGGCGCGGGTCAGGCGCTCTTCTCGCGCCGCTCGCGCTTGATCATGTCGCGCGGGACGAGGGTGGGGATGGCGTGCTTGGAGACCACGTCCCCGGTGACCACCACGCGGGCGACGTCCTGACGCGAGGGCACCTCGTACATCACGGACATCAGCACCTCCTCCATGATGGCCCGCAGGCCGCGCGCGCCGGTGCCGCGCAGGATCGCCTGGTCGGCGATCGCCTCCAGCGCGTCCCGGGAGAACTCCAGCTCCACGCCGTCCAGTTCGAAGAGCTTGCGGTACTGCTTGACCAGCGCGTTCTTCGGCTCGGTGAGGATCTGCAGGAGCGCCTCGCGGTCCAGGTTGTGCACGCTGGTGATCACCGGCAGCCGGCCGATGAACTCGGGGATCATGCCGAACTTCACCAGGTCCTCGGGCATCACCTGGCGGAAGTGGTCGCTGGCGTCCGACTCCCGCTTGGAGCGGATGTTGGCGCCGAAGCCGATGCCCTTGGCGCCGGCCCGGCCCTCGATGATCCGCTCCAGGCCGGCGAACGCGCCGCCGACGATGAACAGCACGTTGGTGGTGTCGATCTGGATGAACTCCTGGTGCGGGTGCTTGCGCCCGCCCTGCGGCGGCACCGAGGCGGTGGTGCCCTCCAGGATCTTCAGCAGCGCCTGCTGCACGCCCTCGCCGGAGACGTCCCGGGTGATCGACGGGTTCTCGCTCTTGCGCGCGACCTTGTCGATCTCGTCGATGTAGATGATCCCGGTCTCGGCCTTCTTGACGTCGTAGTCGGCCGCCTGGATCAGCTTGAGCAGGATGTTCTCGACGTCCTCGCCGACGTACCCGGCCTCGGTCAGCGCGGTGGCGTCCGCGATCGCGAACGGCACGTTGAGCATCCGGGCCAGGGTCTGCGCCAGCAGCGTCTTGCCGGAGCCGGTGGGGCCCAGCAGCAGGATGTTGGACTTGGCCAGCTCGATGGCGTCCTCGCGGCCGTTGCCGCCGCTGCGGCCCGCCTCGCCGGCCTGGACGCGCTTGTAGTGGTTGTAGACCGCCACCGACAGCGCCTTCTTGGCGAGGTCCTGGCCGACCACGTACTGGTCCAGGAACTCGTAGATCTCCCGCGGCTTCGGCAACTCCTCGAAGCGCACCTCGGAGGTCTCGGCGAGTTCCTCCTCGATGATCTCGTTGCACAGGTCGATGCACTCGTCGCAGATGTACACGCCTGGGCCGGCGATCAGCTTCTTCACCTGCTTCTGCGACTTGCCGCAGAACGAGCACTTGAGCAGGTCGCCACCGTCTCCGATGCGTGCCACGAGGTGCTTCCCCTTCGCCAGGGGCCCCGCAGGGGTTCCGGGGCCTGGTGCTGTGGACCGTCAACGCCGACGGCGATCGGTCTCGCTATCCGACGGTACTCTGCCGGGCCCCTGATTCCGTCCTCTTCGCCGGGTCTGCCCTACGCCCTGGGCGAATTGATACCGAACAGATGCCGTTGCGGAGGCCGCCGACGAACCGGAGCGGGGCGCGCACGCAGGATGCGCGCCCCGCCTCGGAGGGTGCCGGCCTCAGGAGGTCAGCGAGGTCTTGCGGGTGGAGATGATCTGGTCGACGAGGCCGTACTCCAGGGCCTCCTCGGCGGTGAGGATCTTGTCGCGCTCGATGTCCTCGCGCACCTGCTCCACCGGCTTGTTGGAGTGCTTGGAGAGCATCTGCTCCAGCTGCTCGCGCATCCGGAAGATCTCCTTGGCCTGGATCTCCAGGTCGGACACCTGGCCGCGGCCCGTCTCGGTGTACGGCTGGTGGATCAGGATGCGGGCGTTCGGCAGCGCCATCCGCTTGCCGGGGGTGCCGGCCGCGAGCAGCACGGCCGCGGCGGAGGCCGCCTGGCCCATGCAGACCGTGGTGATGTCCGGCTTCACGTACTGCATGGTGTCGTAGATGGCCGTCAGGGCCGTGAACGAGCCGCCGGGCGAGTTGATGTACATCTGGATCTCGCGGTCCGGGTCCATCGACTCCAGGCACAGCAGCTGCGCCATGATGTCGTTCGCCGAGACGTCGTCGACCTGCGAGCCGAGGAAGATGATGCGCTCCTCGAACAGCTTGGCGTACGGGTCGTACTCGCGGATGCCCTGCGTGGTGCGCTCGACGAAGCGCGGGACGATGTAGCGACCCTCGGCGCGCATGTCCTCGACGCGGGCCTGGGCGGCCGACAGGCTGGGGATGTTCATGGGGGTTCTTGTCCTCCGGGGCGTTGTGGCTGTGGTCTCGTGGGCCGGGCCGAGGCTCAGGCGCCCGTGCCGCCGCCGCCGGGGACGTCCGCGGCGCTGTGCATGATCGCGTCGATCAGGCCGTACTCCAGGGCCTCCTCCGGCGTGAACCAACGGTCGCGGTCGGAGTCCCTGGTGATCTGCTCGAAGGACTGGCCGCTGTGGAAGGCGATCAGCTCGGACATCCGCTTCTTGGTGCGCAGCAGCTGCTCGGCCTGGATGCGGATGTCGGTGGCGGAGCCGCCGAGGCCGGCGGAGGGCTGGTGCATCAGGATGTTGGCGTTCGGCAGCGAGAAGCGCTTGCCCTTGGCGCCGGCGGTCAGCAGGAACTGGCCCATCGAGGCCGCCATGCCCATCGCGATGGTGACGACGTCGTTCTTGATGTACTGCATGGTGTCGTAGATCGCCATGCCCGCCGAGATCGAACCGCCCGGGGAGTTGATGTAAAGGAAGATGTCCTTTTCCGGGTCCGCGGCCAGCAGCAGCAGCTGGGCGGTGATCTTGTTGGCGATGTCGTCGTCGACCTGCTGGCCGAGGAAGATGATCCGCTCGTTGAGCAGCCGGTTGTACACCTGGTCGCCCAGGCCGCCGAGCACGTCACCAGAGGCGGCGTGCGGCGCCATCGGGCCAGGCATCTGCATCTGCGGGAACGTCACTTAGCCACCTGCTCAGTCGATTTGGACGGTCGCTCCACGGCCGTCACGATGTCGCACAGCTTCCGGGTATCACGGTGTGATTGGTGCTGTCCAAGGACCCTAACGCGCAGGCCGGGCCGCAGAATCCCTCACGCAGAACTGTTCGCTGTGAGCGCAGGGTCGGGCCCGCCCCGGGGGACGACGACGGGCCCGGACACCGTACGGCGTCCGGGCCCGTCGCAGACCTCAGGGGCTACCGGGGCACTCAGGCCTCGGTCTTCTCCTCGGCGGCGGTCTCCTCGGCGGCCGGGGCCTCGACGGTGTCGGCCGTCTCGTCCTCGTCGTCGAAGTTGACCTCGTTGCCCTCGGTGTCGACGACCTTGGCGGCCTCGACCACGGTGGCCAGCGCCTTACCGCGGGCGACCTCGCCGACCAGCAGCGGCACCTGGCCACCCTGGACGACCTGCTGCGCGAACTGGTCCGGGGTGAGACCCGAGCCGGCGGCGCGGCGGATGAGGTGCTCGGTCAGCTCCTCCTGGTTAACACCCAGCTCTTCGTCGGCGACGATCTGGTCCAGGACGAACTGGGTCTTGATGCCCTTCTTCGCCTGCTCCTCGATCTCGGCGTCCCACTCCTCGCGGGTCTTGCCCTGGGTCTCCAGGTAGCTGTCGATGTCGAGGCCCATCGGCTGGAGCTGGTGGTGCTCCAGGTTGTGCTTGCGGGTCTCGACCTCGTCCTTGAGGAGCTTCTCCGGGAACTCGATCTCGACCAGGCCGAGCAGGGCGTCCAGCACCTTCTCCTGGGCCTGGGTGGCCTGGTCGTACTCCTTCATGCGCTCCAGGCGCTTGCGGGAGTCGTCGCGCAGGGCCTCCAGGGTGTCGAACTCGCTGGCCAGCTGGGCGAACTCGTCGTCCAGCTCGGGCAGCTCCTTCTCCTGGACGGCGGTGACGGTGACGGTGACCTCGGAGGTCTGGCCCGCCTGGGTGCCACCCTTGAGCTCGGTGGAGAAGGTGGCGGTGCCACCGGCCTCCAGGCCGGTCACGGCGTCGTCGATGCCGTCGATCAGGCGGCCCGAGCCGATCTCGTAGCTGACGCCGTTGGCGGTGCCGTCCTCCGGCACCTCGCCGTCGACCTTGGCGATCAGGTCCACGACCACGATGTCGCCGGCGGCCGCGGCGCGCTCGACGTCCTTGACCGAGGAGAAGCGCTCGCGCAGCTGCTCCAGGGACTTCTCGATGTCCTCGTCGGAGACGACGATCGGGTCGACGGTCACCTCGATGGAGGCGAAGTCCGGAAGGGTGATCTCCGGACGGATGTCCACCTCTGCGGTGAACTTCAGGTCACCGCCATCGGCGATCTTCTCGACACCCTCGATGTTGGTGATGTCGGGCTGGCCGAGGACCTCGATCTTGCCCTCGTCGACGGCCTGCGTGTAGAAGCGCGGCAGGGCGTCGTTGACGGCCTCCTCCAGCACGGCACCGCGGCCGAAACGCTGGTCGATGACGCGAGCCGGGATCTTGCCCTTGCGGAAGCCCGGAACCGTGACCTGCTGGTTGATCTTCTTGTACGCCGCGTCGAGGCTGGGCTTGAGCTCCTCGAAGGGCACCTCGACGGTGAGTCGAACCCGGGTCGGGTTCAGAGTCTCGACGGCGCTCTTCACGGTTAGGTCTCCTATGGGCTTGCGGTCAGGTTGCCTCCGCCGTTCCCGGCCGCCGGCCGAGGCCGTACGAGTGGGTCGGGCGAGACGGGCGATGAAGGGTTGGAGCTGCATCTCCCGTGGGGGGTGGACGGTGAGAGTGACTCCTCGCCCTCGTGCGGTTGACCTGGGTTGAGACCGCAGGGACTACCGCCAGCGCCCCATCCTACCGGTACCACGAAAGGCGGACGCCAGGCGCCACCATCGGGCCCGAACAGAACAGGGCCCCGCCACGGTGGACGAGACCCTGCCGCACTGTCGGGGTGACCGGATTCGAACCGACGGCCTTCCGCTCCCAAAGCGGACGCGCTACCAAACTGCGCCACACCCCGTGGTGCCGAGAGGAAGCGTACACGTCGGGCCCTGGCGGCTCGCCGACATATTCGGGGGCGGTCCGAGGGAGCGCGCGCAGAATCCGGTGTGCGCGGAAGCGGCCGGACCGGGTACGCTGTCCCCCGAACTTCCGGCCGGCAACGACCGGGGGATCACGCGGGCGTAGCTCAATGGTAGAGCCCTAGTCTTCCAAACTAGTCACGCGAGTTCGATTCTCGTCGCCCGCTCATCGGCCCGGCCCCGGTGCGTCTCCACGCACCGGGGCCGTTGGCGTTTCCGGGCGGCCCGGCGGCCCCGCGAGCCCGGCGTCCGGGGGCGGAGGCCAGGAGGGCCGGTTCAGAGTCCGAGCCGGGCGGCCCGGGCGGCGGCCCGGTCGAGCAGCCGGTGGACGTCGGCCTCCCGGGTGGCGGGGCGGTCGTTGTACTCGTCCGGGGAGCGCGCCGGGCGGCCGGTCGCGTGCAGCACCTCCATCAGCTGGACCCGGGCGGTGCGCACGGTGGCCGGGGTGCCGTAGCCGTGCGCGAGGACGGCGGCCTGGGCGCCGAGCAGGCAGACCCGTCCGCGCGCGTCCCACATCGCGCCCTGCAGCCAGCCGTGGGCGCCGATGTAGCGGGAGGCGAGTCGCAGGTGGTCGGCGGCGCTGACCGGCACCGGGCGGGCCGGGCGGCGCAGCGCCCGGTCGAGCAGGGTGGCCCGGGGCGCCGGGTGGCCGGCGCACCACGGCCGCACGGTGGTGCCGTGGGGGCAGACGTACGGCACCGGGTGGCGCGCGAGGGCGGGCAGCGAGGCGAGGTAGGCCTCGATCTCGGCGGCCAGGCCGGAGCCGTCCGGGCCCGCCAGAAGGGGCGGAAGGGGGGGCGGAGGGGCCGTCGGGAGCGATGACGGCCTCGTCGGGGCGGTGCGGGTCATGCGGGCTCTCCAGGCGGGCGGCAGGGCCCCGGCCGGCGGCCACAGGGCGGTTCCGCTTCCCAAAGTGGTGCATTCCAGACATTTCCGCGACTGGAGAACCGGGGAGGCCGGACGGTTTCCCGCCTGGCTGCCGGGCCGATAGCCTCGGCGGCGTTCGAGCGCAGTTCGAGCGGGAGCTCACCCGCCGCGCTCCGAGGTGGAGGAGTCCCGGTGCGTCCCCAGGAGCGGCTGGCCGTCATACAGCGCTGTGTCGTCCGGGAGATGGCACGCCTCGGGCAGGAGTTCACCGCCGACGGCGAGGTGGTGCGCGGCCCGGGGACGACGGCGGTGGCGGTGCGCGAGCACCCCGGGGACGACGGCGCCGGCCACGTCGACCTCGGCTACGTGCTGCACCTGGGCCGGGCGGACGCCCCGGTGGTGTGGGACTGCGCGGCCGGCCTCGGCAAGACCGAGGAGGAGAAGCTCGCCAACGCGGTGAAGATGTGGGCGACCACCACCGCCTCGGTGCTGGTCGAACTGACGGACGGGCGCGGCGTGCACGCCGACCACGCGGACCACGCCGAACTCCAGGGCTGGCACGCCGTCCAGGGGCCGGCGGCGGTGTTCGGCTTCGGCAACGAGCACCTGGCGGGCTGGCTCGCCGAGCACCGGGTGCTGCCGGCGCTCGCGCCCGCGCTGCGGCCGCAGCTGGCCGGGCCGGGTCCGGTCGGGGTGAAGCTCTTCCTGGGCGGG
Organism: Kitasatospora sp. NPDC088160; assembly: GCF_044741445.1. NCBI lineage: Bacteria > Bacillati > Actinomycetota > Actinomycetes > Kitasatosporales > Streptomycetaceae > Kitasatospora > Kitasatospora sp. NPDC088160. Next base: position 43,852 of record NZ_JBIUSS010000004.1, on the reverse strand, counting down.
AAGGCGGGCGACGACGTCGCCGAGGTCCGGGTCGACGGCGAGGTGTCGGAGGCCGCGTCGGCGGCGCTGCGCGCGATGGACTGGCCGCGGGGCGAACGACTGTGCTGGGCGCGGCTGTTCGTGCTGTTGACGGCCGATTCGGCGGCGCCGGGGCAGGCCGCCGCGGCGGGTGCCGCGGCACCCGCGCCGATGCGCGCCCCCGCCCAGGCGGCGGCCCGCCCCCGGGGACTGTTCGCTCGCTGGCGGGAGGCCAGACGGGCCGGCCGGTGATCCCCTCGCGGGGGTCGCGGACGGCCCGGCCGGGTCAGCCGCCGGTGATGCCCGAGATGCTGTGGGCGAGGTTCGCCAGCAGGGAGTTGATCGAGCCCGCGACCGTGGTCTCGTGCAGCATGAAGCCGAACAGGGCGGCGATGATGCCGTGCGCGATCTTCAGCTGCTTGTTGCGGATGAAGATGATGCACAGGATTGCGAACAGGACCAGCGCGGAGACGGAGAGTGCCACCCGGACTCACTTCCTCGTTTCATAGCGTGGTGCCGCCGCCCGGCGGCACCTGCGAAGCCGGACCCCGGCCTGTCCGACGGTCCCGAGGCGGAATCGCGGATCGACCGGCACACCACCGGCGAGGGAGCCCGGCGCGGTCGAACGTTGTCTGCCGTGCCGCACGTGACGCCCCCCATCCCCCGAATCCTGAACAGTCCCGCCCGGACTCAGTGTGGTCGACCGTGCCGATTGCGTAAAGGTCTGACAGTCAGCCCAACGCCGATATCCTGCGATGCGAGACGAGTTTCCGCCGACCGGGACGATAGCGGAGTCGTTCTGACGAATCGTCGGCGGGGCGGCGCTGAGCGGCCGGAAGGCGGCCGGGGGCGGGTAACGGAAGCCGCAGGTCCGGTCAGCCGAAGGGGCGGCCGATTTGGCCGAAGATCGGCTGCCCGGCTTGACAGCACGCGCCCGCGGCATGTGCCGGTCCGTCCGGTGACGGACGGCCGGGCCGAGGGGGCGTCAGTCGCGCCAGAGCAGCAGGACCGCGCGGTCGTCGTTGATGTCCCGGGCCACCGTCTCGATCAGCGCGGCCGCCGCACCGGCCCCCGCGCCCGGACCGCTGCCGGGCACCAGCCGGTCCGCCTCCCCCATCAGCCGGTCCATCCCCTCGGAGAGGTCCCGGCCCGGCTCCTCGACCATGCCGTCGGTGCACAGCATCAGCACGTCGCCGCGGTTCAGCCGGCCGCGCACGCCGTCGAACTTCGCGCCGTCGTAGATCCCGAGCAGCGGGCCCTCGGCCTCCTTGACCTCCCAGCGCCCGGCGCCCGCCAGCCGCTGCATCCCCGGCAGGTGCCCGGCCGACAGCAGCTCGTACTCGCCGGTGTCCAGGTCCAGCACCAGGTGGACGGCGGTCGCGAAGCCCTCCTCCCAGGACTGGCGCAGCAGGTAGCCGTTGGCGGCGGGCAGGAAGTCGTGCGCGGGCAGCGAGCCCACCAGGCCGCCGAAGGCGCCGGAGAGCAGCAGCGCGCGGGAGCCGGCGTCCATGCCCTTGCCGGAGACGTCCGCGAGGACCACCTCCAGCAGCCGCTGGCCCGGGCCGGTGCGGGCGGCGACCACGAAGTCCCCGGAGAAGGACTGCCCGCCGGCCGGGCGCAGCGCCATGTCGGCGTGCCAGCCGTCCGGCAGCTCCGGCACCCGGCTCTGCACCCGCAGCCGCTCGCGCAGGTCGAACAGCATGGTCGAGCCGCCCCACCAGGGCACGCCGACCCGGGCCCGGAACTGGGCCAGCAGCAGGCCGCCCACCCCGGCGGCGCCGACCACCAGGGCCGCGCCCGGGGTGACGCCGTAGATGTAGGCCTCGGGGTTCTCGCTGGCCACCCGCTGGCCGGTGTGGATCACCGACTCGGCGGACAGGCCGAGCGCCGCCAGCGCGTACAGCACCACCAGGCTGCCGGGGCGCAGCAGCAGCGCGCCGGCCAGGATCGGCAGGACCAGCGCGGTGGGCGGGGCCCAGGCGGGGATCCAGATGTTGAGCAGGATCAGCAGCGGGACGAGCAGGGCGAGCGCGCAGAGCACCGGCCAGTCGGCGGCGCCGCCGCGGAAGTAGTCCACACCGGCCGTGCGCAGCCTTCGGCGGACCCGGCGGAGCCTCCTGCGCAACCGGGCCGTCACGGGTCCGGACGCCGTGGCGGCGCCGGGCCTCGTCGCAGTCGTCTGGGGCGGTGCGCCCGGCGGTCTGCCAGCCATGGGGCCCGACCCTATCCACGGGCACCGCCCGGCGTCGACGGGCCGGACGCGAGCGGGTGTGCCGTGGCGCGGGTCCGTCAGCCGGTTTCGGCCGATCGCCGCGACGGCGGGCGCGGCGTCAGGAGGCGTGCGCCGGTTGGGCGTACGAACCACGCGGGCGGCGCACGCGCCCCACGCGTACCGGCGTCGGCGCGCCCGGCCCTGTGGCCGATGACACAGCCGTACGGGCCCGGGAACGGCGGCGGCCGGCCGCGTGGAGCACGCGGCCGACCGACGGAGGGTGGACGGGGGGAGGGATCAGCCCTGCGGGTGGTGGGCCGGGATCGGCGGGAGCTCGCCGGTGGTCTCGTACTCGCTCAGCATCTCGATCCGGCGGGTGTGCCGCGGCTCGCCGCTGTAGGGGGTGTTGAGGAAGACCTCGACGAACTTGGTGGCCTCCTCCAGCGTGTGCATGCGGCCGCCGACGGAGACCACGTTGGCGTTGTTGTGCTCGCGGCCGAGCCCGGCGGTCTGCTCGCTCCAGGCCAGCGCCGCCCGCACGCCCTTGACCTTGTTGGCGGCGATCGCCTCACCGTTGCCCGAGCCGCCGATGACGACGCCCAGCGCCTCCGGGTCGGCGGCGGTGCGCTCGGCGGCGCGCAGGCAGAACGGCGGGTAGTCGTCCTCGGCGTCGTAGATGTGCGGCCCACAGTCGACCGGCTCGTGGCCGGCCTCCTTGAGCCACTCCACGAGGTGGTTCTTCAGTTCGTATCCGGCATGGTCTGAGCCCAGGTACACGCGCATGCCATGAGTGTGGCATGCGCGTGCGCCCGGGCCCGGCAGGGGGCTCACCGCTTCGCGGCGAGCTTCCAGACCAGCGGCAGGGCCCCTGCGGCGAGGACGGCCTTCAGCGCGTCGCCGACCAGGTACGGGTAGAGGCCGAGCTCGGCCGCCCGGGCGAGCGGGACGTGCAGCGACAGGGCCAGGTACGGGACGCCGACCGCGTAGATGGCGAGGCTGCCGAGGACCATGGTGCCGGCGGTGTTCACCGGGGTCCGGTCGGCGCCGCGGCGGGCCAGCTCGCCGGTCAGGCCGGCCGCCAGGACGAAGCCGAGCACGTAGCCGAGCGAGGGCATCGTCCAGCCGGAGGTGCCCTCGGCGAACCAGGGCATCCCCGCCAGGCCGGCCAGCAGGTAGAGGGCGAGCGAGGCGACGCCGCGGCGGGCGCCGAGCGCGGTGCCGACCAGCAGGGCGGCGAAGGTCTGGCCGGTGACGGGCACCGGCGAGCCGGGGATGTTCACCGACAGCTGGGCGGCCACGCCGGTCAGGGCGGCGCCGCCGGCCACCAGGGCCAGGTCGCGGGCCTGGGCGCCGAGGCGGGTGGTGGCGGCGGGCAGCAGGTCGGCGAGGACGGCGCGGCGCGGTATCGGGGTGGTGGCAGTGGCCATCGGGGGTCTCCTGTGGGGTGCTCAGGTGAGTGAACACCTGTGAACCTACGTGGTGATCCACTACGCCACCGCCACGGTTTCGGACAAAGCCCCGCCCTCGACCGTTGTCGGAACCGGCCCATTCCGGCCCGTACCGACGCCGTGTCACCGGTCGGACCCGTTCCGTCACCGCGTGGTCCGCATGGTGGGCCCGGGGTCCCCGTTCTTGGCATGAACAGAGGTGTCACCGGATATTGGACAGCTCATGCCGCATTCCGCACAGTCTGGATCCAGCCCTATGGCCCCCACCTCCGCGCCCAAGGCGTCCGGGACCACCGACGCCGACGGTGCCCCGGCCACCGGCCAGCAGCTCGCGCACGGCCTCAAGCAGCGCCACCTGTCGATGATCGCGCTGGGCGGGGTGATCGGCGCGGGCCTGTTCGTCGGCTCCGGCGCCGGTATCGCCGCCGCCGGTCCGGCGATCATCCTGGCGTTCACCCTCTCCGGCCTGCTGGTCATGCTGATCATGCGGATGCTCGGCGAGATGTCGGCCGCCCGCCCCGCCTCCGGGTCGTTCTCGGTGCACGCCGAGAAGGAGATCGGCCCCTGGGCCGGGATCACGGCCGGCTGGATGTACTGGGTGATGCTGTGCTGCGGCGTCGCCGCCGAGGCCACCGCCGCCGGGAAGATCGTCAACGGCTGGGTGCCGGGCGTCTCCTCCTGGGTCTGGGTCGGCCTGTTCATGGTCTTCTTCTGCGCCAGCAACCTGACCGCGGTGAAGAACTTCGGCGAGTTCGAGTTCTGGTTCGCCACCATCAAGGTCGCCGCGATCGTCGCCTTCCTGGTCCTCGGCGGGCTCGGCATCGCCGGGGTGATCGGCCCCGGCGCCCCCGGCGCGACCAACCTGACCGGCCAGGGCGGCTTCCTGCCCACCGGGGTCAGCGGGCTGATCGTCGGCCTGCTCGCCTCGGTCTTCGCCTACGGCGGGCTGGAGACCGTCACCATCGCCGCCGCCGAGTCCGACGACCCCCGCAAGAACGTCGCCAACGCGGTGCGCACGGCGGTGTGGCGGATCGCGATCTTCTACATCGGCTCGATGGCCCTGGTCGTCACCCTGGTCTCCTGGAAGGACCCGGCGGTGGTCACCGACGGCCCGTACGTCACCGTGCTGCGGCACCTCGGGGTGACCGGCGCCGGGACGATCATGGAGGTGGTGGTGCTGATCGCGCTGCTCTCCGCGATGAACGCCAACATCTACGGCGCCTCCCGGATGGCGTACTCGCTGGTCGGCCGCGGCCAGGGCCCCCGGGCGCTGGCCAAGATCTCCGGCGGGGTGCCGCGCCGGGCCGTGCTGGCCTCCTGCCTGTTCGGCTTCGGCGCCGTGCTGGCCGCCAAGTTCTGGCCGGAGACCGTCTTCACCTGGCTGATGAACACCACCGGCGTGGCCATCCTGGTCGTCTGGCTGTTCATCTGCCTGGTCCAGCTGCGGATGCGCCGCCGGCTGGAGCGCGAGGCGCCCGAACTGCTCACCGTGAAGATGTGGGGCTACCCGTACCTGACCTGGATCGCGATGGCCGCCGTCACCGGCATCCTCGCCCTGATGACCACCACCGAGGGCAACCGGCAGCAGCTGTACGCGGCCGGGGTACTGGTCGCGCTGCTGAGCGCCGCCGGCCTGGTCAAGCAGCGGCGGGACGCGGCCGCCGCCCGCTGACCCCGGCACGCACGAGGGCCCGGTACCGCCTGCTGCGGTACCGGGCCCTTCGCGCGCCCCGCGCTACTCGAAGGACGGGCCCGCCGTACGGGTCCGCTTGATCTCGTAGAAGCCCGGGGTGGAGGCCACCAGCAGGGTGCCGTCCCAGAGCCGGGCCGCGGCCTCGCCCTTCGGGGCCGGGGTGACCACCGGGCCGAAGAAGGCGACCCGCTCGCCGTCCACGCCCTCCACCGCGATCACCGGGGTGCCGACGTCCTCGCCGACCAGGGTGATGCCCTCCTTGTGCGAGGCGCGCAGGGCCTCGTCGTACGCGTCCGTGCCGGCCGCGTCCGCCAGCTCCACGGGAAGCCCGGCGGCCACCAGCGCCGCCTCGACCGTCTCCCGGTTCTGCGGCAGGCCCTGGTTGTGGAAGCGCAGGCCCAGCTCGGTGTAAAGCCGGCCCAGCACCTCGTCGCCGTGCTCCCGGGCGGCCGCGATGCACACCCGCACCGCGCCCCAGGCGTTGTCCAGCAGCTCGCGGTAGTTCTCCGGGAGGTCGCGGTCCTCGTTCAGCACCGACAGGCTCATCACGTGCCAGTTCACGTCCACCGGACGCAACTGCTGCACCTCGATCAGCCAGCGGGACGTCATCCACGCCCACGGGCAGGCCGGGTCGAACCAGAAGTCGGCGGTCTTGCGCTCAGCGGCAGTCGTCACGGCTGTCGTCCTTCGTGAGGTGATGACGAGGCAGGCAGGCGTGCCACCCCCACGCGTCAACACCCGCCCGCCGCCGCTGATTCCGGCCCCGCCGGGACGGCCTGTGCAATGGTACCGGCGAGGGAGGGCGTGAAAGGATGCCCCTGCGGGGCGCGGCACACCGCGCGCCGAGACCGCACCACCCACAGACGCACCACCGTGCGAGCCGGACAAAGGAGTACCGCCGTGCCGGGCAAGAACCTGAGCCGCGACGAAGCGCAGCAGCGGGCCAGCATCCTGGCCGTGGAGGGCTACCAGGTCCGGCTGGACGTGACCTCCGCCCCCGATCCGGAGGCCGCCACCTTCCGCTCCACCACCACCGTCACGTTCCGCTGCTCCCGGCCCGGCGCCGACACCTTCCTCGACCTGCTCGCCCCCGCCGTCCACGCCGTCACCCTCAACGGCCGCGCGATCGACCCGGCCACCGCCTACGACGGCGCCCGGGTGCACGTCGACGGCCTCGCCGCCGAGAACGTCCTCACCGTCGAGGCGGACTGCGCCTACAGCCGCACCGGCGAGGGCCTGCACCGCTTCACCGACCCGGTGGACGGCGAGACGTACCTCTACACCCACTACGAGCCGGCCGACGCCCGCCGGGTCTTCGCGACCTTCGAACAGCCCGACCTGAAGGCCCCGTTCGGCTTCACCGTCACCGCCCCCGCCGCCTGGGACGTCTGGTCCAACGCCGTCCACGACAAGGTCACCGAGGAAGGCGCCGCCCGCACCTGGGAGTTCGCGCCGACCCAGCCGATCTCCAGCTACCTCACCGCCGTCGTGGCCGGCCCCTACCACGTCGCCCGCGACCACTACAGCCGCGAACTCGCCGACGGCACCACCCTGGAGATCCCGCTCTCCGCGATGTGCCGCAAGTCCCTCGCCCAGTACTTCGACGCGGACGAGATCCTCGGCGTCACCAAGCTCGGACTCGACTTCTTCCACGAGGAGTTCGACTACCCGTACCCCTTCGGCAAGTACGACCAGGCGTTCGTCCCCGAGTACAACATCGGCGCCATGGAGAACCCCGGCTGCGTCACCTTCCGCGAGGAGTTCGTCTTCCGCTCGAAGGTCACCGACGCCGCCTACGAGGGCCGCGCCAACGTCATCCTGCACGAGATGGCGCACATGTGGTTCGGCGACCTGGTCACCATGCGCTGGTGGGACGACCTGTGGCTGAAGGAGTCCTTCGCCGACTTCATGGGCTCCTACGGCCTGATCGGCGCCCGCACCCGGTACTCCTCCGCCTGGGTCACCTTCGCCAACCAGCGCAAGGCCTGGGCCTACCGGCAGGACCAGCTCCCCACCACCCACCCGATCACCGCCGACATCCGCGACCTCGAGGACGCCAAGCTCAACTTCGACGGCATCACCTACGCCAAGGGCGCCGCCGTCCTCAAGCAGCTGGTCGCGTACGTCGGCTCCGAGGCCTTCTTCGAGGGCGCCCGCCGCTACTTCAAGCGCCACGCCTTCGGCAACACCGAACTCGGCGACCTGCTGGGCGTCCTGGAGGAGACCAGCGGCCGCGACCTCAAGGCCTGGGCCGCCGCCTGGCTGCAGACCGCCGGGGTCGACTCGCTCACCCCGCAGGTGACCACCGACGCCGAGGGCCGGATCACCGAACTCGCCGTCCTCCAGGACGGGGCGGTGCTGCGCCCGCACCGGATCGCGATCGGCCTCTACGACCGGGACGCCGACGGCTCCCTGGTGCGCACCGAGCGGTTCGAGCTCGACGTCACCGGCAACCGCACCGTCGTCGCCGAGGCCGCCGGCCGCCCCCGCCCCGCGCTGGTGCTGCTCAACGACGACGACCTCACCTACTGCAAGATCCGCTTCGACTCCGAGTCCCTGGAGACCCTGCGCACCGGCCTCGGCGACATCCACGACGAGCTGGCCCGGGCACTCGCCTGGTCCGCCGTCTGGAACCTCACCCGGGACGGCCTGATGCCGGCCCGCGACTACGTCGCCCTGGTGCTGCGCTTCGCCGGCCAGGAGGGCAACATCGGCGTGCTGCAGTCGCTGCACGCCCAGGCCAAGACCGCCGTCGACCTGTACGCCGACCCGGCCTGGCGCGGCGAGGGCGGCCGGCAGCTGGCCGACGGCGCCCTGCGCGAACTGCGCGAGGCCGTCCCCGGCAGCGACCACCAGCTGGCCTGGGCCCGCTTCCTCGCCCAGACCGCGGGCGGCGCCGAGCACCTCGGCCTGGTCCGCGGCCTGCTGGCCGGCAGCGCCCGGATCGACGGCCTGGAGGTCGACCAGGAGCTGCGATGGTCGCTGTGGCTGGCACTGGCCGCCGCCGGCCAGGCCGGCGACGAGGAACTGGCCGGAGAGCTGGCCGCCGACAACACCGCCAGCGGCAAGCGCCAGTACACCCAGTGCCTGGCCGCCCGGCCCACCGCGGAGGCCAAGGCCGCCGCCTGGTCGGCCGTGGTCGACTCCGACGAACTGCCGAACGCCCTGGTCGAGGCCGAGATCGCGGGCTTCGCGCTGCCCGCCCACCGCGACCTGACCGCGCTCTACGCGGCGCCCTACTTCAAGCTGCTGGAACGGGTCTGGGCCGAGCGGACCATCGAGATCGCGATGCGGATCGTCAGCGGGTTCTTCCCGCGCGCGCAGACCAGCGAGCAGACCCTGGCCGAGGCCGACGCCTGGTTGGACGGCCACCCGCAGGCCGCGCCGGCGCTGCGCCGCCTGGTCCTGGAGTGCCGCGACGACCTGGCCCGCGCGCTGCGGGCGCAGGCCTGCGACCGGGCCTGACCCAGGCGTGAAGGGGCCCGCCGTGCGGACACGGCGGGCCCCTTCACGTCGGGGCGTCAGTCGCGGCGCAGGCCGCGGTCCAGGGCGGCGATCGCGCTGCCCTGGGCGTCGTCGCCGTCCAGCGACCAGACCATCACGCCGCCCAGGTCGTTCCAGCGCGCGTACCGCGCCTTCTGGGTGAGCACCTCGGCGGTGTCGTAGCTGTAGAAGGTGGTGCCGTCGTACTTCCAGGACGCGCCGTGGTCGCGGTCCACGTACACCTTGCCGGGCAGCGCGTTGACCTCCCGGTAGGAGAGGTCGGGGGCGGCGGCGGTGGCGCTCTGGTAGAGGCCGCCGCGCTTGCCGGGCGCGACGCCCGTCCAGCCGTGGCCGTACAGCGGGGCACCGAGCACGATCTGCTCGGCGGGCAGGCCGCGCTCCTGGTAGTGGTCGACGGCCGTGTCGGCGCTGCGCCGGCGGGCGTCGGGGTCGGCCGGGTCGGAGTAGAGGTTGGCCTGGTGGTTGGCCGGGCCCTTGCCCTCCCAGGGGCCGTGCAGGTCGTAGGTCATCAGGTTGAGCCAGTCCACCGACTCGCTCAGCTCGGGCAGTTCGAGCCGGTCGGCGACGGTCTCGTTGGCGGCGACGGCGGCGGTCAGCAGGTAGTGCCTGCCCTTGTCGCCCTTCTTGCCGCCATCCTTGCCGCCCTTCTTGCCGAAGTCGTCGAGCTGGCGGCGGAACTCCTGCATCAGCAGGGTGAAGTTGCGCCCGTCCTCGGGGCGGACCACGTTGCCCGGGTCCCCGCCGCCGCCCGGGTACTCCCAGTCGATGTCGATGCCGTCGAAGACGCCCGCGGCCGCGCCGGCGCCGCCCTCCGGGGAGCCGGGCAGGACCGGCACGTCGCCCTTGAGGTAGAGGTCGATGCAGGAGGAGACGAACTTCTTGCGCGCGGCGTCGGTGGCGGCCGCGTCGGAGAAGTACTTGGACCAGCTCCAGCCGCCGAGCGAGATGACCGTGCGCAGCTGCGGGTTCTTCGCCTTGAGCTTGCGCAGCTGGTTGAAGTGGCCCTTCAGCTTCTGGCCCGGGGCGTCGGCCACGCCGTCGACCGAGTCGGCGGCGGAGAAGGCGCGCTGGTAGTCGTTGTGGGCGTCGCCCTGGCCGGCGTCGTTGCTCTCGAAGCAGGTGCCGTCGGCGGAGACGTTGCCGAAGGCGTAGTTGACGACGGTGAGCTTCCCGGCCTGGCCGGAGTCCTGGACGCGCTTGGCGGAGCTGTCGGCGCCCCACTGGGTGAAGTAGCCGACCCGCTGGCCCTTCAGCTTCGGGCCGTGCCCGCCGTCGGCGGCGTTGGCGGTGGCGGGGGCGGCGAGCAGCGCGGCGACGGTGGCGGCGGCGAGCAGGGCTGAGGCGCGAGTGGGCATACCGGACCTGTTCTCTGAATGAGCGTCAATTGGTCTGGACCAGATGGGATAGAGGTTTAGTCCATCGCGGCACACCGCACAAGGGGCAGGGCTCAGGAGAGGCAGCATGCAAAAGAGGCCGGACCGCGCGATGCGGTCCGGCCTCTCAGCCACCGGGGCGCTCAGCCCCCGGAACTAGAACTCGGTTCAGCCGATGAGCGAGCGCAGCACGTACTGCAGGATGCCGCCGTTGCGGTAGTAGTCCGCCTCACCGGGGGTGTCGATGCGGACGACCGCGTCGAACTCCTTGTCACCGGCCTTGACCTTGACGGTCTTCGGGGTGCGGCCCTCGTTGAGCTCGGTCACGCCGGTGAAGGAGAAGGTCTCCTCGCCGGTCAGACCGAGGGACTCGGCGGTCTGGCCCTCCGGGAACTGCAGCGGCAGGACGCCCATGCCGATCAGGTTCGAGCGGTGGATGCGCTCGTACGACTCGGCGATGACGGCCTTGACGCCCAGCAGCGCGGTGCCCTTGGCGGCCCAGTCACGGGACGAGCCGGAACCGTACTCCTTGCCGGCCAGGACGACCAGCGGGGTGCCGGCGGCCTGGTAGTTCTGCGAGGCGTCGTAGATGAACGACACCGGGCCGTCGGCCTGGGTGAAGTCGCGGGTGTAGCCGCCCTCGGTGCCCGGCGCGATCTGGTTGCGCAGACGGATGTTGGCGAAGGTGCCGCGGATCATCACCTCGTGGTTGCCGCGGCGCGAGCCGTAGGAGTTGAAGTCGCGCTTCTCGACACCGTTGGCGGTCAGGTACTGCGCCGCCGGGGTGCCCGGCTTGATGTTGCCGGCCGGGGAGATGTGGTCGGTGGTGACCGAGTCGCCCAGCTTGGCCAGGACGCGGGCGCCGGCGATGTCGGTCACCGGGCTCGGGGTCTTGGCCATGCCCTCGAAGTACGGGGGCTTGCGCACGTAGGTGGACTCGGCGTCCCACTCGAAGGTGTTGCCGGTCGGGACCGGGAGCGACTGCCAGCGGTGGTCACCGGCGAAGACGTCCTGGTAGCCCTTGTCGAACATCGCCTCGTCGATGGAGCCGGCGACGGTGTCCGCCACCTCCCGCTCCGACGGCCAGATGTCGGCGAGGAAGACGTCGTTGCCGTCGGCGTCCTGGCCCAGGGCGTCGCGGGTGATGTCGATGTTCATGTTGCCGGCCAGGGCGTAGGCGACCACCAGCGGCGGGGAGGCCAGGTAGTTCATCTTCACGTCCGGGTTGATCCGGCCCTCGAAGTTGCGGTTGCCGGAGAGCACCGAGACGACCGCCAGGTCGGCCTCGTTGACGGCGGCCGAGACCTCCTCGGGCAGCGGGCCCGAGTTGCCGATGCAGGTGACGCAGCCGTAGCCGACCAGGTTGAAGCCCAGCTTCTCCATGTACGGGAGCAGGCCGGCCTTCTCGTAGTAGTCCATGACGACCTTGGACCCGGGGGCCAGGGTGGTCTTGACCCACGGCTTGACCGTGAGGCCCTTCTCCACGGCCTTCTTCGCCAGCAGGGCGGCGCCCAGCATGACGGAGGGGTTGGAGGTGTTGGTGCAGGAGGTGATCGAGGCGATCACGACCGCGCCGTTGTCGATCTCGTACTTCGACCCGTCGGGGGCGGTGACGAGGGTCGGCTTCGAGGCCTCGGCGGAGTAGGTCGGCAGCGCCTCGGCGAACCGGGTGGCGGCCTCGGCCAGGACGACGCGGTCCTGCGGACGCTTCGGGCCGGAGATCGACGGGACGACGGTGGAGACGTCCAGCTCCAGGTACTCGGAGAAGACCGGCTCGACCGACGGGTCGTGCCAGAGGCCCTGCTCCTTGGCGTACGCCTCGACCAGGGCGAGCTGCTGCTCGTCGCGGCCGGTGAGCTTGAGGTAGTTGATGGTCTCGGCGTCGATCGGGAAGATCGCGCAGGTCGAGCCGAACTCCGGCGACATGTTGCCGATGGTGGCGCGGTTGGCCAGCGGGATCGCGGAGACGCCCTCGCCGTAGAACTCGACGAACTTGCCGACCACACCGTGCTTGCGCAGCATCTCGGTGATGGTGAGCACCAGGTCGGTGGCGGTGGTGCCGGCCGGCAGCTGGCCGTTGAGCTTGAAGCCGACCACGCGCGGGATCAGCATGGAGACCGGCTGGCCCAGCATGGCGGCCTCGGCCTCGATGCCGCCGACGCCCCAGCCCAGCACGCCCAGGCCGTTGACCATGGTGGTGTGCGAGTCGGTGCCGACGCAGGTGTCCGGGTAGGCCTGGCCGCCGCGGACCATGATGGTGCGGGCCAGGTGCTCGATGTTCACCTGGTGGACGATGCCGGTGCCGGGCGGGACGACCTTGAACTCGTCGAAGGCGGTCTGGCCCCAGCGCAGGAACTGGTAGCGCTCCTTGTTGCGGCCGTACTCGATCTCGACGTTCTGGACGAAGGCGTCCGGGGTGCCGAACTTGTCGGCGATGACGGAGTGGTCGATGACCAGCTCGGCCGGGGCCAGCGGGTTGATCTTGGCCGGGTCGCCGCCCAGCTCCTTGACGGCCTCACGCATGGTGGCGAGGTCGACCACGCACGGCACGCCGGTGAAGTCCTGCATGATCACGCGGGCCGGCGTGAACTGGATCTCCTGGCTCGGCTGGGCGCTGGCGTCCCAGTTGCCGAGCGCGCGGATGTGGTCGGCGGTGATGTTCGCGCCGTCCTCCGTGCGGAGCAGGTTCTCCAGCAGCACCTTGAGGCTGTACGGCAGCCGCTCGGAACCCTCGACGGCGGAGAGCTTGAAGATCTCGTACGACTCGTCGCCCACCTGCAGCGAGCTGCGGGCGTCGAAGCTGTTCGCGGACACGACTGACTCCTTCTGGGTGCTTCGTGCGGTATCCGGCCGCCACGGTGGTAAGGTCAGCCTTACTTAGGCTTACCTTGCCCGCATCGCCGGCGAGCTCCGCTCGGCAAGTATCTTGATGTCGAGATATATCCTATGGGGCAGTTATCTCGATGTCGAGATAAACCATAGTGCATGCCGTCGCCTTCACCACCGCAGGCATGCCTGGGTCGATAGAAGCGCAGGTCAGCGGCCATTCCGGCGACAGAGGCCGACAACCGCACCGCTGCCGGCCCACCACCGGCTCGGCACCGGCTCAGTGTCGACTCAGCACCGACTCACACCAGCTCACCACCGGAACCGCCGGTCGGCGACGGGACGAGCGGGGGCGCGCCCGCGCGGCCCGCTCGCCTCCGAGCCCGTTCGAGGGTGTCCGCCGGCGCCCGGCGCCGTTGAGCACGGTGTCCGTCACCCCGCCCGTGGAAGGCCCGTTGATGTCCACTCCGCTCGCCGCCGCGCTGCTGCCGCTGGCCCTGCTCGCCCCCGCCGCCGCCTCGCCGGCCCCCGTCACCCCGCGGGCCCCCATCGCCTCGCCCGTCTCCGTCGTCGAGGCCGCCTTCGACCCCGCGACGGCCTTCGTCCCGCCGACCGCCGTCAGCTACGCGGACGACCTCGTGCCGTACGGCGCGCACACCCGGATCGTCACCGACCGCTCCACCGCGGGGCGGACGGTGCTCACCATGACCGTCACCGGGCTCGCCCCCGACCACGAGTTCCCGGTGCACCTGCACACCGGCTCCTGCGGGGCCGACCCGGCCTCGTCCGGACCGCACTACCAGGACGCCGTGGACCCGGTGCAGCCGTCCACCGACCCCGCGTACGCCAACGGGCGCAACGAACTGCGGCTGGCGCTGCGCACCGACGAGCACGGCGAGGGCACCGCGACGGCCTCGGTGCCCTGGCAGCCCCGGCCCGGCGAGGCGCGCTCGCTGGTGATGCACGCGGGCACCCCGGCCGGCCCGCACGCGGCGGGCGACCGGGCGGCCTGCGTCAAGCTGGAGAAGTGAGCTCCTGCTTCAGGAGCCGAGAGTGGCGACCAGGACCGCCTTGATGGTGTGCAGGCGGTTCTCGGCCTGGTCGAACACGACGGAGTGCGCCGACTCGAACAGCTCGTCGGTGCACTCCAGCTCGGTCATGCCGGTCGCCTCGTACATCTGCCGCCCGACCACCGTGCCGAGGTCGTGGAACGCGGGCAGGCAGTGCAGGAACTTCACGGCCGGGTTGCCGGTGGCCCGGACGGTGTCCATCGACACCTGGTAGGGCTTGAGCAACTCGATCCGCTCGGCCCAGACCTCCTTGGGCTCGCCCATCGAGACCCAGACGTCGGTGTAGAGGAAGTCCACGTCGGCCACGCCCTCGGCCACGTCCTCGGTGAGGGTGATCCGGGCGCCGGTCGCCTCGGCCAGCGTCTCGGCCGCCTTCCGGACATCCTCGGCCGGCCAGAGGGAGCGCGGGGCGACGATCCGGACGTCCATGCCGAGCAGGGCGCCGGTGACCAGCAGCGAGTTGCCCATGTTGGAGCGGGCGTCGCCGAGGTAGGCGAGGGCGGTCCCGGTCAGCGGCTTGGTGCCGTGCTCGGTCATGGTGAGCACGTCGGCCAGCATCTGGGTGGGGTGCCACTCGTCGGTGAGACCGTTCCAGACCGGGACGCCGGCATTCGCGGCCAGTTCCTCGACGATCTCCTGGCCGTGGCCGCGGTACTCGATGCCGTCGAACATCCGGCCGAGCACCCGGGCGGTGTCCCGGATGGACTCCTTGTGGCCGATCTGCGAACCGGACGAGTCCAGGTAGGTGGTGGTGGCGCCCTGGTCGTGGGCGGCGACCTCGAAGGCGCAGCGGGTTCGGGTGGAGGTCTTCTCGAAGATCAGCGCGATGTTCTTCCCGCGCAGCCGGGGCTGCTCGGTGCCCGCATACTTGGCCGCCTTGAGCCCGGCGGCGAGGTCCACCAGGAAGCGGAACTCCTGGGGCGTGAAGTCGAGCTCCTTGAGGAAGTGCCTGTTCCGGAGGTTGAAGGCCATACCGGGCTCCTGGGATGACGGGACGTACGGGAAAGTAGCAAGTCTATACGATGCTCGGAATTTCTATACACAGCGGGGGTGGGAGAGGGGGAGCCCCGCTGCGGACTCCCCCTCAACACCCGGTCGGCCCACAGCCGCGGGCACCCTCAACGCCCGGTCGGCCTACGGGCGCGGACCCCCTTCTGCGTCCGGTCGGCCTACAGGCGCGGATCGACCGGCTCGGACTCCAGCGCGAGCACCGCGAACACCGGCTCGTGCACCCGCCACAGCGGCTCGCCGGCCGCCAGCCGGTCCAGCGCCTCCAGGCCCAGCGCGTACTCGCGCAGCGCCAGCGAGCGCTTGTGGCCCAGCGACCGCTCGCGCAGCCGGTCCAGGTACTCGGTGTAGTCCGGGCCGTAGACGATCCGCAGGTACTCCCGGCCGCGCACCTTCACCCCCGGCTGCACCAGCCCGCCCGGACGGCCCCCGCCCCGCTTCGTGCGCACCACCGAGGCCAGCGGTTTGACCACCATGCCCTCGCCGCCCGCCGCCGTCAGCTCCTCCCACCAGGCCGTGGCGGCCGCCACCGAGGCCTCGTCCTCGGTGTCCACCAGGAGACGGCCGGTGCGGTGCAGGACCGGTGCCCGGTCGCCGTCCGTTTCGGACGCCGCCTCGGACGCCGTCACGGACGCCGCTTCGTCGGCCGCGACCAGGCGGTCGATCCAGGCCAGGTGCTCGTCGTGCGGGCGTACGGCGAGGTTCGCCCCCTCGGCGGCCAGCACCTGGAACGGCGCCAGCCGCACACCCGACAGCCCCTCGGTCGGCCAGCAGTACCGCCGGTACGCCTCGGTGAACGCCTGCGCGTCGGCCGCGCGC
Source organism: Kitasatospora sp. NPDC088160 (assembly GCF_044741445.1). NCBI lineage: Bacteria > Bacillati > Actinomycetota > Actinomycetes > Kitasatosporales > Streptomycetaceae > Kitasatospora > Kitasatospora sp. NPDC088160. The sequence goes on along the minus strand of NZ_JBIUSS010000004.1, from coordinate 27,881 downwards.
CGCCGCTGCTTGGCGGTCAGCTCCGCCAGGTCCAGCCCGCGACCGGCCGCCCGCTCCAGGGCCGCCAGCGCCTCCGGCAGGGCGGCGCCCGCCGCCGCGCCGACCGCCGCGTACTGGCGGCGCAGCAGTTCCACGGCCTTCAACGACCAGGGCATCAGCTCGGCATCCAGCAGCAGCCAGCCGGTGCCCAGCTCGTCGAACAGCCCCGAGCGCTCGGCGGCCACCCGCACCCGGCCCAGCACGGCCGCGGTCAGGCCGTCGTCGGCGAGGAACGCCCGGCCCGTCCTGGTCCAGATCGCGCCCGGACCGGCCACGCCGAAGCGCTGCTCCAGCGCCGCGTCGTCCCGGGCGACCAGCACCACCGCGCGGGACCCCATGTGCTTCTCCTCGCACACCAGGTGCCGCACGCCGTCCGCGCGGTAGGCGGCGAACGCCTCCTGCGGGTGCTCCAGGAAGCCGTCCCGGCGGGAGGCGGCGCTCGGCGCCATCGTCGGCGGCAGGTACGCCAGCAGCCGCGGGTCCAGCGCGAAGCGGCTCATCACCTCCAGCGCCGCCGCCGCGTTCTCCTCCCGGACGGCGACCCGCCCATGCAGCCCGGTCTCGACGATCCGGCGGCCCGCCACGTCGGCGAGATCCAGCGGACGGCCCTCGCGGGCGCCCGGCGCGTCCGTGGACAGCGGACGCACCGGCGCGTACCACTCCCGCTCGGCCGGCACGCTCACCAGCTCCCGCTCCGGGTAGCGCAGCGCCGTCAGGGTGCCGCCGAACACGCAACCGGTGTCCAGGCAGACGGTGTTGTTGACGAAGCTCGCCGACGGCACCGGTGTGTGGCCGTACACCACCAGCGCCTTGCCCCGGTACTCCTCCGCCCACGGGTAACGCACCGGCAGGCCGTACTCGTCGGTCTCGCCGGTGGTCTCCCCGTACAGCGCGTGCGAGCGCACCCGGCCCGAGTTGCGGCCGTGGTACCGCTCCGGCAGACCGGCGTGGCAGACCACCAGCGCGCCGCCGTCCAGCAGGTAGTGGCTCACCAGGCCGCGCATGAACTCCCGCGCCTCGGCCCGGAACTCCTCGGACTCGCCGGCCAGCTGATCCAGCGACTCCTGCAGACCGTAGGCGACGTTGACCTTCTTGCCGTCCAGCGCCCGGCCCAGCTTGTTCTCGTGGTTGCCCGGCACGCACAGCGCGTGCCCGGCCGCGACCATGCCCATCACCAGGCGCAGCACGCCCGGTGTGTCCGGGCCGCGGTCGACCAGGTCCCCGACGAACACGGCGGTACGGCCCGCCGGCGGCACCGCGTCCACCGGCCGGCCCCCGGCGTCCCGGGTCAGCGTGTAGCCGAGGCGGATCAGCAGGGTCTCCAGCTCGGAGCGGCAGCCGTGGATGTCACCGACGATGTCGAACGGGCCGGTCAGGTGACGCAGGTCGTTGTAGCGCTTCTCCAGCTCCACCTCGGCCGCCGCCACCTCGGCCGCGCCGCGCAGCACGTGCACCTTGCGGAAGCCCTCGCGCTCCAGGCCGCGCAGGGAACGGCGCAGCTCGCGGTGCTGGCGCGGGACGACGTGGGCCGGCAGCCGGCGGTCCGGGCGGGAGCGGTTGCGCTCGGCGCACACGCCCGGCGGGACGTCCAGCACGATCGCGATCGACAGCACGTCGTGCTCGCGGGCGATCCGCACCAGCTGGCGGCGTGCCTCGGGCTGGACGTTGGTGGCGTCCACGACGGTCAGCCGGCCGGCCGCGAGGCGCTTGCCGACGATGTAGTGCAGGACGTCGAAGGCCTCGGCGGAGGCCGACTGGTCGTTCTCGTCGTCGGCGACCAGGCCGCGGCAGAAGTCGGAGGAGACGACCTGGGTGGGCAGGAAGTGGCGGCGGGCGAAGGTCGACTTGCCGGCGCCGCTGGTGCCGATCAGGACGACGAGGGAGACGTCGGTGACGGGGAGACGGCGGGGGGCGGGGTGGTCCTGGGGCTGACCCTGGTCGTGCTCCTGGTGCTGGTGCTGCTCGGACGTCGGGGTCGCTTCGTCGGTCATCGGGATTCGCCTCCTTCGGGCGCCGGGTCGGTCGGGGTGTGCTCGGTCGCGGCCGGGTCGGTCCGGGTGGCGCCGGTCGGGGTGTGCTCGGTCGGGGTCTGCTCGGTCGGGCTGGTGCCGAGGCGGAACAGGGCCAGCTGGGTCGGCGCGCCGACCTCCCCGTCCTCCGGCCCCACCGGGCGCAGCACCACCGTGTAACCGAACACCGCCGCGACCCGCTCGGCCCACGCGCGGAACTCGGCGCGCGACCACTCGAAGCGGTGGTCGGCGTGCCGGACAGCGCCCGCCGGCAGGCTCTCCCAGCGGACGTTGTACTCGGCGTTCGGCGTGGTGACGACCACCGCCCCCGGCCGGGCCGCGCCGAACACCGCGTACTCCAGGGCGGGCAGCCTGGGCAGGTCCAGGTGCTCGACCACCTCGCACAGCACCGCCGCGTCGAAGCCCTTCAACCGGGCGTCCGTGTACGTCAGCGCGCCCTGCGCCAGCGTCACCCGGGCCGCCTGCCGCTCCGGCATCCGGTCCAGGCGCAGTCCGCGGGCCGCCGCCTGCAAGGCCCGCGCCGACACGTCCACGCCGAGCACCTCGGTGAACCGGGCGTCCTTCAGCAGTTCGCCGATCAACTCGCCCCGGCCGCAGCCGAGATCGGCGACGCGGGCCGCGCCCACCTCCCGCAGGGCGGCGAGGATCGCGGCGCGGCGCTGCCCGGCGAGGGACGGCGGCCTGGGCTCCGATGTCGCCCCGGCGGCCTCCTCCGGCTCCTCCGGCCGCTCGTCGACCGCGTTGTCGACCTCCTCGGGCTCCCGGTCGTCCGCCTCCGCCAGCCGGGCCAGCTCCAGACGCTCCATCGCCACCCGGGTCAGCGCCCGGCTCCGGGACAGGTAGCGGCGGGTGATCAGGTCGCGCTCCGGGTGGGCGGCCAGCCAGCCCTCGCCGGCGGCGAGCAGCTTGTCCACCTCGTCCGGGGCGACCCAGTAGTGCTTGGCGCCGTCCAGCACCGGCAGCAGCACGTACAGCTGCTGGAGCGCGTCGGCGAGCCGCACAGCGTCCGAGACCAGCGTGAGCCGCACGTACCGGGACTCGCCCCACTCCGGGAACGCCTCGTCCAGCGGAAGCGCCACCGCCTCGACCCGCCAGCCCAGCGGCTCGAACAGCCGGACCGCCATCGCCGGGCCACCGCCCTCGCCCGCGCCGTTCGCGGGCACCGCGGGCAGCGTGATCCGCAGCGGGCGCGGCCGGTCCGCCAGCCCGGGCCGGGCCGGGCCGGGCAGGCGCCCTTCATCGCGGACCGGAACACCGTCCGCAGCGCCACCGCGAGCAGCGAGGACGCCGCGTACGGGCGGTCGTTGACGTATTGGGCGAGCGCGAAGTCCGGCGAACCGCCGCGCCCCTTGCCCCGGCCCTTGCGGACCAGCGCGATCGGGTCGACGTCCAGCAGCAGCGCCGCCGTGCAGACGTCGTCGCCCGCCTCGGGGTAGAAGACGTGCGCCTCGCCGTGCGACGTCGCGAACCGCTGGACCTTGCCCGGGTGCTTGTGCAGCAGGAAGCCGAGATCGGTGGCCGGGCCCTCGACGCTGCCGGTGGTGGAGATCGACATGAACACCCGCCCGAGTATCGCCGAGCAAACCTCCGCTGAACACCGGGTTTTCCGGCTCGGCGGCCGTCCGCCGCAGCCCGTCGGTGGCCGTGTACGCACGGCGGGGGCGTGCCGACCGACGGCCGCGTCCGTACGACGGGCGTGTTCGGCAGCAGGGCCCCGCATTGGTTAACGTGCACGGTGTGACTGCTGAATCGACCTCCCTCCCGAACGGGGCCGTGGCCGCCGGCCTGGCCACCATCGCCGCCGACGGCACCGTCCTCGACACCTGGTTCCCCGCCCCCGCCCTGGCCGCCGAGCCCGGCCCGGCCGGCACCGTCCGCCTGACCGCCGAGCAGGCCGAGGCCGAACTCGGCGCCGGCGCCGCCGAGGCGCTGCGCGCCGACCCGCGCCGCGGCGTCGAGGTGGTCGCCGTGCGCACCACCATCGCCTCGCTCGACGAGAAGCCGCTCGACACCCACGACGTGTACCTGCGCCTGCACCTGCTCAGCCACCGCCTGGTCAAGCCGCACGGCCAGAACCTGGACGGCGTCTTCGGGCTGCTCGCCAATGTCGCGTGGACCAGCATCGGCCCCGTCCCGGTGGACGCGGTCGAGCAGGCCCGCCTCGCGGTCCGCGCCCAGGGCGGCCAGCTCGCCGTGTACGGCATCGACAAGTTCCCGCGGATGACCGACTACGTCGCCCCGTCCGGTGTGCGCATCGCCCACGCCGACCGCGTCCGCCTCGGCGCCCACCTGGCCGCCGGCACCACCGTGATGCACGAGGGCTTCGTCAACTTCAACGCCGGCACCCTCGGCACCTCCATGGTCGAGGGCCGGATCAGCGCGGGCGTCGTCGTCGGCGACCACAGCGACATCGGCGGCGGCGCCTCGATCATGGGCACCCTCTCCGGCGGCGGCAAGCAGGTCGTCTCGGTCGGCGAGCGCTGCCTGCTCGGCGCCAACGCCGGCATCGGCATCTCGCTCGGCAGCGACTGCGTCATCGAGGCCGGCCTCTACGTCACCGCCGGCACCCGGGTCACCACCCCGGACGGCACCGTGGCCAAGGCCGTCGAGCTGTCCGGCCAGGACAACCTGCTGTTCCGCCGCAACTCGCAGACCGGCGCCGTCGAGGTCATCGCGCGCTCCGGCTCCTGGGGCGGCCTCAACGCCGACCTGCACGCCCACAACTGACCTGCGGGACCACACCATCGGGGTTCGGAGCCGACTCGGGCTCCGGACCCCGAGTGCGTTCTGCGGCTTTCGGCGGGCGTGCGGGCCCCCTCCTCCCCCTCCCCCTCCCTCCCCTCCGCCCTCCCCTCCTTCCCCTCGCCCGAAGCCTTGGCCCTGTCCCGGCTTGCTCGGGCACCCGGCTTGCTCGGCGCCGAGCAAGCCGGGAGTGTCTCGTCGCGCGCCTAGCCCAGGCCGCTTCGCGGCGGCAAGCCGGGATCACCCGGGAGGCTTACGGCGTAACGGAGTTGGACCACATCGGGTGGCGCGCGGTGACCGGCCGCCGGAGCGGTTCGTTGGTTGCTGCGGCGGGGGCGTGTGCCTCGGTGGCCAGGCATCAGGCACCCCCGCTGCGCGGGCCGAGCCACCGTCGGCCGCTTCACGCCGCACTACCGATCCGAAGAGGTCCCGTCATGACCGAACCAACTGCCACGCCGCAGCTCCCGAGCAGCCCGGCGGGCTCGGCCGCCGGCACCTCGTCCGGGCCCGCCGCGCAGAAGAGCCTGCTGGAACAGTTGCACGAACTGCTCGCCTCGGTGTCCGCGGATCTCGCCGAGTTACAGTCCCCCGGCATCCGGGAGGACGGCCCGGCCGCCTATCCCACCGGTACGGACACCTCCTCCTCCGACGCTCCGGCCACGCCAGGCACCCGATAGTCCGGCGCCTGCTCCTCCCCCGTCGGCCCGCCCTCGTCCGGCGGGTCGAGCCGGACCACGAGTAAGGGCGAGCCCCGCTCGGCCGGCGCCCCGCCGAGCACCGCGCCTTCCTCTCCCTCCAACCTGCCCGCCACCTTCCGCAGCCGCCCGGCCAGGTCCTTGCACTCCGACACCGCGTCCACACCGTCGATGCACGTCCAGTAGAGGCTCTCGGTGTCGGCCCCGCAGGCCAGCACCACCAGCGTCTCCCCGACGTCCCGCAGCAGCCCGTCCAGCGCGCCCAAGGCCGGTGCCAGCTCGCCGAGTTCGGTGAGCCGCCCGGCCCGGCCGCCGCTCAGCACGGCGGCCCTGACGACCGAGCGTTCCAGGCAGACCGCCGCGTGCGCCGCGGCCTCGGCCAGTTGCTGCCCCAGCCCGGCGAGCTCGTCGTCGTCCAGCTCCGCCAGCCTGGCCCCCACCGCCTCGGTGAGCAGCGCGGCCTGCCGCGCCTCGGCCAGCACATCCGGTACGTGTCTGGCCTCGGCCAGGGCGTGCCGGGCCCTCTTGATCAGTCGCAGCGCCTCCATGGCCGCCACTCCTTTCGCTCGCTGTCGCCGTGGGACCACCGCCGCCGGTGGGGCGGTCAGGTGGTCACGGCGAAAGCGTGCGGCGAAGTCGGCGAGGCCGCATCCGTCATCGGGAAAGCTGTGGACAAGTCCGGGGCTGTGGATAACTCCCGTCCCTCACAAGGATTATTCGTCCACGTCCGGGTTGACACCCGCCCCGCCCTGGTCGGCGTCCGCCGGTCCGTCCGGCACCGGGAAGCGGAGCTCGTTCCGCTCGATCTTGGCCGCGAGGGCCTCCAGCGGATCCACCCCGACCACCGTGCAGAACTGCACCAGGTACGCGAGGACGTCCGCGACCTCGTCCCGCACCCGGTGGGCCCGCTCCGGATCGGACATCACCGCGGCTGCCTGCTCGGGCGTCGACCACTGGAAGATCTCCAGCAGTTCGCCGGCCTCCACGCTCAGCGCGGCCGCCAGGTTCTTCGGCGTGTGGAAGGGCTCCCAGCGCCGGGCCGCCGCGAAGTCCGCCAGCCGCTGCCGCAGGGCCTCCAAGGTCGGCCCGGTGGGCCCGGCCGGTTCCCCCGGCCTCGTCACTCGTTCGTTCACCCGTCCAGGTCTACCTCACCCGTCCACCTCGTCCGCCCCCGGGTCGGCTCCGTCCCCGCGCCCGCACTGGGCCGGCACCCTGGTCGTCTCGGGCCGCAGCACGGTGTGCCCCGAGTCCGGGTCGCGCCGGCACTCGACCAGCACGGCCGCGCCCGACCGCGGTTCGGCCGCGCCGAGCGCCTCCCGCGCCGCGGCGGGCTCCTGAAGCGCGGCGAGGACCCGCAGCTGGTTGCGCCCGGACATGTCCCGGGCCAGCCGTAGCAGTGAGGCGGTCTGTTCGGTGGCGAGCCCGGCGCCGAGGTCCTCGGCGAGCACGGTGAGCTGCCGGTGCGCCCACGGCACCTCGGCGGCCACGTCGAGGTCGAGCACCCCGGCCCCGGTGAGCAGCACCGCGGCGAACGCGAGGTGGCGCAGCATGCCGTCGGAGGCCTGGTCGGCCCCGGTGCGTCCGAGGACGCCTTCGTCGAAGACCGCGAGGACGCGCTGGTCGGGCCCGCTGCCGCGGTGGGCGAGGGAGAGTCCGAGCAGCGGGTGCGGGGCGGCGGACTGGACGGCGCGCAGGAGCTGCCCGTAGCGGCGCGGGCACTCGTTGCCGAGCCGGGCGAGGACGGCGGAGATGTTGGCGGCGTTGCTGCGCAGCCGGGCCTGCGGGTCGGGTCGGGCCCAGCCGCGCATGAGGGCGGGGACGGGGTGGACGGGGAAGACCTCGCGCAGGGCGGTGAGCAGGTCCTCGGTGGCGGCGAGGACCTGCCGTTCGCCCCGGGAGGAGCCGGCCACCCGGAGCGGCAGTTGCGCGGTGATCATGGTGCCGCTGGGGAAGGGCGCCCGGATGTCTCCCTGGCGGGTGTCGTTGTGCCAGCAGACGTTGACGCGCCGCTTGCGGACGTCCTGTTCGCCGGTGTCGACGAGGGTGCGGCCGTCCAGGGTGAGCGATTCGCGGGCGATCCGCACCGGGCCGTCGGTGCGGACGACGACGTCGAGCCGGATGCGGCCGTGCGGGGAGCGGACGGTGCAGCCGAGGATGACGGCGTCGCGCCCGTGCGGGACGCACCCGGTCAGGCCGCCGCGGACGGGTTTGGCCAGGGGGCCGGTGCGGTCGGGCAGCCCGTCGAAGGAGTCGGCGATCTCCTCTCCGAGGGCCAGCCGGGAGAGCACGGCCAGTGCGTCGAGGGCGTTGGACTTGCCGACGCCGGCGGGCCCGTGCAGGACGGTGAGGGGCGCGAGCGGCAGGACCGCGCGCCGGTAGGACTTGAACGAGGTGAGCCGGAGCTCCTCGACGGTGGGACGTGTTACGGATGGCCGATCGGGCCCCGGGGCGCTCGGTCGGGGGTGGGCCGGCGCGGCGGGCCGGGTGGCGTCGCGGTTCACCCATCGGACGTTAGCCGCAGGCCGGTCGGCAGAAACGTGCCTGCTCAGCAGATTCATCCCAACGTGGCGGCCACACCCCGCGCGCGCCCGACGTTCAGCGCCGGTAGGCGGCCACCATCACGGAGGCGGTCACCTCGACCGGGTCCGGCAGGTCCGCGAGCGCGGCGGCCAGGCGGTCCGGGTCGGTGTGCCAGGCACTGGGGCCCATGCCGACGACGGTGCGCACGTCGTCCGGGCCGAGCCGCAGGGTGAACTCGACCTGCCGCCGGCCGGCGGAGGTCAGGTAGGGTCCGAGCTTCTCGTCGATCCGCCGCTGCTTCTCCTCGTCGACCGACAACAGGCCCAGTGCGCCGACGAGTTCACGCAGGTGGCGGGCGGTGGGCGAGACCAGCAGCAGGGTGGCGCCGGGGCGCAGCACGCGGCGGATCTCGGGCCCGTTGCGCGGGGCGAAGACGTTGAGCATCAGCCCGGCGGAGGCGTCGCGCAGCGGCAGCGGCCGCCAGGCGTCGCAGACCACGGCACCGATCCGGGGGTGAGCCTTGGCGGCGCGGCGCAGCGCGAACTTGGAGATGTCGAGGGCGGCCCCGGCGCGGCCGGGCAGGGCGTCGAGGACATGGGCCAGGTAGTGGCCGGTGCCGGCGCCGAGGTCGGCGACGAGGCCTTCGGGGTCGGCGTCCGCGGCGGCCTCGGCGAGGGCGTCGGCGATGGGCCGGTAGTGGCCGGCGGCGAGGAAGTCGGCACGGGCGGCGACCATCTCGGCGGTGTCGCCGGTGCCGGTGTGGGCGTCGCCGGCGAGGAGGCTGACGTAGCCCTGCTTGGCGAGGTCGAAGCTGTGGCCGGCGGGGCAGCGCAGGGCGCGCTCGTGCCGGGTGAGGGCCTGCGCGCAGTGGGGGCAGGCCAGGTAGCGCTCGATGTCCTGCAGCAACGTTCCGTCTTCTCTCGCCGTTCGGCCCGGGTGCCCGGTGGCCCTGAGTAACCAGCCTAACGACCCCGCTCGCCCCCGACGGCCCGCCGAACCCGCCCCGGGTCCGACGGCCCCGCCGCCCGGCCTACCGGCCCCGCCCCTGCGCGACGTGCCCGCGCCCGCGCTCCGCCGCGACGCGCAGGGCGAGGGCGGCGAGCGCCTCCGGCGCGCCCAGCCGTCCACGGATGCCGGGGAAGGCGTTGACGTCGACGATGACGGGTTCGGCGGGCCCGTCGAGCAGGTCGACGCCGTAGACGTCGAGCCCGAACACCTCGCCGACGCGCAGAGCCAGCGCAGCCCGTTCGGCAGGCGGCTCCCAGTCCTGCCCCTGCCCCGATTCCCCCTGGCCGTCGGCGAGTTCGGACCGCCGCCGGGCGGCGAACACCTGCCGGTCGATCACCCACAGCTTCTGGTCCCAGCCGGTCCCCGGGACGAACGACTGGGTGACGACGGGCTCGTCGGGCCAACGCGCGACGAGTTCGCGCAACCGGGCCGGGCCGTCGACCCGGGCGACCAGGTCGTGGCGCCGACTGTGCCGGCTCTTGACGACGAACGGGTAGTCGGGATCGGCGAGTTCGGCGATCCGCCCGGCGTCGCGGGTGGCCGCGAAGGGCAGGTCGGCCGCGCGCGCGAGTTCGGCCATCCGCACCCGGTCCTGACAGAGTTCGGTGGCCGCGGCCGAGTTGATGACAGGCGCCCCGCCCCGCTCCAACTCTCGTGCGAGTGAAAGGGATCGACGGGTGTGGGCCTTGAGCAGATAGACGTCGGCGAGCGCCGGTCCCGCCGGGCCGGCAGGGTCGACGATCGTCACCTCGTGCCGGTCCGCCAGCAGGGCGGCGGTCGCCGCGAGCACCGGGTGTCCGGGGTCGGCGGTGATCAGGCCGACCCTCATATCGCCCCGCCCAGGCCGGCCCCGTCAAGGCCGGCCCCACCCAAGCCGGCTCCGCCGAACTCTCCACGACCGAAGCCCAGTTGCCCGTACCCCGCGCCACCACCCGCCGACACCAGTGCGGGCGCGGGCGCCGACACGGCCGTCCCGCTGCGCGCGAGCCGCAGCACCGCCCGGGCGACCCTGGCGACCGCGTCCGGCACCTGGCGGAAGCTCGGGAAGTCGTTGATGTCGACGACCACCGGCCCGTCCGGCCCGAGCAGCACGTCGACGCCGTACAGGTCGAGCCCGAACACCTCACCGACCTGCGCCGCGATCCGCGCGACCTCCCCGGGCAACGGGACCTGCCGTTCGCGCACGCCCTGCCCGGGGTGGAGCGGGGAGGAACGTTCCGTCGCGAAGAGCTCGCCGTCGACGCAGTACACCTTGAGGTCGGTGCCGGAGTTGGGCACGTAGGGCTGGGCGATCAACAGCCCCTCGTCGGCGAGTTCGGCGCCGAGGTCGAGGAGGTGGTCGGGGCTGGGCACGAGCCGGACGGCGCGTCCGGAGCTGCCGTCGGCGGGCTTGACGACGAGCGGGTACTCGGCGGCCGGGATCTCGGCGAGCCGTTCCCAGCGGGCGGTGGCGTAGGTGACGGGGACGGGCAGGCCGCAGGTGCTGGCGATGACGGAGGCGAGCGCCTTGTCGCGGACGCCGCGGATGGAGCGGACGTCGTTGACGGTGGTGAGGCCGACGGCGGCGGCCGCGTCCAGCAGGGTGAGTCCGGGCCCGCCGGAGACGGTCTTGAGCACCCAGGCGTCGTGGCTGCCGGCCCGGATCGCCTCGGAGATCGCCATCAGTGAGTCCCCGGGGCGCAGCACGTCCACCCGGTGCCCCCACGCGGTGAGCTGGCGTGCCACGTCGAGCGGCATGCCGTCGTGCCGGTAGTGCTCCTCCACCAGAAAGCAGAGCCTCATGGGCCTGTCTTCCCCCCTTGCCGAGCCGAGTGCGGACGTCCGCCGTCCCCCTTCGGCAGAGCTGTCAAGGCATCAGCATGCCACGCGGTATACGCACAAGATCACTGCGAGCCGGTAAGCGTTCAGCAACAATCAGGCGCCCGCGCCCGCGCCGCGCCGCCCGTCACCGCCCCTGGCGCCCCCGGCGCGAAGCCCGGGAACAAAGCGGTGGCGGGCCGCCGGCGCCCCTGCTTGGATGCACGCCGTGACTTCTGTTGATCATGCTCCCGACCCTTCCCTCCTCGACGCGATCGAGCGCTACTACGACGCGGTGCCGCGCAGCGCCGCACGGGCCGAGGACTTCGGCCCGCTGACCCTGTTCGTCCGCGAGAGCGCGGGCTGGCCCTACTACGCCCGCCCCACGCTCGACCACGACGGCCCCGCCACCACCGCCGAGGACGTCCTGCGGGTGCTGGCCCGCCAGCGGGAGCTGGGCGAGCCGGAGGCCTTCGAGTGGGTGGCCGAGCGGAGTCCGGAGCTGCGGGCCGCGGTGGAGGCGGCCGGGCTCGCGGTGCACGAGCACCCGCTGCTGGTGCTGGGCCCGCAGGACGAGCCGGCCCCGGCGCCCGAGCTGCCGGAGGAGGTGCGGGTGGAGGTGCTGGGCGCGGACGCACCGGAGCTGGCGTCGGCGGTCGCCGTTCCGCACCTGGCGTTCGCCGAGCCCGGCACCGGCGTGGGCGCCGTGGGTGCGGCCGAACTGGCCGAGGCCGCAGGGCGGTTGGTGGCGGAGGGCGCGGTGGAGCGGATCGCACGGCGGATCACCGACGGCGCCACCGTGCTGGCCGCCGCGCTGGAGGACGGTTCCGCGCTGTGCGCGGGCCAGCACAATCCGGTGGGCGCGGTCACCGAGGTGGCCGGGGTCGGGACGCTGCCGGCCGCGCGGCGGCGCGGGCTGGGCCTGGCGGTCACCGCGGCCCTGGTCGCGCACGCGCGGGCGAACGGCGTGCGGACGGTGTTCCTGTCCGCCGCCGACGAGGAGGTCGCCCGGATCTACCGCCGGGCGGGCTTCCGTCCGTTCGCGACGGCCCTGATCGCCGAGCCGGCCCCGGAGCGGCCCGGCGACTGACCCGCCGGGCGCACCGACCAGAGCCCTGCTGAACGGATGACGAGGACGACGCGACCGGGCATGGGCCCGCCCGGTCAGTCGTCGTCCTCGTCCTCCGCCCCGCTGACGCCCTCCCCCTCGGCCTCGTCGACGACCCACCCCGCCAGCCGTTCGGCGACCCCGGACACGCCGAGCCGCCCCTCCCGGATGGCCCGGGCGAGGCTGCGCACCTCGCGGGCGGTGGTGGCGACGGTGCAGCCGCTGGCGACGAGGTAGGCATAGGCGACGGCGGTGGCGTAGAGCTCGTTGGTCTTCTCCAGGGCCGGCACCCGGATCAGCTGGTGCATCAGGGCGGCGGCGCGGTCCTGCGGTTCGGGGTAGACGTCGATGTCGAAGATCTCGGCCTGGTGCCGGGCGACGGCCGCGAGCAACGACCCGTAGTCGGTGACCTGCGGGTCACCGGGCGTGTACTGCTCGGCGGTCATGAGCAGCCACGAGAGGTCGACCTCCAGCTTCAACGGCGCACGTCCTTCAGGTCGCCCGGCTCCGCGAACTCGGCCAGGAAGGCCGTCTCGTACTCCTTCATGAACTGGGCGGCGGCGTCGACGAAGGCCCGCCCCGCCTCGCCCATGTCCTGCTGGACCAGGCGCTCGATGTACTGGTTCATGCTGATCCCCTGCTGCTCCGCCCGTTCCCGGGCCATCTCCGCGGTCGTGGCGTCCACCCGGACGTTCAGCTGTTTCTTACCCATGAATCTCAAGCTAGCGCTGAAGTGCTAGCACAACAAGGGCGCACGCACGCCGGGCGCGCGCACACCGGGCGGACGCCCCCACGGACGCCGGGCGGCCAGGCCCGCGGCAGGGTGCCGCGGGCCTGGCCGCCCGGGAGCGGACGCGGGACCGGATCAGAACTGGGTGCTGACCGTCACCCCGCTGAAGTCGGTGTTGGCGTAGAGGCTGATGTAGCGGTAGCCGGCCGTCGGGTTGGTGACGGTGATGCTCTGCGTGCTGCCGGCGTTGGTGGAGGAGGCGGTGAAGGCGTTCGGCGAGGCCCAGGTGTCCGCGTTGTAGTACAGGTACGCGGTGCCGGTGCCGCCGGAGGTGCTGATCTTCAGGGTGCTGACGCCGGCCGGCAGGTAGACGTACAGGTAGTCGAGGTTGCCGGCGGTGGCGGTGAGGTTGGACCGGGAGCAGTTCTGGCCGAGCGCGTCGGTGCGCGGGTCGGTGCAGGTCGGCAGGGTGGTGCCGCCGCCGGTGCCGGTGGTGACGGTGACCGAGGCCGGGGTGCTGGCGGTCCTGCCGGTGGCGTCGGTGACGGTCAGGGCGACGGTGTACGTGCCCGCGGCGGCGTAGCCGTGGCTCGGGTTCCGCTGGTCGGAGGAGGTCCCGTCGCCGAAGGTCCAGTGCCAGGCGGTGATCTGGCCGGGGCCGGTCTGGACGGACTTGTCGGTCAGCGTGACGGTGGCGCCGTTGACGGCCTGGGCGAACAGCGCGGTCGGGCCGGCCGCGTAGCAGGCGCCGCCGGCGCAGCCGTCGAGCCAGGCGTCGAAGTCGGCGTCGTAGCCGGTGCCGATGCCGTTGTAGACCGCGTAGCCGCCCTGGTAGTCACCGGTGCGGAAGTGGCCGAGCATGGCGTAGACGTCGGCCGGGTGCTTCTCGAACATGTACCGGACGGCGAGGTAGCCCCACGGGTAGGTGCGCACCGAGTCCGAGTTGCCGTACGTGTTCTGGAAGACGGTGCTGAGCTTGTAGGTGTGCTTGGCGGCCTCGGCCATCGCCTGGGTGTCGGTGGTGCCGCGGTAGGCGTAGGACTCGTACTCGGCGACGCCCTCGATCCACCAGATGTCGGGCACGGAGATCTCGGTGGAGAAGTTGCCCTTCATGTCGTAGATGCCGTCGAGGTAGTGCGTGTACTCGTGGTTGAGGTTCCACACGTTGGCGGTGAAGCCGTCGTTCCACGACTTCTGGTACATCACGCACACGGCACGGTTGTTCGGGTCGGTCGGGTCCATGACGGTCTGGCCGCCGTTGTCGGTGGAGTTCCCGAAGATCGCCCAGGAGTAGTTCAGGTAGTCGGCCTGGTTGGCGAAGACCGCGAGGGTCATGTTCTTGTCGTACGGGTTGACCGGGCCGTTGTCCTTCACCAGGTTGTGGAAGAAGGTGTCCTCGCCGCGCAGGCTGGTGCAGACGGCGGCCAGGTCGGCGGGCGACAGCGACTCGGTCTGGATGGTGCGGTTGTCGCAGACCAGCTGGTTCGGCAGCACCGCCGCGGTCAGCTTCGCCGGCAGGTCGCAGGTGCCGTAGTACGAGCACTGGCCGGGGTCGAAGGCGTTGGCCTGGTAGGCGGTGTGGACGTACAACGGGCCGGTGACGCCGGTGATCTGGGCGCCGTCGAGCACCGCCTTGACCTTCCCCTTGACCGCGGCCTCGACGACGGGGCCGTCGCCGGCCATCCGGCCGAGGTCGTTGCCCGCGTTGACGTCGAGGTAGGCGTTGGCGGTGCCGAGCAGGTCCTTGTGGTTGAGCGCGAAGTCGCCCAGGACGGTGCCGATGCTCGGGTCGGCGCCGACCGCGCTGACGAAGTCGCTGTTCCAATTGCCCCGCCACAGCGGCGCGGACAGCACGGCGTTGACCGCCTTGAGCATCTTCGGGAAGGCGTTGTACGAGTTGTTGTAGCTGGTCAGCACCTGCTTGTAGACGCCCAGGTAGCTGCCCTGCACGTTGGCGCTGTCGGTCAGGACCAGCACCTCGTTGAGCACGGTGCCGTTGTTGTCGGTGACGTCGGTCCAGTGCCGGCCGGCGAAGAAGGCGTCGAGCCCGGCCTTGGAGGCAGTGGTGAGCGCCGCGTCGTAGGGGCCGACCGCGTCCGCGTTGTTGGACTGGACGTAGTACCCGGCCCGCAGGAAGAGCACGAGCTGCAGGATGCCGGTGGAGTTGTCCCCGGTGTAGTTCGCCGCCAGGCCCTGGTAGGCGTTGGCGACGGTGAGCATCTGGGATTCCTTGAAGATCCTGCCCGCGTCGGTGCCGGTGACGTTGAACAGCGTGTTCACACAGTCCGTGGTCGAGCCTTCGAGGAAGGAGACCAGGTCGGCGCCGCTGCGCCCGCCGAAGTCGGCGGGGGTGCAGCTCGGCGCGGCGGCACCGGCCGCACCGGCGACGGCACGGGCCGAACTGCCCGGCTTGGCCGCGGAGTTGCCCGGCTTGGCCGCGGGCGCGTGCGGCTGGGCCGGGCGGGGCGCGGTCTGCACGACGGTGCCGGCCGGCTGGCCCATCACGACCTGGCCCAGCAGCGCCGGCGGCAGCGGCTTGGCGGCGGGGGCGGCGGCCTCGGAGGGATCGGCCGCGAGGAAGGCCCCCAGCGGCTTCGGGACGGCCGACGCGGCGTCGGCCGTCGCCGGGGCGGCGGCGGACGACCTGGCGCCGGTCGGCGGCTGGGCGGCCGGCCCGGACGCGGCGAGCGCGGGGACGGGCAGCAGGGTGGCGGCGGTGGCACAGCCGGCGACGACGCCGGCCATGAGCGTGGGGAGGGGTATGCGAAGGCGCACTGCGGGGTCCTTCTCCTGTGGGGGAGGTGACTGGACGACTGCCGAGGCTTGGGGGAAGTCGACGTGATCCTGCCATCGGGCGACCCGTCAGAACAATGTCACAGGTCATATGACATCGACTGTGGCGGGCATAACACCGCCCCACCGGGACCGGCCGCCCGCCCCGGCCCCGCGGCCGGACCCGGCCTCCCCACCTCCGGACCCGGCCTCCCTACGGCCGGACCGGCCGGTACGTCCGCGCCGCCCACGCCTGGAAGGTCGGCGAACTGGCGATCAGGTCCCGGTAGGCCGCGGCCGCCGCGCCGAACAGCGTCTCCACCACCTCGCCGCTCACCCCGGCGGCCTGCCAGGCCAGCAGGTGGCGGACCCAGATCGGCGTCCCGGCGAGCGGCTTGACCACCACTTCGGCCAGCGGCCTGGTGGTCGCCTGGACGACGGAGATCCCGAGCCCGGCGGAGATCATCTCCTGCAACTCCAGCCGCCCGCCGAGGAACTCGTGGACGGTCGCCGGGGTGAAGCCCGCCGCGGCGCAGGCCCCGTAGAACACGCCGTGCCAGCCGGCCCCGTCGTCGGGGGTGAGGAACCAGTCCTCCTCGGCCAGGTCCACCAGGGCGATCTCGGTGCGGTGCCGGAGCCGGTGGCCCGCCGGGAGTGCGACGAAGGCGGGCTCGGTGACGATGCCGCGGTGCGCGACGGCCGGCGAGTGGCGCAGTTCCCGGCCCGGGTAGTCGACGGCCACGGCGGCCTCCGCGTCACCCTGCTCCAGCAGGTCGACGATGTCCGACGAGCGGTAGACGGAGGTCACCGTGAAGCGCTGGTCGGGCCGCTGGTGCCGGGCCCTGGTGACCAGTCCGGGCAGGATCGGCGAGATGGTCGCGGCCAGGCGCAGCTCCTGGCGGACCGGCTCGCCGGGGGCCGCCGGGCGGCGGCCGAGGCAGTCGGCGCGGGTGAGGAGGTCGCGCGCGGCGGCCACCACCTCGACGCCGAAGCAGGTCGGCGCGACGCCCACGGCCGTGCGCTCGAACAGCGGCGCGCCCAGGTGGCGTTCGATCCGGCGCAGTTGCGTACTGGTCGCGGGCTGCGAGGCGCCGAGCAGGACGGCGGCCCTGCCGACGCTCCCGGTGTCGGCGATGGCGCACAGCACGCGAAGGTGCCGCAGTTCCAGCTCCATGACCCTCCCCCTCACGCAAGGGCCGCACCCTCCCGGCCGACCGCTCCGGGCGGGAGGGTGCGGCCCCGGCGGTGGCTGTGCAACAGCACACATGACATGTCGGCCGCTCACCTTCGCCCCGCGCGAATCACCTCGTCAAGCCCCCTCCGGGAGCCGAACGGCGGCGCCGGCAGCGGCCTTTACCGGCGCATTGCGTCCCCCTGACCGCTCCCTGACCCGCACCCCGGCGACCGTCCGGCCCGGCACCCGCCACCCCGCCCGACGCCGGCCCCCGCGAAGCCCCTCCGAAGCCCCCCGTGGCCCCTCCGCGGCCACCCCGCCCGACGCCGCCCCGCCGGGGCGAGCGAGACTTGAAGAGTTCTTCACCTTCCGGGACTCTGAACTCTCCTGAGCGTTCCGCGGAGCGGCACCGACCGGTCTGGAGGCCGGCAATGACAGCCATGTTCGACCAGGAGCTGCGCGAGCAGCTCACCCAGGCCCGCCGGGACCTCGCAGCGGCCCGGGCCGAAGGGGACGCCGACGGCGTCCAGGCGTACGAGGGCCGGATCGCCGGACTGCTCCGGCTCGCCGCCCAGCACGGGATCGACCTTCCGCACAGCGCCGACGAAGAGGAGCACAACCGGCCCTGACCGTCCCGCACCGGAACGGCGAGGAGGCGGCACCCGCGTGAACGGGTGCCGCCTCCTCTGCCGTCTCCTCCGCCGAACTACCCGGAGCCCTCGGAGTCCCCGGAGCCCCCGGACCGCCTCGAACGCGATCAGCGCCCGTCGAAGCCGGCCGGCACCCCGGAGGGCCGCCGGGTCACTTCCCGATCGGCTCCAGGACCGCCACGCACTCGAAGTGGTGCGTCATCGGGAACAGGTCGAAGGCCCGCAGCGAGACCGGCCGGTAGCCGCCTTCCCGGAAGAACGCCAGGTCCCGGGCGAGCGCCGCCGGGTCGCAGGCGACGTACGCGATCCGGCGCGCCTCCAGGCCGACCAGGTGCGCGACGGTCTCGCGCCCGGCGCCCGAGCGCGGCGGGTCCAGGACGATCAGGTCGGTGGCGGTGATGCCGGTGCGCGGCAGCAGCGTCTCGACGCGGTCGCACTCGATCCGCACGTTGTCCAGCGCGGCCAGGTTGTGCCGGGCGTCGGCCACGGCCTGCTTGGAGGACTCGATGCCGAGCACCGCGCCCTCCTCGCCGACCCGGTCGGCCAGCGCGCCCGCGAACAGGCCGACGCCGCAGTACAGGTCGAGCGCGTTCTCACCCCACTGCGGGTCCAGGCCGTCCAGGACGGCGTCCACCAGGGTGTCCGGCGCCTCGGGGTGGATCTGCCAGAAGCCGCCGTTGCTGACCCGCCAGGTCCGCCCGGTCGCCCGCTCGCGCACGAAGCTGCGGCCGTGCACGCGGTGGATGTCGCCCTGGTCGTCCACCCGGGCGATCGACACCGGCTTGTCCAGCTCGACCAGCGGCAGCTGGGCGCCGGGGCGCGGGGTGAGCACCACCTGGCGGTCCGAGGATCCGCTCGCGGCGATCACCTCGACCGAGGCGATGCCCGGCCAGTCGCGAGCCTCGATGCCGAGTTCGGTGACGCCCTCGGCGGCGATCAGGCAACGGTCCACCGGCTGCACCTCGTGCGAGCGGTGCTTGCGCAGACCGACCTTCCCGGTCTCCTGGTCCACGGCGTACTGCACGCGGGTGCGCCAGGTCGGCACCTGCCCGGCCGGCAGCTTGCCGCCGACCGGCTCGACGCTGCCGTCCCAGCCCGCCTCGGCCGGGGTGAGACCGGCCAGCTTGGCCAGCTGCTCGGTCAGCACCTGCCCCTTGAGCTTGCGCTGCCCGCCCGGGGTGACGTGCTGCCAGTCGCAGCCGCCGCACTTGCCGGGCCCGGAGAACGGGCACGGCGGCGCGATCCGCTCCTTGGCGGGCTCCAGGATCTCGACCGCGTCGGCCCGCAGGAACCGGGAGGTGGAGGTGCCCTCGGTGACCAGTGCGACCACCTTCTCGCCGGGCAGCGCGTGCCGGACGAACAGCACCCGGCCCTCGTGCCGGGCCACGCAGTGCCCGCCGCCGTGCGCGACCGGGCCGACCTCGACCTCGTAGCGCTGGCCGGCCAGCGGATCGCCGGACGGCGTCTCGGGCCGCCCGGCCCGCGGCGCGGTGCGCAGCGCCTTCGGCGGCCGCACCGCCTGCTTGCGCGGCCGCTCCCCCGGCGTGCGGGACGCCTGCGCGCGGGATCCCCGCGCACGGTCGCCCTTCGGCGCACCGTCCTTGGAGCGCTCGGCCTTCTGCGTGCGCTCGGCCTTCTGCGCACCGTCGGTCTTCTGCGTACGGGCGGCCTTCGGCTTCCCCGTGTCGGCTTCCGCCGGACGCGCGGGAGCAGGCTCGCCCGGCGCGAGCGGCGCGGTCTGCGCGGTGAAGCCGTCGCGGTCGGTGGCGGCCGGGCGCACGGGCTTGCCCCAGCGCGGCCGGGCGACCTTGCCGGGCTTGGCGGCGCCCTTGCGGGCGCCCTTGCCCGAGGATCCGGAGGAGCGGGACGGGGTGTTGCGGGTCACTGGGCGGAGTCCTTGCTGCTGTCAGCGGTGGCGTCTGGCATAACGGGGACCTTCGACTTTACGGCCTTCGGCGCCCGAGGCTCGCCACGCCGGACGGCACCCGGCGCCGACCAGGCCTTCTGCGGCTTGCGCCGCTCGGAGGACTCCAGCTGCCACGGCACCGAGGTGACCATCACCCCGGGCTTGAACAGCAGCCGCCCCTTGAGCCGCAGCGCGCTCTGGTTGTGCAGCAGGTGCTCGTACCAGTGGCCGACCACGTACTCGGGGATGTAGACCGACACCACCTCGCGCGGGCTGCTGCGGCGCAGGTTCTTCACGTAGTCGAGGACGGGCCCGGTGATCTCGCGGAACGGCGAGTCCAGCACCTTGAGCGGCACCTCGATGCCGCGCTCGTCCCATTCCCGGCGCAGCGCCGCCGTGTCGGCCGGGTCGACGTTGACGGTCACGGCCTCCAGGGTGTGGGCGCGGGCGAGCCTGGCGTAGGCGAGGGCGCGCAGCGCGGGCTTGTGCAGCTTGGAGACCAGCACGATGGCGTGCACCCGGGTGGGCAGCACCACGTCGTCCGGCTCCTCGGCGGCGATGAGCTCCTCGGAGACCCGGTCGTAGTGGCGGCGGATGCCCTTCATCATCACGAAGAGCACGACCATCGCGGCGATCGCGATCCAGGCGTGGCTGATCTTGGTGACCAGGACGACGATCAGCACGGCCATGGTCATCACCAGGCCGAAGGTGTTGATCGCCCGGCTGCGCTGCATGTGGCGGCGCTTGGCCGGGTCGGTCTCGGTGCGCAGCAGCCGGGTCCAGTGCCGGATCATGCCGGACTGGCTCATGTTGAAGGAGACGAAGACGCCGACGATGTAGAGCTGGATCAGCCGGTTGGGGTCCGCGTCGAAGGCGATGACGAACAGGATCGCGGCGATCGCCAGCAGGATGATGCCGTTGGAGAAGGCCAGCCGGTCGCCGCGGGTGTGCAGCTGGCGCGGCAGGTAGCGGTCCTGGGCGAGGATCGAGCCGAGCACCGGGAAGCCGTTGAAGGCGGTGTTCGCGGCGAGCACCAGGATCAGGCCGGTGACGGCGGCGACGAAGTAGAAGCCGGGCGTGAAGTTGTTGAAGACGGCTTCGCTGATCTGGGCGAGCGCGGTCTTCTGGTGGTAGCCGGGCGAGGAGCCGACGAGCTGCTCGGCCGGGTTCTCGGCCATCTGCACGCCGGTGAGGCGGGCCAGCCAGATGATGCCCATGAACATCACCACGGCGATGCTGGCCATCATCAGCAGGGTGGTGGCGGCGTTCTTGCTCTTGGGCTTGCGGAAGGCCGGCACGCCGTTGGAGATGGCCTCCACGCCGGTGAGCGCGGCGCAGCCGGAGGAGAACGACTTGAGCAGCAGGAACACCATGGCGAACCCGGCCAGCGATTCGTTGCCGGGGGTGGCGGCGAGGTGGAATCCGGAGCTCTCGGCGGGCATGTCCTGGCCGAGCAGGAAGTGCCGGACGAAGCCGTAGCCGACCATGCCGATGACGCCGATCATGAAGGCGTACGTCGGGACGGCGAAGGCGGTGCCGGATTCGCGGACGCCGCGCAGGTTCATGCCCATCAGCACCACCACGACGATGACCGACAGGGTCAGTTCGTGGCCGCGCAGCGCGGGGACGGCGGAGACGACGTTGGCGACGCCCGAGGTCGTCGAGACGGCCACGGTGAGCACGTAGTCGACCATCAGGGCGCTGGCGACGACGAGCCCCGACTTGGGCCCGTGGTTGACGGTCGCGACCTCGTAGTCGCCGCCGCCGCTCGGGTAGGCGTGCACGTTCTGCCGGTAGGAGGCGACCACCGCGAGCATCACGATCGCGACGACGACGCCGATCTGCCAGGAGAAGTGGATCGCCGAGGCACCCGCCACGGAGAGCGTCAGCAGGATTTCCTCGGGGGCGTACGCGACCGAGGAGAGCGCGTCCGAGGCGAAGACGGGCAGCGCGATCCGCTTGGGCAGAAGTGTTTCGCCCAATTTGTCGCTGCGCAGGGCGCGCCCGATCAGGATGCGTTTCGGTAGGTCAGTCGGCATAGGCACGTTAAGGAATCGTAGGGGCTTCCCGGGCCGGGCTCCGCCGTTTGTCCCCCCCTTCGTCGC
This sequence comes from Kitasatospora sp. NPDC088160, assembly GCF_044741445.1. Lineage (NCBI taxonomy): Bacteria > Bacillati > Actinomycetota > Actinomycetes > Kitasatosporales > Streptomycetaceae > Kitasatospora > Kitasatospora sp. NPDC088160. The sequence goes on along the minus strand of NZ_JBIUSS010000004.1, from coordinate 6,605 downwards.
GACTGCGTTCTATGGACCGGCTAGCGTGTCGGATACGAGTCGGCGGGCAACACTCACGTTGTGAGTCGGCGCCCCACAAGAACGCTCGCCCAGGGAAGCCGGGCGGGAAAGGGAGATGAACGGTGTTTGCGCAGGTCAAGAACCCTACGGGACGGGTGAGGTAGCGCCGGTGCACATCGTCATCATGGGCTGCGGCCGCGTGGGCTCGGCCCTCGCCAGAGCCCTGGAGAAACAGGGCCACTCGGTGGCCGTGGTCGACCAGGACCCGACCGCGTTCCGTCGGCTGGGCGCCGGGTTCAACGGGCGCCGGGTGACCGGCGTCGGCTTCGACCAGGACACCCTGCGCGAGGCGGGCATCGAGGAGGCCGGCGCGTTCGCCGCGGTCTCCAGCGGCGACAACTCCAACATCATCGCCGCGCGGGTGGCCCGGGAGAACTTCGGCGTGGAGAACGTCGCGGCCCGGATCTACGACCCCCGCCGCGCCGAGGTCTACCAGCGCCTGGGCATCCCGACCGTGGCGACGGTCCGGTGGACCGCCGACCAGATGCTGCGCCGGCTGCTGCCGAGCGGCGCCGAGCCGCTGTGGCAGGACCCGAGCGGCGGCGTCCAGCTGGCCGAGGTCGCCTACGCCCCGGGCTGGGTCGGTCACCGCATCAGCGTGCTGGAGGAGTCCTCCGGCGCCCGGGTGGCGTTCGTCACCCGGCTCGGCGAGGGCGTGCTGCCCTCGCCCCAGATGGTGGTGCAGGAGGGCGACCTGGTGCACGTGATGCTGCGCCGGGGCGACCTGACGGCGGTCGAGGCCGCGTTCGCGCAGGGGCCGAAGGAGGAGGGTCACTGATGCGGGTCGCCATTGCCGGGGCTGGTGCCGTGGGTCGCTCGATCGCGGGCGAGCTGCTGGAGAACGGGCACGAGGTCCTGCTGATAGACAAGAACCCCAACTCCATCTCGGTGGAGCGGGTACCCATGGCGGAGTGGCTGCTGGCCGACGCCTGCGAGATCACCTCGCTGGACGAGGCGGCCCTGCAGCGCTGCCACGTGGTGATCGCTGCGACCGGCGACGACAAGGTGAACCTGGTCGTCTCGCTGCTCGCCAAGACCGAGTACGCGGTGCCGCGGGTGGTCGCCCGGGTGAACAACCCGAAGAACGAGTGGCTCTTCAACGAGTCCTGGGGCGTGGACGTGGCCGTGTCCACCCCGCGTCTGATGTCCGCCCTGGTCGAGGAGGCGGTCAGCGTCGGCGACCTGGTCCGGCTGATGCGCTTCAGCCAGGGCAACGCCAACCTGGTCGAGCTGACCCTGGCCGCCGACACCGAGCTGGTCGGCACCCGGGTGGGCGACGTGGCCTGGCCGCAGGACACCGCGCTGGTGACGATCATCCGCGAGGGCCGGGTGCTGGTGCCGGGTAAGGACGACACCCTGGAGGGCGGCGACGAGCTGCTCTTCGTGGCCGCACAGGAGCGCGAGGAGGAACTGGAGGACCTGCTGTCGGCGTCCTCCGGCGCCCAGTAGGGCCGAAGGCGCGGACCGGACACGGGCGAGGGCCCGCACCCCTGGTGGGTGCGGGCCCTCGCCCGTCGCGTTCGGACCGGCCGGCCGGGGCTCCGGCTAGCGGGCCGGCTCCTCGTCGTCGTCGAACTGCGCCTTGATCGGCGGCGGCGCCTTGAGCAGGATCTGCCAGGTGACGTACATCGCCAGCAGCATCGGCGGGATGCCGAGGGCGACCTTGAGCCAGCCGAGCAGGTTGACGTTGTGGGTGAAGTACAGCGGGAAGAGGATCACCGGCTTGAGGCCCATGATCACCACCCAGGCCCAGGTCGCCTTGGTGTAGGCGGCGAACCGGCCCGGGTTCTCCTTGCGCCAGGTGAACATCTCGCCGGTGACCGGGCCGAGCATCACGCCGATCATCGGCCAGCGCACCAGGGCGGAGACCGCCAGGGCGATGCAGTAGCCGACGTTCCACAGCAGGCCGGGCAGGTAGAAGTCCTCGGCGCGACCGCTCTTCATCGAGATCCAGGCGCCGAGGGCGACGCCGAACACCCCGCTGAAGGCGTGCTGGACGGTCTCCCGCCGGGCCAGCCTGGTCACCACGAACACCGCGCACAGGCCCAGCGCGGCCCAGGCGGCGGAGCTGACCTGGTGGGTGATGTTGAAGGTGACGATGAAGACCAGGCCGGGCAGCGTCATGTCGATCATGCCGCGCACGCCGCCGAAGGCCTGCAGAATGGTGTCGGCCGCTTCCTTGGAGGCGGCGGCCTTGCGGGCGGCCTCCTCGGCCGCGCTGTCGGCGGCCTCCTTGGCGACGACGGCCTCGCGGACGGCCGCGTCGGCCGCGGCCCCGGGTCCGTGCGGGCCGGGCGGCGCGTGGTGGTTCGCGGCCAGGTCAAGCTGGGCGGCGGACTCGCCGCCGGGCTGGTTGCTCACGCTCATTCGCTCCCGTGTCCGACCGGACGCAGCTCATAGCGGGGGTTGAACAGCACGCGGCGCCCGCGTGCGTGGCTGATCCGGCCGCTGGCGACGAGCCGGCGGCCCGGCTCTATGCCCGCGATCGAGCGGCGGCCGAGCCAGACCACGTCCAGCGCCTCGGTGCCGTCGAAGAGTTCGGCCTCCAGCGCCGGCACCCCGGCCCGCGGGCGGAGCGTCACCGTGCGCAGCGTGCCCGCGACGGTGACCAGCTCGCGGTCCGCGCAGCCGGCGATCGGCGTGCAGCCCGACTCCGCCGCGCTCTCCTGGCGCAGCTCCTCGGCCTGCAGCTCCTCGGCCGAGGAGGTCAGCCGGCTGAGCATGCGGCGGAATCGCCCCTGCGGCTGGTCGCTGCTGTTGTCACCACTCATGCCGGAAGGGTACCGGTTTCCGCACCCCCGGCGGCAGGCCGTACGGCCACCGGGGGCGCCCCGGGGGTCAGCTCTCGAAGCGGTAGCCCATGCCCGGTTCGGTGATGAAGTGGCGCGGGTGCGAGGGGTCGCGCTCCAGCTTGCGGCGCAGTTGGGCGAGGTAGACCCGCAGGTAGTTGGTCTCGGTGCGGTAGGCGGGGCCCCACACCTCCTGGAGCAGCTGGGTCTGGCTGACCAGTCGGCCGGCGTTGCGGACCAGCACTTCCAGCAGGTGCCACTCGGTCGGGGTGAGGCGGACGTCGGTGCCGTCCCGGTTGACCTTCTTGGCGGCGAGGTCGACGGTGAAGCTCTCGGTGACGACCAGCGAGTCGTCCTCGCCCGCGACCGGCTCGGCGCGGCGTACGGCGGCGCGCATCCGGGCGAGCAGCTCGTCCATGCCGAACGGCTTGGTGACGTAGTCGTCGGCACCGGCGTCCAGGGCCTCGACCTTCTCGTCGGAGGCGTGCCGGGCCGACAGCACGATGATCGGCACCCTGGTCCAGCCGCGCAGGCCGCGGATCACCTCGACGCCGTCCATGTCGGGCAGGCCCAGGTCGAGGACGACGACGTCGGGATGGCGGGCGGCGGCCAGTTCCAGGGCGCTCGCGCCGTCATGGGCCGCGTCGACCTCGTACTTGCGGGCCTTGAGGTTGATCACCAGCGCGCGGACGATCTGCGGTTCGTCGTCCACGACGAGGACCCGGGTCATTTACGGGCTCCGCCTTTCAGGGCTGTCGGACTTACGGACTGTGGGACTTGCTGAACATACGACGTGCGGAAGCGAGGAACGACAGGCCGGAGCGGCAGGCCACCGGCTGTCACGTGATCAGCCGCGACAGCGGATCGTGCCCGTCACCGGCCGCCTCCCCCGGTTCCGGCGGCCGCTCGGCGGCGGGCAGGCTGACGACCATGGTGAGGCCGCCGCCGGGGGTGTCCTCGGCGGTGACGGTACCGTCCATCGCCTCGACGAAGCCGCGCGCCACCGCGAGCCCGAGCCCCACCCCGGCGCCGCGCGGCGCGTCCCCGTAGCGCTGGAACGGCGCGAAGATCCGCTCCTTGGCGTCCTCGGGCACGCCCGGGCCGCGGTCCACGATCCGCAGCTCGACCCGCCCGGAACCGCCCGGCTGACGCAGCGCGTCGGCCTTGACCAGCACCTTGACGCCGTCCGGGCTGTACTTGACGGCGTTCTCGACCAGGTTGGCCAGCGAACGCTCCAGCAGGCCGCCGTCGGCCCGGATCATCGGCAGCGTCTCCGGGACGTCGAGGCGCACGGACTCGGGCGGCACCCCGCCGAGGGCGAACGGCACCACCTCGTCCAGGTCGGTCTCCTGGATCAGCGGGGTGACGGTACCGGTCTGCAACCGGCTCATGTCCAGCAGGTTGTTGATCAGGTGGTCGAGCCGGTCGGCCCCGGCCTCGATGCCGGCCAGCAGCTCCGCCTCGTCCTCCGGCGCCCACTCGACGTCGGCCGCCCGCAACGAGGTGACGGACGCCTTGATCCCCGCCAGCGGGGTGCGCAGGTCGTGCGAGACCGCCGCCAGCAGGGCGGTGCGGATCCGGTTGCCCTCCGCCTCCCGGCGGGCCGCCGCGGCCTCCCGGGCCAGCCGGCGGCGCTCCAGCACCACGGCCGCCTGCGCGGCGAACGCCCCGAGCAGGCGCCGGTCCGCCCCCGGCAGCACCCGGCCGCGCAGCACCAGCGCCAGGCTGTCGCCGACCGGGACGTCCACGTCGGCCTCCTCCGGCCGCTCCGGCGGGCGCGGCCCGGCGGTGGCGACCGGCACCCAGGCACCGAGCGGCTCCGGACGCTCCAGCAGCGCGGCGCTCTCCTGCCCGAAGGTCTCCCGGACCTGCTCCATCAGCGCGGTCAGCACCCCGTCCCCGTTCGGCGCGCCGCGCAGCACGGTACCGGCCAGCGCGCTGAGCGTCTGCGCCTCCGTCTGGCTGCGGGCCGCCTGGTGGGTGCGCCGGGCCGCCAGGTCGACCACGGAGGCGACCGAGATGCCGACCACGGTGAATATCGCCACCGCCATGATGTTCTGCGGCTCGTTGATCGTGAAGGTGTGGATCGGCGGCGTGAAGTAGTAGTTCAGCACCGACGAGGCGACCAGCGCCGACCCGATCGCCGGCAGCAGCCCGCCGACCAGCGCCGCGCACACCGTCAGCGACAGGAACAGCAGCATGTCGGTGGACAGGCCCAGCCCGCCGATCGCGGTCAGCACCAGCGCCAGCACCGGTGGACCAGCCATCCCGATCAGCCAGCCCGCGATGGTACGGGGGCGGCCCAGGTCGGTGATCCGGCGCACCGGCACCCGCCCGCGTCCGTGCCCGGCGTGCTCGTGGGTGACCATGTGGATGTCGATGTCGCCGGCCTCCCGGGTCACCGTGGTGCCGACGCCAGGCCCGTAGAGGTACTGCCAGGCCGGCCGTCGGCTGGTGCCCAGCACGATCTGGGTCGCGTTCACGCCCCGGGCGAAGTCCAGCAGCCCGGCGGCCGGGTCGTCGCCGAGGACGGCGTGGAAGGAGCCGCCGAGGCTCTCCACCAGGGCCCGCTGCTCGATCAGCGTCTGCGGGGAGCCGGTGCCCGAGAGCCCGTCCGAACGGGAGATGTGGACGGCGAGGAGCTCGCCGCCCGAGACACGGGCCGCGATCCGGGCCGCCCGCCGGATCAGCGTCGCCCCCTCGGGGCCGCCGGTCAGGCCCACCACGATCCGCTCCCGGGCCTGCCAGGTGCCCTCGATGCCCTGCTCGGCCCGGTACTTCTGCAGGTACTCGTCGACCCGGTCGGCGGTCCACAACAGCGCCAGCTCGCGCAGCGCGGTCAGGTTGCCCGGGCGGAAGTAGTTGGCCAGGGCCGCGTCTATCTTCTCCGGCGCGTACACGTTGCCGTGCGCCAGCCGCCGCCGCAGCGCCTGCGGCGACATGTCGACCAGCTCGATCTGGTCGGCCCGGCGCACCACCGCGTCCGGCACGGTCTCGCGCTGGCGCACCCCCGTGATGCCCTCGACGGCGTCGCCGAGCGACTCCAGGTGCTGGATGTTGACGGTGGAGATCACGTCGATCCCGGCCGCCAGCAGCTCCTCGACGTCCTGCCAGCGCTTGGCGTTGCGGCAGCCGGGGATGTTGGTGTGCGGCAGCTCGTCCACCAGCGCCACCTGCGGGCGGCGGGCGAGGACGGCGTCCACGTCCATCTCGGCGAACGTGGCCTCCCGGTGCACCAGCTGCCGGCGCGGCACGACCTCCAGCCCGTCGACGAGCTCCGCGGTGAGCCGCCGGCCGTGATCCTCCACGAACGCCACCACGACGTCCGTGCCACGCTGCTGTCGCCGGTGCGCCTCGGCGAGCATGGCGTACGTCTTGCCGACCCCGGGGGCCGCCCCAAGGTAGATGCGCAGCCTGCCTCGTCCCATGAGCACCATTCTTGATCCGGCTCTGCTCCGGGGCCACCCCCGGACACCTGTTCCCCTTCCCTTCGAGACTACGGCGTGAGCGGCGATTTTCCGCTGATCAGTGGACTGATCATGCGGTTTTAGCGACATATTGACGGCGCCCGCCCCCCTCGGCCGGGCCGGCGTGAAAGCCTTCTGCCCTGTCTCCGGGAAATGCAAAAAGACCCCCTCCCGGACGGGAGGGGGTCTTTTCGGAATAATTGTTCGGCGGCGTCCTACTCTCCCACAGGGTCCCCCCTGCAGTACCATCGGCGCTGTAAGGCTTAGCTTCCGGGTTCGGAATGTAACC
>NZ_JBIUSS010000003.1:406935-515857 GCF_044741445.1 Kitasatospora sp. NPDC088160 | reverse complement strand
CGCCCGGTTACATTCCGAACCCGGAAGCTAAGCCTTACAGCGCCGATGGTACTGCAGGGGGGACCCTGTGGGAGAGTAGGACGCCGCCGAACAATCATTCACAGAGAACCCCCATCCGGGAAACCGGATGGGGGTTCTCTGCATTTCTAGGGCTTAATGGCTGAAGGGCGTTACGGCCTCAGAGCTGGAGTTTGAATCCGAGGTGCGACGGGACGAAGCCGAGCCTCTCAGAGAGGCGGCGGTCGTCGGTCATGCCAGGTGTGCGCATGACTATGGACAAGGGGGGTGATCGAGCCATCGCCCTGACCTGAATCTGTCGACAGGACCGTTCGACGGTCGCGTCGCCCCCGGGCTCCCGCACCCCCTGACGTGCACCTCCGCAGCCGCCGTTCGAACCCGGGAGGGGGCGCCGGCCGTGATATCGGCCGAGGCCGGTCGGCGGACGGCGGACGGCGCGAGGACGGATGCGGGAGGACAGCGATGGCCTGGTACCAGGGGCAGAGCCGGATCACGGTGACGGCGGTGGAGGGGCAGTGGCCGCAGCGGGCGGTGGTGACGGTGCGCGGTGGCCGTCCGGTCGAGATTCCCGGGACGGTCGGTGCGAGCCACCTTGTGGACGCCGAGCGCTGGGAGCTCGACCTGGAGCACCGGCGGGAGGGCGAGTGGTGTCCCAACATCCGCGCGGTGCAGGGGCGCTGGCAGGAGGTCCGGGGTGTGCTGACGCAGGTGGTGCACAGTCGCAACCGGGACGGGGGCGGTGACCGCAGCGACCGGAACCTGGTGCTGCGGATCGAGCGGGTCGAATCGGGCGGCGGCGCGCCCGTGGACGTGGCCGCACAGGGCCGCGCGACCGCGCCGCGCACCTCGACGGACCGGCCGGTGGCGGCGTCCGGGGCGTCGGCCCCGCGGACTTCTGCCGCGCCGGTGCGCGGGACGTCGACCACCTCGTCGGCGCCGACCGTGCGGACCAGCGGTTCGGGGGCCGGGTCGGCCCCGTCCGCTCCGTCGCGCGCGGTGACGTCCACCGGTGGCACGGCGACCCGGCCCTCGACCGGCAGCTCCTGGCAGGGCTGACGGGTGTTCTGAGCCCCGAGCCCGCCCGCGTTCCGGCGCGCGGCGGATCCGCTCGGTCGCCCCGCGCCCCGGGGTGGCCGAGCGCGGCGGTCCTTCCGTGGCCCGGGGGCGGCAGACGCGAACCGGGCCACGCGCGCGACGGGGCGCGCGCGCACCACGGCACAAGCGCATCGGGGCACACGCGCATCAGAGCCCTCATTGATTCACTCGCGACGCACCTGATCTGTTCCGTCGCATTCCTGCACAACCGCCCCAGGCGTCAGGGGAATCACTCGGCTATTCCCCGCGGAAACCCGGCCGGGCGGCCGGGGGGATCCGGGTGCCACAGTTTCGGCCAAAGAATTCACACCCGTCATCAGGCGTTCCGGGCGTGGCCGGGAGTCACACCAGCGATTTTGCGGTTCCGATTCCGGGGAGAGTCGCTTTCCGTTCAATCGCCAGGGGTTGCGAGCGGGTGACCCGCCGTGAAGACTGTTCCGCGTTCGTCGTTCCGAGCGTTCGGGCCGTCAAGGTATTGCCCGGTCCTCGCGACGGTTGTGGCAGGTTCCGCACGGTGGTTGCGGGGAGGGATCGCAGGGGGGATAGGCATGCCGGGCGCAACGATCGCACAGGTCAGGGCCGTCGGAGCGGCCGACTGGAGCGTTCGGGATTCCTGTCCGGCCCCGCCTGCGGGGTGAGGTCATTCGGCGGTCGGCCGTTCGCCGCTCACTGTTCCCGCTCACCGTTCCCCCGTTCACTGTTCCTGGGCGGCGTGGAATTCGGGTCGCATTCGCACCGTCCGGTCGGGGAGCGCCGAAGCGGCCCGGAACGGCTCCCCTGGGGTGCGTGCGGCGCCCTGTCGGGAGCTGTCGGGGATTCCCGTTCGCACCCGTCGGCCGTCATCGGCAGGGCTTCCGTCGATTCCCGTTGTTCCCACGAGTCTTGAGTCGAGGAGCGCAGGTGGCAGGAAATTTCACGGCGTGCTCCACAGTAATCCGGAATTCATCCGCGGACGCTTGCCGCGCCCGCATCTGAGAACCAGTCAACGGGAGCGTCCGCCCATGCCGTACCCCAGTTCCGCGCCGGTCCGCGAGCGCGCGCCGTTCCTCTTACGCCGCGAACTGCAGCACCGGCTCGACACGCTCGCGCGCACCCACCGGGTGCCCGGCGCCCAGGTGGTGCTGGACACCGGCTCGGAGGTCGTGGCCCTGCACACCGGTGTGGCCGACGCCGCCACCGGTGCGCCCTTCACCGGGGACAGCGTCGTGCCGGTGGGGTCGCTCACCAAGCCCTACACGGCCGCTCTGGTGATGCTCCTCGCCGACGACGGCGACCTCGACCTCGACGACCGGGTCGCCGATCACCTGCCCGAGCTCCGCCGGATGCCCGCAGTAACGATTCGCCAACTCCTCAGCCACACCGGCGGACTGCCCACCGGGCCGGACTCCGACGCCGCCGCCCGGACCACCGCGGCGCACTACCTGTCGTCCGTGTGCACGGCCGGGGACGCGCTCTTCCCGCCCGGGACGGACTTCTCCTACTCCAACGCCGGCTACGTCGCCGCCGGGCGCCTGGTGGAGGCGGTGACCGGGATGCCCTGGCACGAGGCCGTGGCCGCCCTGCTGCTCGAACCGCTCGGCACCGTGCCCGTGTTCGTCGACGCGAGCGCACCCGCTCGCCCGGTCGCCGCCGGGCACGCGCTCAACGCCGCGACCGGCCGGGCCCGGCCGGTCCGGCAGAACCTGGCTCCGCTGGAGGCCCCGGCCGGTGCCCTGCTGGCGAGCGCCGCGGACCTCGCCGCGCTCGGCGGCGCCCTGGTCGGCCGGGCCAAGGCCCTGCCCCCCGCCGTCGCCGAGGAGATGCGCCGCCCGCAGCCCGGCGCCCGGCCGGGTGCGCTCGCGGACGGCTGGGGCCCGGGGCTCGCCCTCTACCAGCAGGACGGCCGGCTGTGGTGCGGCCACGACGGCAACGCCATGGGGACCTCCTGCCACCTGCGGGCCGACCCCGACAGCGGAGTGGTGGTCGCCTTCGCGGGCAACGCCGCCGCCGCCACCGCGCTCTGGCGCGAGCTCGCGGCCGACCTGGCCGAACTGGCGGGCGTCCGGGTGCCCGCCGCGATCGCGCCGGTGGGCGCGGGCGAGCCCGTCCCCCTGCCCGAGTGCGCGGGCACCTACCGCAACGGTTCGATCCGGTACCTCGTCGAGCCCGCGGGCGACGGATCGTCCACGCTCTCCGTGGACGGAGACCTGCCGATACCCCTGCGCTGTTTCGCCGACCTCTCCTACGATCTGCTCGCCCCCGACACCGGCCGCCCCGAGCCGGGCGGGCGCTTCCACCGCGATCCCGCCACCGGCGTGATCGACCGGGTGCAGGTGTCCGGGCGCACGGCGCGTCGCGCCGACCCCGCCTGAGGCGCCTTTCGCCCGCCGGCCGCCGCCGCTGCCCGTCGCCTGCGGCGTCCGCCGCCGCGCCGACGCCGCTCCACCGGGCTCACCCCCCGCTCGTTCCGTTCCCCCGGCCCCCGTTCCCGGGTCCGTGGGCCTGCCCCCGTCTGCCCCGGCGCCCGCATCGCCTCCTCCCCGTCCGGAAGGACCTTCCGCCATGACCGACCGGCCTGCCCAGCCCGTGCGTTCGTCCGCTCCGCCGCAGGCCGGCGACACCCCTGGCGCCCCGGGGACCGAGGCAGCCCCGCCGCCGGCGCACCGGACGCTCGACGCGCTGTTCGCCGCCCAGGTGGCCCGCGCGCCGCACGCGCCCGCGGTGACCGACGGCCGGCGCAGCTGGACGTACCGGGAACTGGCCGACCGGGTCGAGCACCTGGCCCGCGACCTCGCGCGGCGCGGCGCCGGGACGGACCGGACGGTGGCGCTCGTCCTGCCGCGCTCGATGGAACTGGTCGCGGCGGAGCTGGCCGTCGCCCGGACGGGCGCCGCCTTCCTGCCCGTGGATCCGGCCTACCCCGCCGGGAGACGGGCGCTGATGCTCGCCGACGCCGCCCCCGCCGTCGTCCTGGACGATCCGGCCCGGGTCCGCGCGCTGCTGGAGACGGACCGGGCCGGCGCCGCAGACACGCCCGACGCCGGCCTGGCGGGCCCGACCGGTACCGCGCTGCCGGGCCCGACCGGTACCGACCACGCGGCGTACGTGATCTACACCTCGGGCTCCACCGGGACGCCCAAGGGCGTGATCGTCACCCACCGGGGGATCGGCGGCTTCGCCGAGGCGGCCCGCGCGCACTACTCCGTGCGCCCCGGAGACCGGGTGCTGCAGTTCTCCTCGCCCAGCTTCGACGCCTCCGTCCTCGAACTGTTCATCTCCGTCCTGGCCGGGGCCACGCTGGTGATCCCCCCGCACGGCCCCTGGCTGGGCGAGGAACTCGCCGCCGTGCTCGACGAGCACCGCATCACCCACGCCCTCATCCCGCCGGCCGCCCTGGCCACCGTGCCCGGCGGCGCGGGCCGCCACCTGCGCACGCTGATCGTCGGAGCCGAGGCCTGCCCCGCCGAACTGGTCGACCGCTGGGCGCCCGGCCGGCGCATGATCAACTCCTACGGCCCGACCGAGGCGACCATCGTCGCCACCTGGACCGGCCCGCTGGCCGCCGGCAGCGGCGCACCCCCCATCGGCGGCGCGCTGCCGCACACCCGGGCGTACGTGCTCGACGCGGCCATGCGGCCCCAACCGTCGGGTTCCGACGGCGAGTTGTACGTCGGCGGGGAGGGCGTGGCCCGCGGCTACCTGGGCCGCCCCGGCCTGACCGCCGGGCGCTTCGTCGCCGACCCCTTCGGCCCGCCCGGCGCCCGGCTCTACCGCACCGGAGACCGCGCCCGGTGGACCGCCGACGGGGAGCTGGAGTTCCTCGGCCGGCTCGACCGGCAGGTGAAGATCCGCGGCTTCCGGATCGAGCCGGGGGAGATCGAGGCCGCCCTGCGGGCGCACCCCGCCGTCGACCAGGCCGTCGTCGTGGTCCGGGAGGACGAACCGGGCCGCGAACGCCTGGTCGGCTACGCCACGCCCGCCGACCCGGAGCACGCCCCGGACCCGGCGGAGCTGCGCGCGGCGCTGGCCGCCGCCCTGCCGGCCCACCTGGTGCCGTCCGCCGTGGTCGTCCTGGCCGCGTTGCCGCTCACCCCGCAGCACAAGATCGACCAGCAGGCGCTGCCCGCCCCCGCCCGCTCCGGCGCGGCCGGGCCCGTCGCCCCGCGCACCGAGCGCGAACGCGCCCTGGCCAGCATCTGGGCCGAGGTCCTCGGCGTCGACGCGGTGGGCGCGGCGGACGACTTCTTCGACCTGGGCGGCGACTCGATCCTCGCCGCCCGGACCCTGGCCCGGGTCGCCGAGCGGCTGGGCGTCCGGCTCACGCTCCGGGACGTCTTCACCGCGCGGACCGTCGCCGCCTTGGCCCCGCTGGTGGACGAGCGGCACACCGCCGCGCCGCCGGAGCCGATCCCGCCCGCCCCGCGCGAGGAGCCGTTGCCGCTGTCCAGCGCCCAGCGCCGCCTGTGGTTCCTCGACGACCTCACCGTCGGGGGGACGGAGTACAACACCGGCGTGGCCCTGCGGCTGCGCGGAACGACGGACCCGGCGGCCCTGCGCCGGGCCCTGGGCCGACTCGCCGCCCGGCACGACTCGCTGCGCACCACCTTCGCCACCGTCGACGGGCAGCTCGTGCAGCGCGTCGCGGCGGAGGGCACCCTGCCGCTGCGCACCGCGGACGTCGGCGACCGGCCGGCCGGGGAGCGCGCCGAGGCGGCCGAACGGCTGCTGACCGAGGAGCTGAACCGGCCCTACGACCTGACGGACGGCCCGCTCGCCCGGGCACTGCTGGTCCGCCTCGCCGCGGACGAGCACCTGCTGCTGCTGGCGCAGCACCACATCATCACCGACGGCTGGTCGGTGGGCGTCCTCACCCGCGAACTGGCCGCGCTCTACCGGGCGGAGGTCTCCGGCGAGCCGGACGCGCTCGCCGCCCCCGCCCTCCAGTACCCCGACTTCGCGCGCTGGGAGCAACGCCGCCGGACCCAAGCCGGGGCAGCGGACGCGCCGGACCTCGCCTACTGGAAGCGGAACCTGGCGGAGCTGCAACCCCTGCAACTGCCCACCGACCGGCCCCGGCCCGCCCAGCGCACGACGAACGGCGCGGCGCACCGCCACCGCCTCCCGGCCGAACTGGTGGCCCGGCTGCGGCACCTCGCCGCGGGCCGCGGTACGACGCTGTTCACCCTGTTCGCGGGGGCGTCCGCGCTGCTGTTCTCGCGCTACTCCGGCCAGCGGGACGTGGCGTTCGGCACCGTCACCACCGGGCGCGACCGGCGGGAGCTGGAGGAGGTGACCGGCTTCTTCGTCAACACCGTGGTGCTGCGCGGCGACGTGGACGAGCGGGCCACCGTCGACCGGTTCGTGGAGAGCGTGCGCACCACCCTGCTGGACGCCTTCGCCCACGCCGCGGTGCCCTTCGACCGGGTGGTCGAGGAACTGGCCCCGCCCCGGGACCCGAGCCGCACCCCGCTGGTCCAGGTCATGGTCGTCCAGCAGAGCCCCACCACCCCGCCGCCCGCCGGAGGCCTGCGCTTCGAGGACCACCCGCTGCCCCGCCCGGCCGCCCGGTTCGACCTGGTGCTGGAGTTCACCCCGGAGGACACCGACGGCTGCGCGCTGACGGTGGAGTACAACACGGACCTGTTCGACGCCCGGACGGTGGCCCGGATGGCGCGCCACCTGCACCGCCTGCTGGCGGGCATGGCGGACGGCCCGCAGCGCATCCTCGCCGAACTGCCCATGCTCTCCGAGGAGGAGCAGCGCACGCTGCTCGACTCCTGGAACCCGCCCGCGCACGCCGCCGGCGACCTCCCGGACACCGTGCCGCCCGTGCTGCCCGGGCTGTTCGAGGCGCAGGCGGCCCGTACGCCCGGGCGGACCGCCGTCGGCTGCGGCCCGGTGCGGCGGGACTACGCGGAGGTCAACCGGCGGGCCAACCGCCTCGCCCGGCTGCTGGTCGCCCGGGGCGCGGGCCCCGAGCGGCTGGTCGCGCTGTGCCTGCCGCGCTCCGCAGACCTGCCGTCGGTGCTGTGGGCGGTGCTCAAGTCGGGTGCGGCGTACCTGCCGGTGGACCCGGGCTACCCGGCCGAGCGGATCCGCTTCATGCTGGCGGACGCCGGGCCCGCGCTGGTCCTCGCCACCCGGGAGACGGCGGCCGCGCTGCCCGAGGGGTGGCCCGTCCTGCTGCTGGAGGACGGCACCGGCCTGGCCGCCGACGCCGGCGGCCCGGATGACACCGGCCTGGCCGCTGCCGGCCCGGCGGACACCGACGACACCGGGGACGCCGACCTCACGGACGCCGACCGCCTCCGGCCGCTGCTGCCGGAGCACCCCGCCTACGTCATCTACACCTCGGGGTCGACCGGCCGGCCCAAGGGCGTCGTGATCACCCACCGCAGCGTCGTCGCCCTCGCCCGCTGGGCGGCCGAGCGGTTCGGGCCCGGCGGGCTGGACCACGTGGTCGCCGCCACCTCGCTCAACTTCGACGTGTCGGTCTTCGAACTGCTCTGCCCGCTGCTGGCGGGCGGGAGCGTCGAGGTGGTCGCCGACCTCGCCGCCCTCGCCGAGGAGCCGGCCCCGCGCCGCGTCGGCCTGGTCAGCGGCGTGCCCTCGGTGATCTCCCGGCTGCTCGCCGGGGGCGCCGCCCCGGTCGACGCGGCCACCGTCGTGCTGGCCGGCGAGGCCCTCTCCGCCCAGGCGGTGGGCGACCTGCGGCGCGCCCTGCCCGGCAGCGCGATCGCCAACATCTACGGCCCCACCGAGGCCACCGTCTACGCCACCGCCTGGTTCGCCGGTGACCGGCTGCCGGAGCAGGCGCCGCCGATCGGCAGGCCGCTCGCACTGACCCGGACGTACGTCCTGGACGCCGGGCTTCGCCCGCAACCGCCGGGCGTGGTCGGCGAGTTGTACCTCGGGGGCGGCGGCCTGGCGCGCGGCTACCTGGGCCGCCCCGGGCTGACCGCCGCCCGGTTCGTCGCCGACCCGTACGGCGCGCCGGGGGAGCGGATGTACCGCACCGGAGACCGGGTGCGGTGGAACGCCGACGGCGACCTGGAGTACCTCGGCCGGATCGACCAGCAGGTCAAGGTGCGCGGCTTCCGGATCGAACTGGGCGAGGTGGAGGAGGCGCTGCGGCGCTGCGAGGGCGTGGCGGAGGCGGCTGCCACCGTCGCCGACGGCGGGGGCAACCGGCGCCTGGTCGGCTACGTGGTCCCCGTCCCGGGCGGGCGGGTGGAGCCCGAGGCCGTGCGCCGGGCGCTCGGCCTGGCCCTGCCCGACTACCTGGTGCCCTCGGTCGTCGTGCCGCTGCCCGCGCTGCCGCTCAACCCCAACGGCAAGCTCGACCGGAGCCGGCTGCCCGCCCCGGGGCCGGCCGTGCCCGCCGTACGCCACGTCGCCCCCCGAACCCCCGCCGAACAGGCGCTCGCCACCATCTGGGCGGAGGTGCTGCGGCTGGAACGGGTCGGCGCGGACGACAACTTCTTCGACCTCGGCGGCGACTCCATCCTCGGCATCCAGGTGGTAGCCCGCTCCCGGCAGGTGGGGCTGGCGGTGACCTCCGGGGACCTCTACCGGCACCAGACGGTCGCCGCGCTGGCCCGGTGCGCGGACGACGCCGAACGGCCGGCCGTGACCGCCCGGGTGGCCGCCACCGGGGTGGGCGTCCTGACCCCGATCCAGCGCTGGTGGCTCGACCGGGCCGCCGGGCGCGCCGGGCACTTCAACCAGGCGCTCTCCCTTCTGCTGGGCGCCGACGTGGACCGGGCGGCGTTGGAGGACGCCCTGAACGACGTGGTCGCCCACCACGACGCGCTGCGCTCCGCCTTCACGGCCGACGCCGGAGAGCCCGACCCCGCAGAGCCCGACCCCGCAGAGTCCGACGCCGGAGAGTCCGACGCCGGAGAGTCCGACGCCGGAGAGTCCGACCCCGCAGAGCCCCGCGACGGCGAGATCGGTACCGGCCCCGGCGTGCGCTGGCGGATCGACGACCGGGCGCCCCGGATCCGTCTGGGCCGGCACACCGGCCCGGACGGCGACACCCCGCACTTCGGCCCCTTCGACCTGGGCGGCGAAGGCCCGCTGCTGCGCGCCGTGCTGCACGAGCGCGGTGCGGGGCAGCCGCCGGTCCTGCACCTGGCCGTCCACCACCTGGTCGTCGACGGGGTCTCCTGGCGGGTGCTGGCGGAGGACCTCGACACGGCCTACCGCGCCCGCCGCGACGGCCGGGACGGGGCGGCGGCCCTGCCGGCGAAGTCCTCCCCGCTGCGGCAGTGGGGCCAGCGGCTCGGCGCCCACGCCGCGGCCGGCGGCTTCGAGGACGAGACGGAGTACTGGGCGCGGGCCGTCCCCGCGCAGGACGGTGACGCCCCGGCGGACCCGTTCCCGGCCGACCTCTCGGGGGCCGACACCCACGCCTCGGCCCGCTCCGTCACCGTGCGCCTCGACCCCGCCGACACCACCGCCCTCCTGCGCACCCTGCCCGACACCTATCGCACCCAGGCCAACGACGTGCTGCTGAGCGCCCTCGGCCGGGCCCTGTGCGGGGCGAGCGGGCTGGAGCGGGTCGTGGTGGACGTCGAGGGGCACGGGCGCGAGGAGCTGTTCGCCGATCTCGACCTGAGCCGCACGGTCGGCTGGTTCACCACCCGGCACCCCGTGGCGCTGGCCGTGCCCGCCGGGGCCGACTGGGACGGCGTCCTCAAGCGGGTCAAGGAGCAGCTGCGCGCCGTCCCCCGACGGGGCCTCGGATTCGACGCCCTGCGCCACCTGGGGCGCCCCGGCACGGCCCCCGACGCCCCGGCCGCACGGATCAGCTTCAACTACCTCGGCCGGATGTCCTTCCCGCAGGACGCGGCCGGGCTCTACCGCGGCACCTTCCGGCCCCTGGAACTGGACGCCGACCCGCGCGTCGAGCGCCCGCACGCCCTGGAGGTGGTCGGCCGGCTCGACGGCGACGCGCTGGAGTTCAGCTGGTTCTACTCCGGCGCCGTGCACCGGCGCGACACCGTCGAGGCCCTGGCCCGGCGCTTCGCCGCCGAGCTGGCCGACCTCGCGCGGTACGCGGCCCGCCCGGGCGCCGCCGGGCGCACCCCGTCCGACTTCCCGCTGGCCCGGCTCGACCAGGCGGCCGTGGACCTGATCACCGGCGACGACCCGGGCGCGGTGGAGGACGTCCTCCCGCTGACGCCGACCCAGTCCGGGATGCTCTTCCACGGCCTGGCCGAGGAGGACAGCGGCGCCTACTTCCAGCAGCTGGACTTCGTCCTGGACGGCGTGCCCGACCCGGGGCGGCTCGCCGCCGCCTGGCAGTGGGTCACCGACCGCACCCCGGTGCTGCGCGCCCACGTCCGCTGGCAGGAGGTGCCCGAGCCGCTGCTGGTGGTGCGGCGGCGGGCGGCCGTGCCGGTCACCCACCTGGACTGGCGCGAGCTGCCCGAGTCCGAGCGCCGGGGCCGGCTGGCCGAGCTCCTGGACCGCGACCGGGCCCGCGGCCTGGACCTGGCCCGGGCCCCGCTCCAGCGCCTGCTGCTCATCCGCCTCTCCGACACCCGGGTGCGCGTGCTGTGGTCCTTCCACCACCTCGTCCTGGACGGCTGGAGCCTCTTCCAGGTGCTGTCGGACGTGTTCGCCGTGCACGCCGCGCTGGCCCGCTCCGGGCCGGAGACGGGAGAAGTCCCGTCCGGCACCGTGCCGTCCGGCACCGACCCCTTCGGCACCGAGCCCTTCGGCACCGTCCCGTACGGCACGGTGCCGGAGCGCCGGCCCTACCGCGACTTCGTGGCCTGGCTGCGCGAGCGCGACCCGGCGGAGGCCGAGCGGCACTGGTGCGGGCGCCTGGCCGGGCTGGCCGAGCCGACGCCGCTGCCGTACGACCGCGAGCCGCGCCAGAGCCACCGCGCGGAATCCACCCGGGCCGTGCCGTTCACCCTCCCCGCCGCCGCGACCCGGGCGCTGGAAGGCCTCGCGCGCAGCTCCGGCCTGACCCTGAACACCCTGGTCCAGGGCGCCTGGGCGATCCTGCTGGGCCGTCAGGCGAACCGGGACGAGGTGGTGTTCGGCACCACCTCGTCCGGGCGGCCGCCCGAGCTGCCCGGCGTCGAGTCGATGACCGGCCTGTTCATCACCACCCTGCCCACCCGGACGGTCGTGCCCGCTGACGGCACCCTGCTCGACTGGCTCCGCACGCTGCAACGGGAGCAGGGCGAGGACCGGCGCCACGGCTTCGTCCCGCTCACCCGCCTGCGGGCCGCCACCGTCCTCCCCGAGCAGACCGCCCTGTTCGACAGCATCGTCGTCTTCGAGAACTACCCGGTCGAGGACGACGCGGCCGCCGCGCACGGCCTGCGCCTGCGCGACCTGGACGGGATCGAGACCACCAACTACCCGCTCGCCCTGCTGGCCTACCCGGGGCCGGAGCTGGCCCTGCGGCTGTGCTACGACCCTCGGCTGTTCGACGAGGCCACCGTCCGGCGGATGGCCGGGCAGCTCACGGCCGTCCTGACGGGACTGCCCCGGGGCGCCGGGAGCCCGCCCGCGCGCGTGCCGCTGCTGACCGCCGGGGAGCGCCGGCGGATCCTCGTGGACTGGAACGCCACCGCCGTCGAACGGACCGAGCGCGACATCGCCGACCTGTTCGCCGAGCAGGTGCGCCGCAACCCGGACGCCGTCGCCCTGGAGGCGGGCCACGAGCGCCTCAGCTACCGCGACCTCGACGCCCGCGCCGCCGCCCTGGCGGGCCGGCTGGCCGCGCTCGGCGTCGGCGTCGAACACCCGGTCGGCGTGCTCATGGACCGCTCCGTCGACCTGGTCGTCGCCCAGCTGGCGCTGGTCCGGACCGGCGGGGTCTACGTGCCGCTGGACGGCAGGGCGCCGCGCGAGCGGCTGCACCTGATGCTGGCCGAGGCCGGCGCGGACCTGCTGCTCACCGACGCGCACCGGGCGAGCGCCGCCGAGGAACTGCTCCCCGCCGAGCGGGTGCTGCGCGTCGACCGGCCGGACGGGCCGCACGCCGCCGACCGGCCGCACGCCGCCGACCGGCCGCACGTCGCCGACCGGCCGCACGTCGCCGACCGGCCGGGCCCGGCCGCCCCGGCCGCGGCCCCGGTGCCCCACCCCGACAACGTCCAGTACCTGATGTTCACCTCGGGTTCCACCGGCACCCCCAAGGGCGTCGCGGTGCGCCGGCGCGACGTCGCCGCGCTCGCCCTGGACCGCGCCTTCACCGGCCACGACCGGGTGCTCGTGCACTCCCCGCACGCCTTCGACGCCGCCACCTACGAGCTGTGGGTGCCGCTGCTGCGCGGTGGCACCGCCGTACTGGCCCCGCCGGAGGACCTGGACGCCGCCGCCGTCCGCCGCGCCGTCACCGAGCAGGGCGTGCAATGCCTGTGGCTGACCGCCGGCCTGTTCCGGCTCCTCGCCCAGGAGGACCCGGGCTGCCTGCGCGGCGCCCGGGAGGTGTGGACCGGCGGCGAGGCGGTGCCCGGCGCGGTCGTGCGCCGCGTCTTGGAGGCCTGCCCCGACCTCACCGTGGTCGACGGCTACGGCCCGACCGAGACCACCACCTTCGCCACCCGCCGGGCCTTCCGCCCCGGGGACCGGCTGCCCGCCGTGCTGCCGATCGGACGCCCGCTGGACGACACCCGGGTGTACGTGCTGGACGGCGCCCTCCAACCGCAACCGCCCGGCATCACCGGCGAGTTGTACATCGCCGGCGCCGGAGTCGCGCGCGGCTACGCGGGCCGGCCCGGCGAGACCGCCGCCCGCTACCTCGCCGACCCCTTCGGGCCGCCGGGCGGCCGGATGTACCGCACCGGCGACACCGCCCGGTGGAGCGAGGACGGCGAACTGCACTTCGTGGGCCGCGCGGACGACCAGATCAAGATCCGCGGCTTCCGCATCGAACCCGCCGAGATCGAGGCACGGCTCACCGCCCACCCGGCCGTCGCGGAGGCTGTCGTCTCGCTCCACGAGGACGCGGGGCGCAAGCGGCTGGCCGCCCACCTGGTGCCGACCGGCGGCGCCGAGCCGCCCTCCGCCACGGCGCTGCGCGCCCACCTGGCCGCCGACCTGCCCGACTACATGCTGCCCGCGGCCTTCGTCACGGTCTCCGAACTGCCGCTGACCGCCAACGGCAAGGTGGACCGCCGGCGGCTGCCCGCCCCCGACTGGTCGGCGACGGGCGACCGCGCCCACCGCGCCCCGACCACCGACACCGAACGCGTCCTCACCGCGATCTGGGCGGAACTGCTCGGCGTGGAGCGGGTCGGGGTCGACGACGACTTCTTCCTGCTCGGCGGCGACTCGATCCTGAGCATCCAGGTCGTCTCCCGCGCCCGCGCCGCCGGTCTCGCGCTGTCCCCCCGCGACCTGTTCCGGCACCCCACCGTCGCCGCGCTGGCCGCCGCCGCCGGTACCGCCGTCACCGTCGCCGGGACCGAACCGGTCAGCGGAGAGGTGGGCCTGACACCCATCCAGCACTGGTTCCTCGACCCGCACCCGCCGTACGCCGCGTCCTTCGACCAGTCCGTCGTGGTGGAGGCTCCCGGCGAGGTCGACCCGCAGGCCCTGCGCCGCGCCCTGACCGCCCTGTGGGCCCACCACGACGCCCTGCGTTCCCGCTTCACCACCGGGGAGGACGGCGCCTGGCAGCAGCACTGCGCCCCCGCGGACGCCGCCGCCCCCGAACTGCTGGAGGTCGTCGACCTCGGCGCCCTGGACCGGGCGGCGGCCGAGGCCGCCGAGGCCCGGGCCACCGAGGCCGCGCACGCCGCGTTCCGGCTGGACACCCTCCCGCTGCTCACCGCCCGCCTGTTCACCACCGACGGCACCCGGCCCGCCCGGCTGCTGCTGGCCGTCCACCACCTGGTCGTCGACGGGGTCTCCTGGCGGATCCTGCTGGAGGACCTGGAGACCGCCTACCGGCAGGCCGTGGAGGGCCGGCCGCTGCGCCTGCCCGCCCGCACCACCTCCGTCCGGGAGTGGACCCGCCGCCTGCGCGAGCACACCGCGGCCGGCGGCTTCGCGTCCCGGCGCGCCCACTGGGCGGCGGCTGCCCGGCACTGCGCGGCCGTGCTGCCGGTGGACGGCGACGGCGGCAACACCGCCGCCGACCTGCGCGCCGTCACCGTCCGGCTGGACCGCGAGCGCACCGGGGACCTGCTGCGCAAGGTCCCCGGGGTCTACCGCACCCGGATCGACGACGTCCTGCTCACCGCCCTGGGCCGGGTGCTCGCCGAGTGGACCGGACGGCGCACCGTCGCGATCGGCCTGGAGGGGCACGGCCGCGAGGACCAGCTGTTCGAGGACATCGACCTGTCCCGCACGGTCGGCTGGTTCACCTCGCTCTTCCCCGTCGCCCTCGACGTCCCGGACGGGGACTGGGGCACCGCGCTGAAGGCCGTCAAGGAGCAGCTGCGGGCGGTGCCGGAGCGCGGCCTCGGCTACGGCGCGCTGCGCCACCTCGCCCGGGACGAGCAGCTCGCCGACGCCCCGGCCCCCGGGATCAGCTTCAACTACCTGGGCCGCTTCGACTGGTCCGCCGACGGCGCCGCCCTGGTCCGCGCCGTCCCCGGCGGCCTCGGCGGCGCGGAGGCGCCCGGCACCGAGCGCCCGCACCTGCTGGACGTCGTCGCCCGGGTCGAGGACGACCGGCTGGAGATCGGCTGGTACTACAGCGCGGGCCGGCACCACGAACGGACCGTCACCGCGCTCGCGGACGCCATGCTGCGCGCCCTGGAGGACCTCGTCGCCCACTGCGCCGAGCCCGGCGCCGGCGGCCGCACCCCCGCCGACTTCCCGCTGGCCCGGCTGGACCAGGCGGCGGTGGACCGGATCGCCGGGGACGGCCGCCGCGTCGCGGACGTGTACCCGCTGACGGCGATGCAGGCGGGCATGCTCTTCCACAGCCTGCTGGACCCGGACGCCCACACCTACGTCAACCAGGTCCAGCTGGTCCTCTCCGGGGTCACCGACCCGCACGCCCTGGCCGCCGCCTGGCAGCAGACCGTGGACGCCAACGCGGTGCTGCGCACCCGGCTCGCCTGGCAGGACACCGCCGAACCGCTCCAGGTCGTCCAGCACCGGGCCGCCGTCCCGGTGACCCACCACGACTGGGCCGGCCGGCCGGCCGACCGGATCGAGCGGGACACCGCCCGGCTGCTCGCCGAGGACCGGGCGGCCGGCCTCGACCTGGCCGCCGCACCGCTGATGCGGCTGACCCTGGTCCGGCTGTCGCCGACCCGGGTGCGGGTGGTGTGGACCTTCCACCACGTCCTGCTCGACGGGTGGAGCGCGGCCCAGGTCTTCGACGAGGTGTGCGAGCGGTACGCCGCCCTGGCCGCCGGGCGCCGGCCGAACCCGGTCGCGCGCGCCCCCTTCGCCGACTACCTGCGCTGGCTGTCCGGGCAGGACCCGGCGCGGGTCGAGCGGTACTGGCGCGACACGCTGGCCGGGTTCCCCGCCCCCACCGAACTGCCCCGCGACCGGCGCCCGGCCGAGGCGCACCGCGCGTCGTCCTCGGCATCGGTGCGGGTGACCCTCGACAACGACCTGTCGGAGCGGCTGCGGACCACCGCCCGGCAGGCCGGGCTGACCGTCAACACCGTGCTCCAGGGCGCCTGGGCGCTGCTGCTCTCCCGCTACGGCGGTGGGGACGACGTGGTCTTCGGCACGATCGTCTCCGGCCGGCCCGCCGAACTCCCGGGCGTCACCTCGATGGTCGGGCTGTTCATCAACGCGCTGCCCACCCGGGTGCGGATCGACGCCGGCCGCTCGCTGCTGGAGTGGCTGCGGGAGCTCCAGGACGCCCAGTCGGAGGCCCGCCGCTACGACGCCGTCTCCCTGGCGCAGCTCCAGAACTGGAGCGAACTGCCGGGCGGCACGGCCCTGTTCGACAGCATCGTGGTCTTCGAGAACTACCCGTTCGACGCGCAGGCGCTGACCCGGCACGGCCTGGGCGTCGAGACCGAGCACGTCCTGGAGCCGACCAACTACCCGCTCGGCGTGGTGGTCGCCCCCGGCGACGCCATCGCGGTCAGCCTCGACCACGACCCGGCCGTCTTCGACACCGCCACCGTCGAGGCGCTCGGGGCGGGCCTGTGCACCCTGCTGACGGCGATGGCGGACGGCCTCGACCGGCCGGCGGCGCACCTGCCGCTGCTCGACCCGCCGCGGGGGCGCGAACTCGTCGACCGCTTCGGCGGGGCGGCGGTCGAGGCACCGCAGGACACCGTGCCCGAGGCCTTCGCCCGGCAGGCCGCCCGCACGCCCGAGGCCCCGGCCGTCCGCTGCGGCGACGTGCAGCTGACCTACCGGGAGCTCGACGAACGGGCCAACCGGCTGGCCCGGCTGCTGATCGCGGCCGGCGCCGGGCCCGAGCGGTTCGTCGCGCTCGCGCTGCCCCGCACCGCCGACCTGGCCGTGGCGCTGCTGGCGGTGCTCAAGAGCGGCGCCGCCTACCTGCCGGTCGACCCCGGGTACCCGGCCGAGCGGATCGCGTTCCTCTTCGCGGACGTCCGGCCCGACGCCGTGGTCACCGACGCGGAGACCGGAGGGCGGCTGCCGGCGGGCCCGTTCACCCGGATCGTGCTCGACGACCCGGGGTGCGCCGAACGGCTCGCCGCCGCCCGCCCCGACGCCGTGCGCGACGACGAACGGCTCGGCGCCCTGCTGCCGCAGCACCCCGCGTACGTCATCCACACCTCCGGCTCGACCGGCCGCCCCAAGGGCGTCGTGGTCGCCCACGCCTCGGTCCTGGCCCTGACCGACTGGGCCGCCGCCGAGTTCGCCGACCACGGCCTGGCCCACGTGGTGGCCGCCACCTCGCTCAACTTCGACGTGTCGGTGTTCGAGATCTTCTCGCCCCTGCTCGCCGGCGGCTGCGTGGAACTCGTCCGGGACCTGCTGGCCCTGGCCGAGCGCCCCGGGCCGTGGCGGGCCGGCCTGCTCAGCGCGGTGCCCTCCGCCCTGGGCGGCCTCCTCGCGGAGGACGCCGTGCACCTCGGCGCGGACACCGTCGTCCTGGCCGGCGAGGCCCTGCCCGCCCGCACCGTGCGCCGGCTGCGCGAGGCCGTCCCCGGCTGCCGGGTGCTGAACATCTACGGCCCCACCGAGGCCACCGTCTACGCCACCGCCTTCGCCTGCGACCCCGCCGACCCCGACCGCGACCCGCCGATCGGCCGCCCGGTCGGCGGCGCCCGGGCCTACGTCCTGGACGACCGGCTGCGCCCGGTGCCCGTCGGCGCGCCGGGGGAGCTGTACCTGGCCGGCACCGGCGTCGCCCGCGGCTACCTGCGCCGCCCGGGCCTGACCGCCGCCCGGTTCCTGCCCGACCCCTTCGGCCCGCCCGGGCGCCGGATGTACCGCACCGGGGACCTGGTGCGCTGGACGGCCGACGGCGACCTCCGCTACCTCGGCCGCGCGGACGACCAGGTCAAGGTGCGCGGCTTCCGGATCGAACTCGGCGAGGTCGAGGCCGCGATGGCCCGCCACCCGCAGGTGTCGGCCGCCGCCGCCCGGGTCGTCGACCACGACGGCCACCGGCGCCTGGTGGGCTACGCGGTGGCCCGTGACGGCGCACTGCCCGACCCCGTCGAGTGGCGTGCCTTCCTCGGGCGCACCCTCCCCGACCACCTGGTGCCCGCACTGGTGGTGCCGCTGGACCGGCTGCCGCTCGGCGCCACCGGCAAACTCGACCGCCGCGCGCTGCCCGCCCCGGTGTGGGCCGCCCCGGCCGCAATCGGCGCCCGGCCTCCGCGCACCGAGGCCGAACGCACCCTCGCCGCGATCTGGCGCGAGGTGCTCGGCGTACCCGACGTGGGCGCGGACGACAACTACTTCGCGCTCGGCGGCGACTCGATCCTGGGCATCCAGATCGTCTCGGCGGCCCGCCGGGCCGGCCTCGCACTCACCCCCCGGCACCTGTTCGCCCACCAGACCCTGGCCGAACTCGCCCTCGCCGCCGAGGAGTCGCCGAGCCCGGCGGTCGCCGCCGAACAGGGCGCCGTGGTCGGCGACGCCCCGCTCACCCCCGTCCAGCACTGGCTGCTGGACACCCTCGGCGGGGACACCGCCCAGTTCACCCAGTCGGTCTCCTTCACCCTCGCCCCCGGCACCGAGGAGCCCCTGCTGCGGGCCGCGCTCGCCGCCGTCCTGGACCACCACGACGCGCTGCGCCTGCGGTTCGAGCCGCTCGGCGACGGGCGGTGGCGCCAGCACGGCACCGCGCCCGGCGACCTGCCGGAGCTGCGCACGCACGAACGGCCCGCCGCCTCGGCGCAGGAGCGCGAGGCGACGCTGCGCGAACTGGCCGAGCGCCTGGCCGCGGGCTTCGACCTGGCCGAAGGGCCGCTGCTGCGGGCCGCGCTGTGCCGCTTCGACGGCGAACGGCACCCCGTCCTGCTGCTGGCCGCGCACCACCTGGTGGTCGACGCGGTGTCCTGGCGCGTGCTCCTGGAGGACCTGGACACCGCCCACCGTGCGCTGCGGGCGGGCGAACGCCCCGACCTCGGCCCCAAGAGCACCTCCTTCCGGGCCTGGGCCGAACGGCTCGCCGAGCACACCGCGGCCGGCGGCTTCGACGACGAGCACGCCCACTGGTACGGGCTGGAGCACGGCGCCGCGACCGCCCTGCCGACCGACCTGGACGGTGCCAACACGGCCGCCACCGAGGAGTCGCTGGACCTCGCCCTGGACGCCGAGGACACCCGCCGGCTGCTCCAGGACGTCCCGGAGGTCTACCGCACCCGGGTCAACGACGTCCTGCTCTGCGCCCTGGGCCGGGTGCTGGCCCGCTGGACCGGCCGGGACCGGGTGACGGTCGCCCTGGAGGGCCACGGCCGCGAGGAGCTGTTCGACGGAGTCGACCTCTCCCGGACCGTCGGCTGGTTCACCACGCTGTACCCCGTGGCCCTGGACATGCCCCGGGGCGCCGACACCGGCACCGCCCTGAAGACCGTCAAGGAGAACCTGCGCGCCGTACCGCGCGGCGGGCTCGGCTACGGCGCCCTGCGCCACCTGCGGCCCGCCGCCACTGTCGAGCCCCGGCTGCCCGACCTGCCGCAGATCGGCTTCAACTACCTGGGCCGGCAGGACTGGACCCCCGCCCCCGGCGGCCTGCTGCACGCCCCGTCCGGCCCGCTCACCGGCGGCATGGACCGGGCGGCGGACCGGCCGCACCTGCTGGACGTGCTCGGCCGGGTGAGCGACGGGAAGCTGGCGTTCACCTGGTCGTACTCCCGCGCGGTGCACCACCGCGCGACCGTCGCCCGGCTCGCCGCCGAACTGCTGGACGAGCTGCGGGAGATCGTCCGCCACTGCGCCGAACCCGGCGCGGGCGGCCGCACCCCCGCCGACTACCCGCTGGCCCCCCTGGACCAGGCCGCCGTCGACCGACTGGCCGGCACCGGACGGGACGTGACGGAGATCCAGCCGCTCACCCCCACCCAGACCGGCATGGTGCTGCACGGCCTGGACGAGGCCGAACACGGCCTGTACGTCGAGCAGATCACCTTCGTGCTGGACGGCGCCCGCGACCTGCGGCCGCTGGCCGCCGCCTGGCAGCACGTCGTCGACCGCACCCCCGTGCTGCGCACCGCCGTCGTCCTGCGCGACGTGCCCGTACCCCTCCAGGTGGTCCACCGGGACGTGACGCTGCCGGTCACCGAACACGACTGGAGCGCACTGCCGCAAGCCGAGCGCGAAGCCCGCCTGGAGCGGCTGCTCGCCGACCAGCGGGCCCGCCCGCTGGCCCTGGACCGGGCCCCGCTGCTGCGGCTCGACCTGATCCGGCTCGGGCCGGACGCGGCGCGCGTGGTGTGGACCTTCCACCACGTGCTGCTCGACGGGTGGAGCGTCTTCCACGTCCTGTCCGACGTCCTGGCCGCCCACGCCGCGCTCGCCCGCGGCGACCGGCCGGGCCTGCCCGAGCGCCGGCCCTTCGCGGACTACGTCGGCTGGCTCGCCGCCCGCGACACCGCCGCCGCCACGGAGCACTGGCGCGGCGTCCTGGCGGACCTCACCACCACGGCGCTGCCCTACGACCGCAAGCCCGCCCAGGGCGACACGGCCCGCTCCGGGGCCTGGCTCTCGCACCTCCTGGCCGAGGCCGAGACGGAGCGGCTCCAGGAGTTCGCCCGCCGGCACCGCCTCACCCTCAACACCCTGGTGCAGGGCGCCTGGGCGCTGCTGCTGTCGCGGTGGAGCGGGGAGCAGCGGGTGTGCTTCGGCACCACCGTCTCCGGGCGCCCGGCCGACCTGGCCGGCTCCGACGCCATCGTCGGCCTGTTCATCACCACCCTGCCCGCCCATGTCACCGTCGACGGCTCACAGCCCTGTGCCGCCTGGCTGCGCGCGCTCCAGGAGGAGCAGGCCGAGGACCGCCGCTTCGACCACCTGCCGCTGGCCGCGATGCACGGCCTGAGCGGGCTTGCGCCCGGGACGGCGCTGTTCGACAGCCTGGTGGTCTTCGAGAACTACCCGGTCGGCGACGCGACGGCCGGCGCCCACGGCCTGCTGATCCGCGAACTGGACGCGAGGGAGGCCACCAACTACCCGCTCACCGTGGTCGTCTCGCCCGGCGACCGGCTCGCCGTCGAACTCGGCCACGACCCCCGGTACATCGACCGGGCCACCGCCGAGAAACTGGCCGCCCAACTGCTGCACACCCTCGCCGCGCTGGCCGGTTCGGACGGCACCGCCCGCCTGGACGACCTCGACCTGCTGCCGCCCGGGGAACGCGAGCGGCTGCTGCGCGGCCCGGCCCGCCCGGCGGGCGGCCCGGTGCCCCCGGCGGCCCTGCCCGCCCTGGTCGAGGCCGCCGTGGACCGCCGGCCGCACGCCCCGGCGCTGAGCGCCCCCGGGCTGGAGCTGACCTTCGCCGAGGCCGAGGCGCACGCCAACCGCCTGGCGCACCGGCTCATCGCGCGCGGCGCCGGCCCCGGCGAGGTGGTCGCCCTCCTGCTGCCGCGCTCGGCGGACATGGTGCTCGCCCAGCTGGCGGTGGCGAAGACCGGCGCCGCGTTCCTGCCGGTCGACCCCCACTACCCCGACGAGCGCGTCGAGTTCATGCTGCGCGACGCGGCGCCCGCACTCACCCTGGACGCCAAGGAGGTCGCGGCGCTGCTGGCCGCCCCGCCGGACGGCGCCCCCGACCACCGCCCCGCCGACCCCGACCGGATCCGCCCGCTCGACCTGGACGACCCCGCCTACGTCATCTACACCTCCGGCTCCACCGGCACCCCGAAGGGCGTCGTCCTCACCCACCGCGGGCTGGCCGCCTTCGCCGCCGCCGAGGCCGAGCACTACCAAGTCGTGCCGGGTGACCGGGTGCTGGCCTTCGCCACCCCCAGCTTCGACGCCTCCGTGCTCGAACTGTGCATGTCCCTGCCGCACGGCGCCCGGCTGGTGGTGCCCGCGCCCGGACCGCTGCTCGGCGCCCAACTGGCCGAGGTGCTCCGGGCGGAGGCGATCACCCACACCCTGCTGCCGCCGGCCGCCCTCGCCACCCTGCCCGCCGACACCCCCGGCACGCTGCCCGCGCTCAGGACCCTGGTGGTCGGCGCCGAAGCGTGCGGCGCCGACCTGGTGGCCCGCTGGGCCCCGCACCACCGCATGGTCAACTCCTACGGTCCCACCGAGGCCACCGTGGTCGCCGCCTGGTCCGCGCCGCTGGCCCCGGACGGCGCCGCGCCGCCGATCGGCCGCCCGCTGCCCGGCACCGGCGCCTACGTCCTCGACGCCCGGCTCCGGCCGGTGCCCGACGGCGTCACCGGCGAACTGTGGCTGAGCGGACCGGCCCTGGCCCGCGGCTACCTCGGCCGGCCGGGCCTGACCGCCGCCCGCTTCACCGCCGACCCGTACGGGCCGCCCGGCACCCGGATGTACCGCACCGGGGACCTGGTGCGCCGCGACCACCGGGGCGAACTGCACTACTTGGGCCGCATCGACCACCAGCTCAAGCTGCGCGGCCACCGCATCGAGGCGGGCGAGGTCGAGGCCGTCCTGGCGCGCCACCCGGCCGTGCTGGACGCCGTGGTGACGGTGCGGGAGGACGAGCCCGGGCTGCCCCGCCTGGTCGCGCACCTGCTCGCGGCCCCCGGCGCCGAACCGCCGACCGGCGCCGAACTGCGCGCCCTGGCCGCCCGCTCCCTGCCCGGCCACCTCGTCCCCTCGGCCTTCGCGGTCCTCGACCGCTTCCCGCTCACCGCGAGCGGCAAGACCGACCGCGCCGCCCTGCCCGCCCCCGCACCGGAGGAGGAGCAGCGGCCCGGCCGGCTGGCGCCCCGCACGCCCACCGAGGAGGCCGTGGCCGAGATCTGGGCCGAGACCCTGCGGACGGCCGTGGGCGTGACGGACGACTTCTTCCAGCTGGGCGGCGACTCCATGCGGGCCCTGCTGATCGCCTCCCGCGCCAACGATGCCTTCGGCGTCACGCTCACCCCCCGCGACGTCCTGGTCTCCCGCACCGTGGCCGCCCTGGCGGAACTGGTGGAGGACCAGGTGCTGAGCGAACTCGAAGACGCCGCGTCCGGCGGCCCCGACGATGACGAACGATGACGAACGGTGAGGATCCGACGACCATGACGCCTTCGAAGCGAGACCGCGCCGAGGCCCTGCCCGCCGACCTGCGCGAAGCGCTGCGCCTGCGGCTGGCCGGGCGCTCCGGCGGCGCCCGGGCCGCCGCCGACCGGTCCATCCCGCAAGCCGACCGCAGCCGACCGCTGCCGCCCTCCTTCGTCCAGCAGCGCCTGTGGTTCCTGGACCGGCTGCGCCCCGGCGACCCCCGCTACAACAGCGCGGTCGCCGTACGGTTCACCGGCCCGCTGGACCGCGCGGCGCTCGCCGGGGCGCTGGCCGCCGTCGTGGCCCGCCACGAGGGGCTGCGGACCACCTTCGACGAGGCCGACGGCCGCCCGGTGCAGACCGTGCGGCCGGCCGGGCCGGTGCCGCTGCCCGTCCGGGAGCCGGCCGACGGGGAGACCCTCGACGCGATCCTGCTCCAGGAGTACTCCCGCCCCTTCGACCTCCGGCAGGGGCCGCTGCTGCGCGCCCTGCTGGTGCGCGAGTCGGACCGCTCGCACGTCCTGCAACTGACGGCGCACCACATCGTCACCGACGGCTGGTCGATGGGCGTCGTCCTGGACGAACTGTGCACCGGCTACGAGGCCCTGGCCCGCGGCGCCGCCCCGGACCTTCCCCCGGTGGCGGTCCAGTACCCGGACTTCGCGGTGTGGCAGCGCGAACAGCTCTCCGGCGCCCGGCTGGAGGGCCAACTGGCCCACTGGAAGGCGAAACTGGCCGGTGCGGTGCCGCCGGAACTGCCGCTGGACCACCCGCGGCGCGGCGAGGAGGCCGGCCCCGGCGCCGTCCACGCCTTCACCGTCCCCGCGCCGCTCACCGCCCGGCTGCGCGAGCTCGCGGCCGAACGGCACGGCACCCTGCACACCGCCCTGGTCGCCGCCACCCAGGCGCTGCTGGCCCGCTGGTCCGGCCAGCAGGACGTCACCGTCGGCTCCCTGACGCCCGGGCGCTCCCGCACCGAGCTGGAACGGGCCGTCGGCTGCTTCGTCAACACCGTCGTCCTGCGCACCCGGGTGGAGCCCGCCGGATCCTTCCGCGACCTGCTCGCGGCCGCCACCGAGACCGGCAACGACGCGCTCGCGCACGGCGACACGCCCTTCGAACGGCTCGTCGAGGCGGTCGGCGCACCCCGCCAGGCGGGCCGCAACCCGCTGTTCGACGTGCTGGTCCTGCTGCACCCCGCGCCGCCCGAGGCCACCACCCCGCTGGGGTCGGCGCTCACCCCGGTCGCCGTGCCCCGGCAGGCCGCCACCTTCGACCTCAGCGTCGAGTTCGTCCCGGACGGCGAGGCGCTCACCGGCCTGCTGGAGTACCGCGCCGACCTCTTCGACGCGCCCACCGCACGCCGGATGGCCGACCAGCTCCTGCTGCTGCTGGACGGCGCCGCCGCCGAGCCCGACCGCCCGCTCGGCACCCTGCCGCTGCTCTCGCCCCGGGAGACCCGGCAGGTCACCCGGGACTGGAACGCCACCGCGCTGCCCGTCGAGGACACCAGCTACCCCGAGCTGTTCCGGCGCAGGGCCGCCCTGACCCCGCACGCCCCGGCCCTGGTCGCCGGAGCCGAGCGGCTCGACTACGCGACGCTCGACACCCGCGCCAACCGGCTCGCCCACCAGCTCATCGCCCGCGGCGCCGGCCCCGAACGGCTGGTCGCGCTGCGGCTGCCGCGCACCGCCGACATGATCGTGGCGATCCTCGCCGTCTGGAAGGCCGGCGCCGGCTACCTGCCCCTGGACCCGGCCCTGCCGGCCGAGCGCCTGCGCTACCTGCTCGACGACGCCCGCCCCGCCCTGGTCCTGGACGAACAGGCGCTCCGGGCGCTGCCCGACACCGGCCCGGACACCGACCCCGGTGACGCCGACCGGACCGCCCCGCTGCACCCCTCCAACACCGCGTACGTGCTCTACACCTCCGGCTCCACCGGCCGCCCCAAGGGCGTCGCCGTCCCGCACCGCGCGGTGGTGAACCTGCTCGCCGCCCACCGGGCGGGCTTCGTCGCCGACGCGGGCGGCGGGCCGCTGCGCGTGGCGCTGACCGCCTCGTTCTCCTTCGACACCTCCCTGGAGGGCGTGCTGCTGATGGCCGACGGCCACCCGCTGCACCTGGTCGACGAGACGACCCGGATGGACCCGGCCGCCCTGGTCGAGTACGTCGTGCGCCACCGCGTCGACTTCCTCGACCTGACCCCCTCCTACCTGCGCCAGCTGCTGCCCGCCGGGCTGCTCGACGACCCGCGCCACCGCCCCCGGGTGCTGATGCTCGGCGGTGAGGCCGTCGGGCCCCGGCTCTGGCGCGAACTCGCCGGGCACCCGGACGTCGCCGCCTACAACTACTACGGCCCCACCGAGTGCACGGTCGACGCGCTCGCCTGCCGCATCGCGGGCGGTGACCGGCCGCTGGTGGGCCGCCCGCTGCCCAACCTGCGCGCCTACGTCCTCGACGACCGGCTCCAGCCGGTACCGCCCGGGGTGAGCGGCGAACTCCACCTCGCCGGCGAGCAGGTCGCCCGCGGCTACGCCGGCCGGCCGGGGCTGACCGCCGCCCGCTTCACCGCCGACCCGTACGGGCCGCCCGGCGCCCGGATGTACCGCACCGGCGACCTGGCCCGCTGGACGGCCGACGGGAGCCTGGAGTACCTCGGACGCGCCGACGACCAGGTCAAGGTGCGCGGCCACCGGATCGAACCCGGCGAGATCGAGGCGGCGCTGCTCGACCTGCCGCAGGTCGCCGCGGCCGCCGTCGCCGCCGTGCCCGACGCGCGCGGCCACACCCGGCTGGCGGCCTACCTGGTCTTCGCCGACGGCGCGGCCCGCCCGTCCGCCGACCTGCGCGCCGCCCTGCGGCGGGTGCTGCCCGACCACCTGGTGCCGTCCTCGTTCACCGCGCTCGACACCCTGCCGCTCACCACCAGCGGGAAGCTGGACCGCCGAGCGCTGCCCGCCCCCGACCTCGAAGGCGAAGGAAGGGAAGGGGAGTTCGTGGCCCCGCGCACCCCCGAGGAGGAGACCCTCGCCGGGATCTGGGCCGAGGTGCTGGGCGTGGCGCGGGTCGGCGTCACCGACAACTTCTTCGAGCTCGGCGGCGACTCGATCCTGAGCATCCAGGCCGTCTCCCGGGCCCGCGCCGCCGGCCTGCGGATCGGCTCCCAGGACGTCTTCCGCCACCAGACCGTCGCCGACCTGGTCGCCGCCGCCCGCCCGGCCGCCGCCCCGGCCCCCCGGCCGCGCCGCGCGGACGGACCGGCCCCGCTCACCCCCGTCCAGGAGTGGTTCTTCGCCGCCCACGGCCCGCTGCGCCACTTCACCATGTCGATGCTGCTCGACCTGCCGCGCGACCTCGACGAGCCGGCCCTGGACCAGGCGCTGCGGGCGGTCCTGGCGGCCCACCCGGCGCTGCGCACCCGCTTCACCCGCGCCGGGGGCACCTGGCGCCAGGAGCCGGTCGCGGACCCGGGCACCGGGCTGCTGACCAGACTCGACCCGCCCGCCCCCGGCGCCGGCCCCGGCCCTGAAGCCGCCCGGGTCGAGGCCGCCGAGGCCGCCCGCGCCGCCCTGGACCCGGCCACCGGCACCCTGCTGCGCGCCGTCCTGTTCCGGGCCCGCGGCGACGCCCGGCCCCAACTCGTCCTGACCGCCCACCACCTGGCCGTCGACGGCGTCTCCTGGCGGGTGCTGCTCGCCGACCTGGAACAGGCCTACCGGCAGGCGGCGGCCGGGGACGCCCCGCACCTGGAGCCCGAGCCCACCCCGTTCACCGACTGGGCCCACCACCTCGCCGAACGGGTCCGGGCCGGAGGCCTCGACGACGACCTGCCCTACTGGAGCGCCGAGACCAGGGCCCCGGCGGCCCCGCTGCCCGTCGACCACCCCGGCACGCCCACGGCCGCCTCCGTGCGCACCCTGCGCACCCGGCTCGACCGCGCCACCACCGAGGCCCTGCTGCGCAGAGTCCCCGAGGCCTACCGGACCCAGGTCAACGACGTGCTGCTCAGCGCGCTGGGCCGGGCCCTCGCCGACTGGACGGGCACCGAACGGGTGACCATCGCCCTGGAGGGCCACGGCCGCGAGGAACTCTTCGACGGCGTCGACCTCTCCCGGACGGTCGGCTGGTTCACCACCCGGTACCCCGTCACCCTCGCCCCGGCCGGCCCGGCCGGCGCCCCCGACTGGGCCGCCACCCTCAAGCAGGTCAAGGAGCGGCTGCGCGCCGTACCCCGCCGGGGCCTGAGCTACGAGGCCCTGGCCCGGCTCGGCCCGCCCGCCGCCGACGCCCTGAGGGACCGTCCGCTGCCGCAGGTCTGCTTCACCTACCACGGGCAGTGGACCGCCCCCGGGACCGGCGACTTCGCGCCCGCCGGCCAGGCGCCGGGCCGGGAGCTCGCCCCCGACGAACCCCTGGACCACCTGCTCGATGTCTCCGCGGTCGTCGCCGACGGCGAACTGGAACTCACCTGGCACTACAGCGACCAGGCGCACGAGGCGGCCACCGTCCGCGCGCTGGCGCAGGCCACGGCCGCGGCGCTGACCGGCATCGTCGAGCACTGCGCCCGCCCCGACGCCGGCGGCCGCACCCCCTCCGACTACCCGCTGGCCGGACTGGACCAGGCCGGGGTGGACCGGATCGCCGGCGACGGGCGGGACGTCGAGGACCTGCTGCCGCTCACCCCGCTCCAGGAGGGCATGCTCTTCCACCGCCTGGTCGGCGGCCCCGACGACGTCTACGTGGACCAGGCCGGCCTGCTGCTGGAGGGCGTGGGCGACCCGTACGCCTTCGCCCTGGCCTGGCAGCGGGTCGCCGACCGCACGCCCGCCCTGCGCACCTCGGTGGTGTGGGAGGGCGTCCCCGCCCCCCTCCAGGTCGTGCGCCGCGGCGTCCGGCTGCCGGTGACCCACCTGGACCTGCGGGCGGTCGACCCGGGCGAGCGCGCCGACCGGCTGGCCCGGCTGCGCGCGGACGACCTCGCCCACGGGCTGGACCTCGCCACGGCGCCGCTCACCCGGCTCACCCTGGTCCGGCTGCCCGAGGCCCGCCTGCACCTGCTGTGGACCTCCCACCACCTGATCCTGGACGGCTGGAGCCTGGCCCAGGTGCTCACCGACGTGTTCGAGGAGTACGCGGCCCTCACCACCGGGGGTGTGCCGACACCGGCGGTGCGCCGGCCCTTCGCCGACTACGTGCACTGGCTGGCCGGGCAGGACACCGCGGCCGCCCGCGCGCACTGGCGGGGCGTCCTGGACGGCTTCGCCACCGCCACCCCGCTGCCCGCCGACCGCGTCCGGCGCGAGGCCCACCGGGCCCGCTCGGCGCTCGCGCACACCGCCGGCCTGTCGCCGGAGGCCTCCGAGCGGCTGGCCCGCACCGCCCGGCAGGCCGGGCTCACCCTCGGCACCGTGGTGCAGGGCGCCTGGGCCCTGCTGCTCTCCCGGTACAGCGGCGAGCCGGACGTGCTGTTCGGGACGACCGTCTCCGGACGCCCCGACGAACTGCCCGGCGTCGAGTCGATGATCGGCATGTTCATCAACACCCTGCCCACCAGGGTCCTGGTCGACGGCGACCGCACCGCCGCCGACTGGCTGCGCGACCTCCAGGAGGCCCAGGCCGAGGCCCGGCGCCACGCCGCGGTGTCCCTCGCCGAACTCACCGCCTTCAGCGGCGTGCCGTCCGGCGGCACGCTGTTCGACAGCATCGTCGCCTTCGAGAACTACCCCTTCGACGACGCCCGCACGGCCGACAGCGGGGTGCGCCTGGTGGAGGTCACCTCCCGGGACGCCACCAACTACCCGCTCGTCCTGCGCGCCTACCAGGGCGGGCACTTCGGCTTCGACCTCGCCTACGACCCGGAGCTGTTCGACGCCGCGACGGTCCGCGCCCTCGCCGAGCGGCTCTGCCTGCTGCTCACCGGACTGGCCGCCGGACTGGACCGGCCGCTGCGCGCCCTGGAGTGGACGACCGCGCAGGAGCGGCGGCTGCTGACCGAGTGGGACGGCACCGTGCGGGGCCGCCCCGACCGGACCCTGGTCGACCTCTTCGAGGCGCAGGCCGCCCGCACCCCGCACGCCGAGGCCGTCACCTGCGGCGACGAGCACCTCGACTACGCCGCCCTGGACGCGCGGGCCGGCCGGCTCGCCCACCGGCTGGCCGGACTCGGCGCCGGGCCCGAGCGGTTCGTGGCCCTCGCGCTGCCCCGCACGGCCGACCTGGTCGTGGCCGTCCTCGCCGTCCTCAAGACGGGCGCGGCCTACCTGCCGCTCGACCCGGGCCTGCCGGCCGAACGCCGCGCCCAACTGCTGGGCGACGCCGCCCCGGTGGCCCTGGTGACCCACGCACCCGGCGCGCCGCCCGAGAGCTTCGAGCACGGGGTGCCCGTCCTCTCCCTGGCGGACCCGCAGCTGCGCGCCGACCTGGCCCGGGGCCCGGCCGCCCCGCTCGCCGCCGGGCACCGCCCGCTGCCCGACAGCCCCGCCTACGCCATCTTCACCTCCGGCTCCACCGGCCGCCCCAAGGGCGTCGTGGTGCCGCACGCCAACGTGGTGCGGCTGTTCGAGCAGACCGAGGACGTGTTCGGCTTCGGCGCCGAGGACGTCTGGACGCTGTTCCACTCCTACACCTTCGACTTCTCGGTCTGGGAGCTGTGGGGCCCGCTGCTGCACGGCGGCCGGCTCGTCGTCGTGCCCGAGGACACCGCCCGCTCCCCGGAGGACTTCCTGAGGCTGCTCGCCGACGAAGGCGTCACCGTCCTCAACCAGACCCCGTCCGCCTTCCACCCGCTGGCCCGCGCCGACGCCGAACACCCCGAGCTCTCCCGCCGGCTGGCGCTGCGCACGGTGGTCTTCGGCGGCGAGGCGCTGGACGCAGGCCGCCTCGCCGACTGGTACGACCGCCACCCGCAGGACGCGCCGCGCCTGGTGAACATGTACGGCATCACCGAGACGACCGTGCACGTCACCCAGGCCCCGCTGGACCGCACGACCGCGGCGGCCGGCGGCCCCGCACCGATCGGCACCGGCCTCCAGGACCTGCGGCTGTACGTCCTCGACACCGACCTGGCCCCGGTGCCCCCGGGCGCCGTGGGCGAGCTGTACGTGGCGGGGGAGGGGCTGGCCCGCGGCTACCTCAACCGGCCCGGCCTGACCGCCACCCGCTTCCTCGCCGACCCGTTCGGGGCCCCGGGCACCCGGATGTACCGCACCGGCGACCGGGCGCGCCGACAGGCCGACGGCACCCTTCGCTACCTGGGCCGCGCCGACCAGCAGGTCAAGATCCGCGGCTACCGGATCGAACCCGGCGAGATCGAGGCCGCCCTCCAGACCCACCCGGGTGTGGGCGCCGCCACCGTGGGCGTGTACCAGGACGCCTCCGGCACCCGCCGACTGGTCGCCCACGTCGTCGCCGGCCCCGGCGCGGCTCACCCCCCGGCCGCCGCCGACCTGCGCGCCCACCTCGAACGGCTGCTGCCCGCCTACCTGGTGCCCGCCGCGTACGTCCCCCTGGCGGTCCTGCCGCTCACCCCCAACGGCAAGCTCGACCGGCGCGCGCTGCCCGCGCCCGGCCCGGAGGGCTTCGCCGCCGGCCGGCAGCGCACCGCGCCCCGCACCCGCGCCGAGCGGCTGGTCGCCGCGGCCTGGACGGAGGTCCTGGACACCGGGGAGATCGGCGCCGAGGACGACTTCTTCGCCCTGGGCGGCGACTCCATCCTCGCCGTCCGGGTCACCGCCCGGCTGCGCGCGGCCTTCGGGGCGGCGGATCTCTCGCCCCGGCTGCTGTTCAGCCACCCGGTGCTGGCGGACCTGGCCGAGGCCCTCGGCTCGCTCGGCGAGCCGGGCGCGGCGGACGGCCCGTCGGCCCTGGTCATCCCGGCCGCGGACCCGGCGGCCGAGCCGCCGCTGTCGTACGCCCAGCAGCGGCTCTGGTTCCTCGACCGGTTCGAGCCGGGCAGCACCGAGTACACCTCGCTGTCCGTGCTGCGCCTGCGCGGAGCGCTCGACCCGGCCGCGCTGGGCACCGCCCTGGACGCCCTGGTCGCCCGGCACGAGGCGCTGCGGACCACCTTCGCCGAGCGGGACGGCCGCGCCCGGCAGGTGGTGCGCCCGCCGCAGCCGGTCGAGCTGCCGTGCGAGGACCTTGCCGGGGCGCCCCCGGCGGCCCTGGACGCGCTGCTGGAGCGGATCGCCGGCACCCCGTTCGACCTGGCCGCCGGGCCCCTTCTGCGGGCCCGGCTGGTCCGGACGGCCGCGGACGAGCACGTGCTCGCGCTGGCCGTGCACCACATCGCCACCGACGGCTGGTCGATGGGCGTCCTGGGCCGCGACCTGGGCGAGCTGTACGCGGCGGCCCGCGAGGGGCGCCCGCCACGGCTGCCCGCGCTGCCCGTGCGCTACACCGACTACGCGTCCTGGCAGCGCGCGCGCACCGACCTCGCCGAGGCGGACCTCGCCCACTGGCGCCGGGCCCTGGACGGCCTGACCCCGCTGGAGCTGCCCACCGACCGGCCGCGCCCGGCCGTACGCACCCGGGACGGCGCGCTGGTCGCCTTCACCCTGCCCGCCGGGCTGACCGCGCGGTTGCGCGAACGGGGCCGGGAGGTCGACGGCACCCTCTACACCACCCTCCTGGCGGCCTGCCAGGTCCTGCTCGCCCGCTGGTCCGGGCAGCAGGACATCGCGGTCGGCACCGTCACCTCGGGCCGCGAGCAGGGCGAACTCCACGACGTGGTCGGCATGTTCGTCAACACCCTGGTGCTGCGCGGCGCCGTCCGGCCGGAGCTGTCGTTCCGCGAACTGCTGGCCGCCGCCCACGGCACCGTCCTGGAAGCGCTCGCCCACCAGGAGGTGCCCTTCGAGCGGCTGGTGGACGCCCTCCAGCCGGAGCGCGACACCAGCCGCACGCCGCTCTTCCAGGTCATGGTGGCCCTGCACAACCTCGGCGCCGAGGTGCCGAACCTGCCGGGCCTGACGGTGGAGCCGGTCACCCCGCCCGTCCACGGCGCCACCTTCGACCTCTCCTTCGACTTCGTCGAGCGCGACGGAGGCCTGACCGGCTATCTGGAGTACAACACCGGGCTGTTCGACGCGCGGACCGCCGAGCACCTGGCCGGCTGGCTGGGCACCCTGCTGGAGGCCGTGGCCGAGGCGCCGGAGACGGCCGTCGGGGCGCTGCCGCTGATGACGGCCGACGAACGGCGCCGGGTGCTGCGGCAGGGGCGGGGCACGCCGCTGCCCGCGCCGGACACCACCTTCCCCGCCCTGTTCGAGGCGCAGGCCGCCCGCACCCCGGACGCCACCGCCCTGGTCGCCCGGGACGCCACCCTCGACTTCGCCGCCCTCAACGCGCGGGCCAACCGGCTCGCCCGCCACCTCGCCGCCCTCGGCGCCGGCCCGGAGCAGGTGGTCGCGGTCCGGCTGCCGCGCACCTCGGACCTGCTGGTGGCGCTGTTCGCGGTGCTCAAGGCGGGCGCCGCCCTGCTCTTCGTCGACCCGGACCTGCCCGAGGACCGGGCCGCCCTCCTCCTCGACGACACCCGGCCCCGGGTGGTGCTGACCGGGCAGGCCCTGCGCGAGGTGCCGTGGGACGCGCTGCCCGCCCACGACCTGACCGACGCCGAGCGGACCGCCCCCCTGCTGCCGCAGCACGCCGCCTACCTCGTCCACACCTCCGGCTCGACCGGCCGCCCCAAGGGCGTCGTCGTCGAACACCGCCAGCTGGTCAACCTCTGCCGGGACCACCAGGAGGGCCTGGTCGCGCCGCACACCGCCGACGGAGGGCGGCTGCGGGCCGCGCTCAGCGCCTCCTTCTCCTTCGACACCAGCTGGGAGGGCCCGCTGCTGCTCGCACTGGGCCAGGAGCTCCACCTGATCGACGAGGACGTCCGGCTGGACCCGCAGGCGTTCTGCGCCCAGGTCGTCGACCGCCGTCTGGACCTGGTCAACGTCACCCCCTCCTTCCTGCGCGAACTCACCGCCGCCGGACTGCTCGCCCCCGGCCCGCACCACCCGCGCCTGCTGCTGGTCGGCGGCGAGGCCGTCCCCGCCGCCGTCTGGCGGGAGCTGTGCGCGGCGCACGCGGACCTCGGCGTCACCGCCTACAACATGTACGGGCCCACCGAGTGCACCGTCGACGCCGCCTACGCCCGGTGCGCGGACCACCCCGAGCGCCCCGTCATCGGCCGCCCCGGCCGTAACCTGGGCGCCTACCTGCTCGACGGCGCCCTGCGGCCGGTGCCGCCCGGCATGCCGGGGGAGCTGTACCTGGCGGGGGAGCAGGTGGCCCGCGGCTACCTGAACCGGCCCGGGCTGACGGCCGCCCGCTTCCTCGCCGACCCCTACGGCCCGCCCGGGGCCCGGATGTACCGCACCGGCGACCTGGCCCGCTGGGACGCGAACGGGCAACTGGAGTTCCGGGGCCGGGCCGACGAACAGGTCAAGGTCCGCGGGTTCCGGATCGAGCCCGGGGAGGTGGAGGCCGCCCTGCTCGCCCACCCGGACGTCGCCGACTGCGCGGTCGCCGCGCGCGAGCACGCCGGCCGTACGGTGCTCGTCGGCTACCCGGTGCCCGCCGGCCGCCGCGTGCCGACCGCCGAGGAACTGCGGACCTGGCTGCGGCGGACGCTGCCCGACCACCTGGTGCCCGTCGCGTTCGTCCCGCTGGCCCGAATACCGCGGACCACCGGCGGCAAGACCGACCGGCGCGCGCTGCCCGCCCCGCCCGCCCAGCCCGACCGCACCACCCCGTACGTCGCACCGCGGCCCGGAGCCGAGGAACGGCTCGCCGCGATCTGGGCCGAGGTGCTGGGCGTGGAGCGCGTCGGCACCCGGGACAACTTCTTCGCGCTCGGCGGCGACTCCATCCTCAGCATCCAGATCGTCTCCCGCGCCCGCGCCGCCGGGCTCGCCCTCACCACCAAGGACGTCTTCCGGCACCAGAACATCGCCGAACTCTCCCTGTGTGCAGGAGATCTGACCAATCGCCAGGAAGGCGGCGAAGCCGAGCCCGGCGAGGCGCCGCTCACCCCGATCCAGCACTGGTACCTCGACGGCCGCCGCCCCGGCGACGCCCTGCGCTTCACCATGACCCAGCGCCTGGAACTGGCCCCCGGCACCGATCCGGCGGCCCTGCGCCGGGCGGTGCTGGCCCTGGTGGAGCACCACCCGGCCCTGCGCACCCGCTTCCACCGCACCGAGGCCGGCTGGCGCCAGGAGGTGCTTCCCCAGGGGGCGGACGGCATCTTCACCCGGCACGACGTCAGCCACCCGGACCTCGCCGGCCATGACGCGGAGGCGCAGGTCCAGCGCGCCACCGACGAGGCCCAGCGCTCGCTCGACCCCGTCGACGGCCGGTTGCTGCGGGCCCTGTTCTTCGACCCCGGCCCCCGGCAGCCGGGCCAACTCGTCCTCACCGTGCACCACTTGGCCGTGGACGGCGTCTCCTGGCGCATCCTGCTGGCCGACCTCGAAGCGGCGTACCGCACGGCCCGCGCCGGAGCCCCCGTCGCCCTGCCGCCGACCGGCACGTCCTACGGCCGCTGGGCCACCCGGCTGGAGCGGCACACCCGCGCCGGCGCCCTGGACGGCGACCTCGGCCACTGGACGCGCACCGGCGCGGCCCCGGCCGACCTGCCCGCCGGCCGCCCCGCCCCTGACACCGGCGCCTCCAACACCCACGCCACCGCCGCCACCGTCCAGGTGACGCTGGACGAGCGGACCACCGAGGCGCTGCTGCGCCGCGTCCCCGAGGTCTACCGCACCCAGGTCAACGACGTCCTGCTCAGCGCCCTGGGCCGCACCCTGGCCCGTTGGTGCGGCCGGGACACCGTGCTGGTCGGAGTGGAGGGGCACGGCCGCGAGGACCTGTTCGAGGACCTGGACCTCTCCCGGACGGTGGGCTGGTTCACCGCCGAGTTCCCGCTCGCCCTGCGCGTCGACCCCGACGCCGGATGGCACGACACCCTGCGCTCGGTCAAGGAGCAGCTGCGCGCCGTCCCGCTGCGCGGACTCAGCCACGGCGCGCTGCGCCACCTGCGGCCGGACGGCCCGCTGACCGGCTCGGCGGCGCCGCAGATCGGCTTCAACTACCACGGCCAGTGGGACACCCGCGGCGGCGCCGACGGCCTGGTCCGCGGCGCGCTGCCCCCGGCCGGTCGCGACACCGACCCCGACGAGCCCCGCCCCTACCTGCTGGACATCATCGGCGCGGTCCAGGACGGCCGCCTCGAACTGGCGTGGACCTACCCCGCCGCCGTCTACGACGAGGCCACCGTCCGCGGGCTCGCCGAGGAGATGGGCGCCGCGCTGCGCGAGCTGGCAGCGCACTGCGCCCGCCCGGACGCCGGCGGCCGCACCCCGTCGGACTTCCCGCTCGCCGGCCTCGACCAGGACCGGCTGGACCGGCTCGTCGGCGACGGGCGCGAGACCGACGACGTGCTCCCGCTGACGCCGCTGCAGTCCGGCATGCTCTTCCACGGGCTCGTCGACGCCGACGGCGCCTACGTGGACCGGATCGCGGTGCGCCTGGCCGGCGTGGCCGACCCGCGGGCCTTCGCCGAGGCCTGGCAGCAGGTCGCCGACCGCACCCCGGCACTGCGTTCCAGTGTTCACTGGCGGGGCCTGCCGCACCCCGTCCAGGTGGTCGCGCGGCATGCCGCACTGCCCGTCCGCCGGCTCGACTGGCGCGACCTGACGCCCGGGCAGCGCGCCGACCGGACGGAGCGGCTGCTCGCCGAGGAGCGCGCCGCCGGGATGGACCTCGCCACCGCGCCGCTCACCCGGCTGACCCTGGCCGCGCTGCCCGGCGACGAGGTCCTGCTGCTGTGGTCCACCCACCACCTGATCCTGGACGGCTGGAGCACCGGACAACTGCTCACCGAGGTGTGCGAGGAGTACGCCGCGCTGACCGGCGGCCCGCAGGCGCCCTGGCCGGTCCGACGGCCGTTCGCGGACTTCCTGGGCTGGCTGCACGAGCGGGACGAGGAGGCGGCCGAGGCCCACTGGCGCGGCCTGCTGGCCGGGTTCACCGGCCGGACCCCGCTGCCGTACGACCGCCCCCCGACGCGGGCCCACCGCGCCCGCTCCAGCGCCGCGGCCCGCCGCGAACTGGACGAGACGCTCTCCCGGCGGCTGCGCGAGAACGCCGCGGCCGCCGGTCTGACCGTCAACACCGTGGTGGAGGGCGCCTGGGCGCTGCTGCTGGCCCGCTACAGCGGCGGCGACGACGTGGTCTTCGGCACCACCGTGTCCGGGCGCCCGGCCGAACTGCCCGGCGTCGAGTCGATGATCGGCCTGTTCATCAACACCGTGCCGACCAGGGTCCCGATCCCCTCGGGCGGCGTGCTGCCCTGGCTGCGGGAGCTCCAGGAACGCCAGAGCGACGGCCGCCGCTTCGACCACCTGGCACTACCACGCGTCCAGGCCCTGAGCGACCTGCCCGCCGGGGAGCCGCTGTTCGACAGCATGGCGGTCTTCGAGAACTACCCCGTCGACGAGTCGGCCGCCGACCGGACCGGGGTGCGGGTGGTCGAGGTGCGCGCCGACGACGCCACCACCTTCCCCTGGTGCCT
This sequence comes from Kitasatospora sp. NPDC088160, assembly GCF_044741445.1. NCBI lineage: Bacteria > Bacillati > Actinomycetota > Actinomycetes > Kitasatosporales > Streptomycetaceae > Kitasatospora > Kitasatospora sp. NPDC088160. The sequence goes on along the minus strand of NZ_JBIUSS010000003.1, from coordinate 479,637 downwards.
GCGCGCCCACCTGGCCGAGCGGCTCGGCTTCGACCTGGCCTACGACCCCGCGCTCTTCGACCACCGGACGGCCCACGGCGCGGCCGACCGCCTGGTCCTGCTGCTCACCGCCCTCGCCGACGGCCTCGACGGCGACCTTGCCGAGCTGGACCGGCTCACCCCCGCCGACCGGGAGCAGCTGGCCTCCTGGCACGGAACCGCCCGCCCGGTGGCGCCGCGCAGCCCGCTCCAGGTCTTCGCCGAGCAGGTCCGGCGCACCCCCGGCGCGCCCGCCGTGCGCGACGGCGACCGCGAGCTGACCTACCGCCAACTCGACGACTGGTCCGACCGCCTGGCGGCCCGGCTGCTGGCCGACGGCCTGGCCCCCGAAGACCGGGTGGCGCTGCTGATGGACCGCTCCGCCGAACTCGTCGCCGCCCAGCTGGCCGTCCTCAAGGCGGGCGGTGCCTACCTGCCCGTCGACCTCCGGGCCCCCGAGGAGCGCCGCCGCGCCCTGCTCGACCAGGTCGGCGCCGCCCTGCGGCTCACCGCCGAGCAGGTCACCGCCGCGCGCACCGGCGCGGCCGGGCCGGTGGCGGCGGCCCTGCCGCCCGCCGACCCCGACCGGCTGGCGTACGTGATGTTCACCTCGGGCTCCACCGGGGTGCCCAAGGCGGTGGCGGTACGGCACCGCGACGTGGCCTCGCTCGCCACCGACAGCCGCTTCGCCGACGGCCGCTGCGCACGGGTGCTGCTGCACTCGCCGGTCGCCTTCGACGCCGCCACCTTCGAGGTCTGGGCGCCGCTGCTGGGCGGCGGCTGCGTGCTCGTCGCCCCCGACGGGCCGGTGGACGCCGCCCTGCTGCGGCGGCTCGCCGGACCGGACGGGCCGACGGCGCTGTGGCTCACCGCCGGGCTCTTCCGGCTGCTCGCCCAGGACGCGCCGGACTGCTTCGCGGGCCTGCGCACGCTGTGGACCGGCGGGGACGTGGTGCCCGCCGCCGCGGTGCGCCGCGTCCTGGCGGCCTGCCCCGGGCTGACCGTGGTGGACGGCTACGGGCCCACCGAGACCACGACCTTCGCCACCGCCTTCGCCGTCGCGGAGGCGGCGGCGGTGCCCGACACCCTGCCGATCGGCCACCCCCTGGACGACCGCCGCGTCCACGTCCTCGACCGGCGCCTGCGGCCCGTCCCGCCGGGCTGCGCGGGCGAACTGTACGTCGCCGGCGAGGGCGTGGCCCGCGGCTACCTGGGCCGGCCCGGCGAGACCGCGGCCCGCTTCCTCGCCGACCCCTCCGGCCCGCCCGGCGCCCGGATGTACCGCACCGGCGACCTGGCGAGGCGGCGCCCGGACGGCACCGTCGAGTTCCTGGGCCGCGCGGACGACCAGGTGAAGATCCGCGGCTTCCGGGTCGAACCCGGCGAGGTGGAGGCCGCACTCGCCCGCCACCCCCAGGTCACCGACGTCGCCGTGGTCACCCGCGAGGACCGGCCCGGCGCCCGGCGCCTGGTGGCCTACGTGGTCGGCCCGGCGGGCGCCGAACCCGGGGAACTGCGGGCCTTCGCCGCCCGCGCGCTGCCCGACTACCTCGTCCCCGCCGCCTTCGTCCCGCTCGCCGCCCTCCCGCTGAGCCGCAACGGCAAGGTCGACCGGGCGGCCCTCCCGGCGCCGGACGAGGAGCACGGGAGCGGACGCCGCGCGCGGATCGAGCCGCGCACCGAGGCCGAACGCCGCACCGCCGAGGTCTTCGGGGACGTCCTGGGCATCCGGCCGCCCGGCGTGGAGGACGGCTTCTTCGAGCTGGGCGGCGACTCGATCCTCAGCATCCGGCTCGTCGCCCGCCTGGCCGAGGCCTTCGGCGCCGACCTCACCCCCCGCGCCGTCTTCGACCACCCCACACCGGCCGGCCTGGCCCGCCTGCTCACCGAGGAGCAGGGCCGCCCGGGAAGCCCGGGAAGCCCGGGGCGCCCGCCCGTCCTCCCGGTCGCCCGCGACGGCGCCGCGCCGATGTCCTACGCCCAGCAACGCCTGTGGTTCCTGGAGGAGTTCGCGCCCGGCGGCGCCGAGTACGTCACCGCGCTCGCGCTGCGCCTGCGCGGCGTCCTGGACACCGACGCCCTCGGCGCGGCACTGCGCGCCCTCGCGGCCCGGCACGAGTCGCTGCGCACCACCTTCGACAGCGTCGACGGCCACGGCGTCCAGCTCGTCCACCCGCCGCAGGACGTGCCGCTGCCGCTGCACGACCTGTCCGGCCGGCCGGCGCAGCCGCGGGCGGAGGCCCTGCGCGGCCTGCTCGCCGCCGAGCGGGCCCGCCCCTTCGACCTGCGCCGCGGACCGCTGCTGCGCACCGCCCTGGTGCGGCTGGCCGAGGGCGATCACGTGCTGGCCCTGACCCTGCACCACATCGTCACCGACGGCTGGTCGACCGCCGTCCTGCTCACCGATCTGGCCCACCTCTACCGCGCCGAACTCGGCTCCGGGGAGAGCCGGTTGGCGCCGCTGCCGGTGCAGTACGCCGACTACGCGCACTGGCAGCGCACGGTCGGAGCCGCCGGGGCCGACCAACTCGCCTACTGGAAGGAGCAGTTGGCCGACGTCTCGACGCTGCGCCTGCCCACCGACCGGCCTCGGCCCGCCGTGCGCACCACCAACGGGGCCACCGCCCGCCTGGAGCTGCCCGCCGACACGGCCCGCCGACTGGCCCGGGTCGGCCGGGAGCGCGGCGCCACCCTGTTCACCACCCTGGTCGCCGCCGCGCAGGCCTACCTCGCCCGGCTCGGCGGCGACCAGGACATCGCCGTCGGCACCGTCACCTCAGGCCGCGAGCAGGCGGAGACCCAGAGCCTCGTCGGCTTCTTCGTCAACACCCTGGTGCTGCGCTCGCGGGTGGAACCCGCGCAGCCCTTCGGCGACTTCCTCGGCGCGGTCCGGCAGACCGTCCGGGACGCCTTCGCCCACCAGGACGTGCCGTTCGAGCGCGTGGTCGACGAGGTGCAGCCGGTGCGCGACACCAGCCGCAGCCCGCTCTTCCAGGCCCTGGTCGTCCTCCAGAACACCCCGGCCGCCGACCTCGACCTCCCGGGCCTGCACGTGACCGACGTCGAGACCGACACCACGCAGGCGGCCTTCGACCTCGCGCTGGAGTTCGCGGAGGCCGACTCCGGCGCGCTGCACGGCCTGATCACCTACAACACCGACCTGTTCGACCCGGCCACGGCCGAGCGGATGGCCGGGCAGCTCGCCACCCTGCTCACCGCCGTCGCCGAGGACCCGGATCGCGCCATCGGCACGCTGCCGCTCGCCGGTGGCGACCAGCTGGCCGCCGAACTGGACCGGGCGCGCGGCACCTTCCGCCCCGTCCCCGAGGCGACCCTGGCCGAACTCTTCGAGCGCCGGGCCGCCCGCACCCCCGACGCGGTGGCGCTGCTCGACGGCGGCCGCGAGCTGAGCTATGCCGAGGTGGAGCGGGTGGCCAACCGGCTGGCCCACCGGCTCATCCGGCGCGGCGTGGGGCCGGAGCGGCTGGTCGCCCTCGCCCTGCCCCGCTCGGCGGCGGCGGTGGTGGCCCAGCTCGCCGTCGCCAAGGCCGGCGGCGCCTTCCTCCCGGTGGACCCGGACTACCCGGCGCCCAGGCGGGAGTTCATGGTGCGCGACGCGGGTGCCCACCTGGTGCTCGACGACCCGGCCGAGGTGTGGTCCGCCGACGGGCCGCGGACCCCGCCCACCGACGCCGACCGCGCCACCGACCGCGACACCGCGCCCACCGACGCCGACCGCGCCACCCCGCTCACCCCCGGACACCCGGCCTACGTCATCTACACCTCCGGATCGACCGGCACGCCCAAGGGCGTCCTGGTGACCCACGCCGGACTCGCCGCCTTCGCGGAGGCCGCCGCCGAGCAGTACGCCGCCGGCCCCGGGGCCAGGGTGCTCCAGTTCGCCTCGCCCAGCTTCGACGCCTCCGTCCTGGAACTGTGCGTCTCCCTGCTCAGCGGGGCCACCCTGGTCACGGGGGAGGAAGGGCCGCTCGTCGGCGAGCGGCTGGCCGAGGTCCTGGCCGAACGGCGCATCACCCACGCCCTGATCCCCCCGGCGGCCCTGGCCACCGTGGACCCGGCGACGGCCGCGACCCTGCCCGCCCTGCGCACCCTGGTCGTCGGGGCGGAGGCCTGCCCGGCCGATCTGGTCGACACCTGGGCCCCCGGCCGTCGGATGATCAACTCCTACGGCCCCACCGAGGCCACCGTGGTCGCCACCTGGACCGGCCCGCTGTCGCCGGGCACCGGCGCACCGGCGATCGGCCGCCCCGGCGGCGCCGCCCGCAGCTACGTCCTGGACGCCGCCCTGCGGCCGGTGCCGCCCGGCGTGACCGGAGAGCTCTGGCTGGCCGGCCCCGGCCTCGCCCGCGGCTACCTCGGCCGCCCGGGACTGACGGCCGGGCGGTTCCTCGCCGACCCCTTCGGCGCACCGGGCGAGCGGATGTACCGCACCGGCGACCTCGCCCACCGGGACGCCGACGGCGAACTGCGCTTCGCCGGCCGCGTCGACGACCAGATCAAGCTGCGCGGCTTCCGGATCGAACCGGGCGAGATCGAGAGCGCGCTGCGCCGCAGCCCCCTGGTGCGCGACGCCGTCGTCACCGTGCGCGCCGACGCCCCCGGGAGCGGTGCGGGCTCCGGGGCCGGCCGGCTGGTCGCCTACGTCGTCCCGGCGGTCGGGGCCGGAGCGGGCGGTGCCGCACCGGAGGGCGACGACGATGGGGCCACTGCGGGCCTGCCCGCCGCCGAACTGCGCGCCCACCTGGCCGGGTTGCTGCCGCCGCACCTCGTCCCGTCGGTGTTCGTCCCGCTGGAACGGCTGCCGCTCACCCCGAACGGCAAGCTCGACCGGCGGGCCCTGCCCGAACCCGGGCCCGCGCAGGCCGCGGCCGGTCCGCGCCGGGAGCCGGGCACCGACACCGAACGCCGGATCGCCCGGATCTGGGCCGACGTCCTGGGCATCGAGGAGGTCGGCGCCGACGACAACTTCTTCCTGCTCGGCGGCGACTCCATCCTCAGCATGCAGGTGGTGTCCAGGCTGCGCCGGGACGGCCTGTACCTCGCCACCCGGGAGCTCTTCACCCACCAGACGGTGGCCGAACTGGCCACCGTGGTGCGCACCGCACCCGACCGCGAGGACGACGGCCCGGTCACCGGGGACGTACCGCTCACCCCCATCCAGGAGTGGTTCCTGACCACCCCGCGCGCCGCCCACCACCACTTCAATCAGTCGACCCTGCTCGAACTCGGCGCCGACCCCGACCCGCGGGCACTGCGGTCCGCGCTGGACGCCCTGCTCGAACACCACGACGCCCTGCGGCTGCGTTTCACCCACGACGAGACGGGCTGGCACCAGTTCAACCCGCCGCCGGCCCCCGCCGAGGACGTCCTCGTCCGGTACGACCTGACCGGGCAGAGCGCCGAGGTCGCCGACGCGGCCATGGCCAAGGCGGCCGACGAACTGCACGCCGGCTTCGACCTGGCCCGGGGCCCGCTGCTGCGGGCGGCCCTGTTCACCGGCGCCCCGGACCGCCCGGCGCTCCTGCTGCTGGTCGCCCACCACCTGGTCGTCGACGCCGTCTCCTGGCGCCTGCTGCGCGACGACCTGGAGAGCGCCTACCGGCAGGCCGCCCTGGGCACGGCGATCACGCTGGGGGAGCGCGGCACCTCCTACCGGGACTGGGCGCTCCGGCTCGCGGCCCATGTCGCCGACGGCGGCCTGGACCACGAACTGCCCTACTGGGACGAGGCGGTGAGCGCCGCCGAGGCCCTGCCCGGCCGACCCGCCGTGCCCGGTCCCGCTGACCCCGGTGCCGCTGACCCGGGTGCCGCTGACCCCGGTGCGGCCGAGCCCGGGACCGTCGAACCCGGTGCCGCCGAGACCGCGACGGTCACCGTCGAACTGGACGAGGAGGACACCGAGGCACTGCTGCGCGCGGCCCCGGCGGCCTACCGCACCCGCGTCAACGACGTGCTGCTGACCGCCCTGGCCCTGGCACTGGCCCGCTGGACCGGCCACGAGCGGATCCGGCTGGACCTGGAGGGGCACGGCCGGGAGGACGTCGTGGAGGGCGTGGACCTGTCCCGCACGGTCGGCTGGTTCACCACCATGCACCCGGTCACCTTCCACGTCCCCGACCCCGATGACCTCGGCCCGGACCGCGACTGGCGCGCCCTGGTGAAGTCGGTCCGCCGCCAGCTGCGCGCCGTGCCGGGCAACGGGCTGGGCTTCGGCGCCCTGCGCACCTTCGGCCCGCCCGAGGTCCGCGAGCGCCTCGCCGCCGGCGCGCACGGCCAGGTGGTCTTCAACTACCTCGGCCAGTGGGACGCGCGGCCCGAGACCGCCGGCGACGGCCTGGTCCGCGCCGAGCACGGCTCCTTCGGGCAGGACCACGACCCCCGCGACGGCGGCTCGCATCCGGTGGAGGTGGTGGGCGCGGCGCAGCACGGGCGCCTCGCCTTCACCTGGCACCACCGCCCCGCCCTCCACGACACGGCGACCGTGCGCCGGGCGGCCGAGGAGTTCGCCGTGGCGCTGCGGCACATCGCCCGGCACGCCCGGGGAGGACGGTGACGGCCGCCCACCCACCGACGACCACCCGCCGCTGAACCCCCTGCTGTCAGACCACCGCGCAAGACCACTGCCGCAAGACCACCACCGCAAGACCACCGCTGGAAACCCGACAACGACGAAGGAGCACGACATGGACGAGAACACCCGCTACCAGGTGCTGCGCAACGACGAGGAGCAGTACTCCCTCTGGCCGGTCGACCTCGACGTGCCCGCCGGCTGGCAGCCCGTCGGCCAGGAGGGCACCGAGGCGGAGTGCACCGCCTACGTCGACGAGGTGTGGACCGACATGCGGCCGCGGAGCCTGCGCGAGCGCATGGAGAGCGCCGGATCCTGACCGGTCGCAGCACTTCCGTCCCACGACAACCCCGAGGAGCTGACCGTGACCCCTTCGCTGCGCACCGAACACCTGGAGTTCATCCCCTACCGGGCCGAGGACGAGGACGCCTTCGTCTCCCTCCTCCGCAACGCTGACGTGTGCAGCTGGATGGGCCAGGACCTGGTGCCCGAGCCGCAGATCCGCGCGCTGTTCCGCGCGATCCTGACCGACGTGTACCCGCAGCGGATCTTCGACGTGTGGGGCCTGTGGCTGGACGGGAGGTACGCGGGCCACGCCGAGGTGAAGAAGACCGGGAACGTCGACGGCCACGAGCTGGTCACCGCCCTCGCCCCGGAGTTCTGGGGCCGGGGCCTGGGCACCGAGGTGGTCCGCGGACTGATCCGTTACGCCGCCGACGAGTTGGGGCTCAAGGAGGTCTACGGCATGGTGGGTGCGGAGAACGCCCCGAGCCTGGCGATGTGTCGACGGCTGGGCTTCCGGCACCTGCGCGACGTCCTCGGGGACGACGGCTCGGTGACGAAGGTGGTGGCGCTCTCGACGACCGGCCAGGCCTGACCGGGCCCGGCCGGGTGCGGCCCGGCCCGCGGCGCGTCCGGTCGCGCCGCGGGCCGCTGACGTGCACGCCCGCTCAGCGGGCCGGTACCGCTCCGTTCGGCGCTCCCGGCCCGCTCGGCGTTCCCGCCGCGCTGCGGCCCAGCAGCAGGGCGAGGTCGTCGGCCTGGCAGCGGATCTCCGGGATGGCGGTCGTCTCCAGCAGGTTGCCGCGCCGCAGCGAGCCCAGCGTCCACAGCGGCGCCGGAGCCCGGCCGCCCGCGGGGAGGAGCCGGCCGTCGGCGGCGGTGTCGAAGCCGCCGCCGACGGGGGCGGGGGAGCCGAGGCCGGTGGTGAGCAGGTCGGTGATCAGCGGGTCGTCGACCCGGGTGAGTTCGGCCTCGGAGCCGGTGCAGTTCAGCACCGCCCCCACCCGCAGCGCGCGGCCGTCGTCCAGCCGGACGTCGATGACCTCGCCGACCTCGCCGGGGCCGTCCGCGGTGGTCTTGGCGTCGGCCACGGTGCCCCGGCCGATGCTGACCAGGCCCGCGTCGACGGCGGTGCGCAGGGCCCTGGCGCTGACCGGCGGGATCCGGTGGCGGTGGGTCTCCCAGAGCCGGAGGTCCCGGGCCAGCAGCCGGGCCTGGTCGGCGGGTGAGAGCTGCTGCCACAGGGCGCTGGTGAGGGGGCGGAGGCTGTCGACCCCGGCCCGCCAGTCGCCGTGGACGCGGCGGCAGCGGGCGATCTGGCACAGTACCGCCCGGCGCAGCGCGGGCAGCCCCGCACGGGCGTCGAGCTGCGGGACGGCCGGTGCGGCCGGGGTGGTGAGCGGGGTGGCGGCGTGCGGTCGGGGGACCAGGCCGTGCCGGGACAGGGCGTGGACGACGCGTCCGGGGCGTTGCAGGCTGAGCGCCATGTCGACCATGGTCAGGCCGGTGCCGACGAGCAGGACGTCGCGGTCCTCGGGGACGGCCGCGAGGGCGCCGGGTGCCCAGGGGTCGGCCAGGAACCGCCCGGAGTCGCGCAGCGCCGGCGGTGCCCAGGCTTGGCCGGGTGCGAAGTTGCCCAGGGCCAGCACCGCCGCGTCGACGTCGAGCGGTGGCCCGTCGTGCAGCCACAGGCGCAGCGGCGGGGTGGTCGCCCGGGGCCGGTGGGTGAGGGCGACGACGCGGTCGGGCACTCGGACCAGGTCGGGGGTGCCGGGGCCGGAGGCAGCCGCTGCCAGGCTCTCGGCGAGGTAGCGGCCGAAGAGGCGCCGGGGGACGAAGTCGTGCTCGCCGCCGCGGTCGCCGAGCCAGCGCACGAAGTGGCCGGGGTCGTCCCGGTGGGCGCTCATTCGGCCGGCCGGGACGTTCAGCAGGTGGTGCGGCGCGTCGGTACCGAACGCCAGCCCCGGGCCTGCGGGCCCGGGGTCGATGAGCCAGATCCGGGCCGGTGCGGGTCTCCCGGCGGCCGCGTGGTGGAGCAGGCGCAGCGCCGTGAGGGTGCCGGCGGCGCCTGCGCCCACCACGGCGATCTCGTGCGGGGTCCTGCTCTGGTTCACGGCGGCCGCGTCGGACGCAGCGGGAGACGTCATGCGGCCAACATCGAGCCGATCGCGCCGCCGCGTCCAACGACGGTTCATAGGCCCCTCGCCAAGCAGGACTTATGGCCCGGTGGCGCGGTGGTGCGTCGACCTGGGGCAGGGCGAAGGTCACGTAGGGTCCCGGGTTCGACACGTTCCGTCCCATAAGGAGAGTTTGGGGCGCTCGGCCGCCCGTCGCCCGGCCCCTGGTTAGAGGGTGTCACGAAAGCTGTTGACCTCTTACGGGGATTCGCGTTATAACTTCTAACGAACGCGCAAGCATCTATCGCGTGCGGGGCTGCCGCAGCCTCGCACGCAGCCCGACAGGCAACGCCCGCCCACCAACTGACACTCGATCAAGGGGAATCCCATGTCCGGCACCCGCAGCACCGGCGTCCGCGCCGCCCTGTTCGCCGTCCCGCTCGTCGTCAGCCTCCTCGGCACCGCGGCCGCGCCCGCCGGGGCCGCCACCTCGCACCCCGGCACCTCCCTGACCTGCCGCGGCCAGGGCGTCGATCCCCGGGCCCAGGTCCGCTACCGGACCGAGACGGTGGTCCACGCGCCGCTGCACACCATCTGGAAGCTCCAGACCGACGTGGAGCGCTGGCCGTCCTGGCAGGGCCCCGTCGCGAGCGCGGAGCGCCTCGACCACGGCCGCCTGCGCCCGGGTTCGGCGTTCCGGTGGACGACCCCCCTCCCGCCCAACCCCGCGACCACCGCCACCAGCCTGGACATCACCTCGACCGTCCAGCAGCTCAAGCGGGAGTCCTGCATCCGCTGGACGGGCCCCGCCGTCGCCGAAGGGCTGCACATCGACGGCGTCCACGTGTGGAACTTCACCAAGGTCGAGGGCGGCGTCCGGGTGAGCACCGAGGAGACCCACACCGGGCCCCAGGTCGACGCGGACGTTCCCACCGCGACCGCGATCCTGCGCCAGGGCCTCGACGGGTGGCTGCACGACCTGAAGACCACCGCCGAGGCCATCGCCGGGGCCATCGCCGGGGCCGACGCCGACCGGAGCTGACCGGCGCCGGGGCCGACGCCGACCGGGCCTAACCGGACAGGGCTTCGAGGGCGGCCCGGGCGGCGTTGTGGCCGGGGATGCCGCTGACTCCGCCGCCGCGGACGGCGCCCGCGCCGCACAGCAGGACGTTCGGGTGGGCCGTCGCCACGCCCCAGCGGGCGGCGGGGCCGTCCACGGGCCCGGTCGCGAACGGGAAGGAGAGGTCCCGGTGGAAGATGTGGCCGCCGGGCAGGCCGATCTCCCGTTCCAGGTCGAGCGGGGTCCTGGCCTCCACACAGGGCCGGCCGGTGGCGTCCGGCGCGAGGCAGTCGGCGATCGGTTCGGCCAGCACCTCGTCCAGTTGGGCCAGACTGGCCGCCAGGGCGCGCTCCTTGGCGGCCGGGTCGGTGAACAGCCGTGCGGGCATGTGCAGGCCGAACAGGGTCAGCGTCTGGAGGCCCTGGCGGACGGCTTCGGGGCCCAGGATGGTGGGGTCGGTGAGGGTGTGGCAGTAGATCTCCGACGGGGGCGCGGAGGGCATCCGGCCGGCCGCCGCCTCGGCGTAGGCGGTCTCCAACTGCCGGTAGCCCTCGGCGATGTGGAAGGTGCCCGCGAAGGCCTCCCGGGGGTCCGCGCCGGTGTCCCGGAGCCGCGGCAGCCGGCGCAGCACCAGGTTGACCTTCAGCTGGGCGCCCTCGGGCGCGGGCCCGGGCTCCTCGCCGAGGAGGCGGGCCAGGGTGGCCGGGGCGGCGTTGACCAGCACCCGGCGGCCCGCCGCCGTGGCCTCGCCGCCCCGGTGGCGGTACGTCACCTCGGCGTCGCCGTGGCCGTCGGTGGCGATGGCGGTGACCTCGCACCCGGTACGGATCTCCGCGCCGGCGGCCAGGGCCGCCTCGGCCAGCGCGTCCGTCACCGCGCCCATGCCGCCGACCGGGACGTCCCAGTCGCCCGTCCCGTTGCCGATCACGTGGTAGAGGAAGCAGCGGTTCTGCCGGAGCGAGGGGTCGTGGGCGTGGGTGAAGGTACCGATCAGTGCGTCCGTCAGGGCGATCCCGCGGACCAGGTCGTCGCTGAAGGTCCGTTCGATCGTCTCGCCCAGCGGCCGTTCGAACAGGGCGGTCCAGGCGGCGTCGTCGGCGATCCGCCGGCGCAGTTCGGCGCGTGCGGGCAGCGGCTCGGTGAGGGTCGGGAAGACCCGTCGGGCGACCTGTCCGGTCATGCCGTAGAAGCGCTGCCAGGCCTCCCACTCCCGGTCGGTTCCGGTGAGCGCCCGGAACGCCTCCCCGGTCCGGCCGGGGTCGGCGGCGTCCACCAGCAGGCCGGTGGGCTTCCCGTCCCGGACGGTGGGCGTGTACGAGGCGATCCGGCGGCGCCGCAGGTCGAGCCGCAGGCCCAGCTCCTGGACGATCTTCCGCGGCAGCAGGCTGACCAGGTAGGAGTAGCGCGACAGCCGGGCGTCCACGCCGGGGAACGCCCGGGTGGAGACGGCGGCCCCGCCGACCCGGGGCAGCCGTTCGAGCAGCAGGACCCGGCGTCCGGCCCGGGCGAGGTAGGCGGCGGCCACCAGCCCGTTGTGGCCGCCGCCGACGATCACGGCGTCGTACCGGGCGGGGGTGGACGGGTTCGCGTTCACCCCCGCCACGCTACGGGACGGGGGCGGGCCGGGGAATGCCCCGGACACAGCGGCTCCGGAACGCCGCAGCGCCCCCTCGCGGCGGTTCGCGAGGGGGCCCTGCGGCGTCCGGCCGGTCAGCGGCCGCCGTGGATCAGTTCGACGGAGAAGCCGTGGTCGGTGGCGACGGCGGGCGTCCTGACCTGGGTGACCCCGGTCGCGGCGTTGTAGTACCAGCCCGAGGCGGCCGAGTCGAGCGCCGCCGCGGAGTCCAGCCGGGGCAGCGGTCCGCCCTGCGTGACGACCAGGCGCGGGGCGGGCTTGCCGTGCACGGTGAAGCGGTACCCCCGCTCGGCCGGCTTGCCGGTGTAACTCCCCACGCTGGCACCGACCTTGACCACGGTGACCGGCCCGTGGGCGCGGACGTCCACCCGCTGGGTGGCCGAGGCGCCGGCGGCGAAGCCGCGGGTGACGCCGTCGTCCTCGTACAGGGTGTAGGAGGAGTCGCCCTGCGGGTAGAGGTCGTAGTCGAGCCGGGTGCGGTCCCGGTTCTCCCAGGACAGCGTGCCCTCGGGCCACATCGGCACGATCGAGCCGCCCTTGACGAACAGCGGCAGGGTGTCCAGCGGCGCGGAGTAGCCGTTGACCGTGGTGGGGCCCTGGTAGGTGCGCCCGGTCCAGTAGTCGGTCCAGGTGCCCTTGGGCAGGTAGATGCCGTCGCGCACCGAGGTGTCCGAGTAGACCGGTGCGACGAGGAAGTCCGGCCCGGCCAGGAACTCGTACCTGGCGTTCGGGCCGAGGGTCGCCGGGTCGTCCGGGTACTCCAGGGCGAGCGGACGCACCGCGCCGACGCCCGTCCTGGTGGCCTCCGCCGACAGCGTGTACATGTACGGCAGCAGCCGCTCCTTCAGCTGGAGGTACTTGCGGTTGATCGAGGTGTAGGGCTCGCCGTCCAGCCAGGGCTGCTGGTCGCGCTGCTCCTTGCCGGCCATGTCCCTGGCCCAGCCGTCCATGGTCATGATGGCCGGGAGGAAGGACTTCCACTGGAGGTCGCGGGTGTACATCTTCGGGTCGCGGCGGTAGATGGAGCCGACGTCGCCGGTGTTGTAGGCGATGCCGGACATGGTGGCGCCGGCGTAGGTGGGGATCTGCCAGCGGATGTAGTCCCAGGACAGGCTCTGGTCGCCGCTCCACAGGACGCCGCAGCGCTGGGCGCCGGCCCAGGAGACGGGCAGCCAGACGAAGCCGCGGGCGTCGCTGCCGTCCTCGATGCCGGCCTTGGCCTGGTCGCAGGCGTTCAGCGCGAAGTCGTAGCCGTTGCCGACCCAGGCGACGTCGAGCTTGCGCACCAGGGCGCCGGCCTTGACCTCGGCGGCCTGGTCGGGCAGGCCGTTCTGGGTCCAGAGCCCGAGCTGGGCGTGGTCCTTGCGCAGGCCCTCGCCGGTCTGGGCGAGGTTCTCGTAGCCGCAGCCGTAGCCGTCGTTGACGAGCATCCAGCCGAGCGGCATCTGGTTCCGCACGTAGCCGTCGGCGACCTTGAGCGCGTCGGTGGTGTGGCGTTCGCCGCGGTTGGCGTTGCGCAGGTAGCAGTCGGAGTCGCCGGGCTCCAGGCCGTAGACGGGCGGCATGAAGGGCTTGCCGACCAGGGTGGTGTACTTGCCGATCACCGACTTGACGTCACCGGTGAAGTAGTAGGCGTCCAGGCGCCGTTCCTGCTGTCCGGTGCGCACGGGCGAGCCGAAGTCGTAGCTGCCCGGGGCGAAGGTGTTGCGGAAGACGCCGTAGCCGGCGGTGGAGATGTAGAACGGCTGCGAGTTGTTGTAGCCGCCCTCGTTCCAGTTGGTGCTGTTGGCGACGTGGACGGTCTTGTCCCGGTGGGAGAAGGAGCCGTTCTGCTCGCCGCCGCCGAAGAACTGCTCGTCGGCGCCGCGGACCAGGCTCTGCCGCAGCCCGCTGGTGGACCAGCGTAGCGGGGCGTCCTCCTGCCAGACGGCGGTGCGGTTGTCGGCCTTGTACAGGCCGAACCTCAGGGGGTGCTTGTAGACCCGCAGCACCTGGTCCTTGGAGCGGATGCCGTAGTAGTCGCCGGCGTCGAACGACGAGGTGCCGCGCTGGAGTTCGGGCTGCTTGCGGATGATCGTGCTGCCGGCCGGGTCGGTGAGCACGCCGTCCGGGGCGGCGCGCAGCCGCAACTGGTCGTCGGCGAGGAAGTCGACCTTGGCCTTGAGGGTGCCGGCGGCGATGTCGTAGCTGCCCTGGCCGCCGGAGAAGGAGGTGAGGTCTCCCGCGTCGGCGGTCTGCGGCAGGTAGGCGCGGCCGGTGAAGGAGCCGCCGTGCACGTCGTAGGGGACGACCAGGACGTGGTACGTGCCCGAGGCCTTCGGGATGACGGTCGCCTCGGGGTTGGCGGTGCCCGCGCTCTCGGCGACCTCCTTGCCGTTGGCGTCGTAGACGTAGAGGTCGAAGTCGTCGGTGGGGTTCTGCCACTGGATCGAGAGCGGGACGCCGCCCTCGGGGTTGTCGTCCCAGTAGCCGGCGGGCGCGTCGACGGTCAGGTCGAAGCGGCCGCAGACCGTGCCGTCCGGGTCCTGGGCGGCGGACGGGCAGGAGGCGGCGCCGCCGAGGGTGCCCTTGGCGTACGTGGGGCTCTGCCAGGTGGTGCTCTGGTGGCCGCCGTCGAGGACGGCGGAGCCGGGGGTGGCGGCGCGGGCCGGCAGGGCGGGCCCGGCCACGGCGGCGATGCTGGTGAGGGCCACGGTGAGGGCGGCCCGGCGGAGGCGAGGTCGTACCAAGCGCACGGTGTGTTCTCCCGTCGGATGAGCAAGAGATGTTCACTTACTGCGCGAAGCTGCTTGAACATGGGGGAATACAAGCAACATTCACAGTTGTGGCCGGTCCATGTCAATGGCGGGGTCACCGTTCCCGACACCCCGGACGGCCGGGGCTACTTGACCGATCCGGCGGTCAGCCCGGAGACCACGTGGCGCTCGATGACGGCGAACAGCACCACGACCGGCACGATCGCGACCACCGATCCGGCGAACAGGTAGTTCCACTCCACGGTGTAGTTGCCGATGAACCCGTTGATGCCGACGGTCAGCGGCTGGCTCTCCGGGGCCGTCGACAGGGTCAGGCCCATCACGAACTCGTTCCAGGCGGAGATGAAGGTGAAGATCACCGCGGTGACCACGCCGGGCATGGCCAGCGGCAGCACCACCCGGCGCAGCGCCCCGAGCCGGCCGAGGCCGTCGAGCAGCGCGGCCTCCTCCAACTCGACCGGGATCGAGCCGATGTAGGCGGTGAGGATCCAGACGGCGAAGGCCAGGTTGAAGGCGGCGTTGCAGAGGATCAGCGTCCAGACCGAGTTGAGCATGTCCAGCTGGTAGAACTCGCGGTAGAGGCCCACCAGCAGCGAGGTCGGCTGGAACATCTGGGTGACCAGGACGAGCAGCAGGAAGAGCTTGCGGCCCCGGTACCTGAACCGCGCGGTGCAGTACGCGGCGGGCAGCGCGACCAGCAGCGCGAGCACGGTGGAGCCCCCGGCGACCAGCAGGGTGACCTTGAGATTGGCGCCGAGCGTCGACTCGCGCCAGACGTCGACGAAGTTGGACCAGGCGGGGTGGCGCGGCAGGTAGCCCGCGTCGCGCAGTTCGTCGGCGGGGCGCAGCGCGGTGACGGCCATCTCCAGGTACGGGAGCAGGAAGACCGCCGCCAGCAGCCAGGCCGCCGCCGCCATGACCAGGGCGCGCGGCCGGATCCGGTGCGCGGGCGGGCGTGGCCGGTGCGCGGGCGGGCGGGCCGTCAACGCTCCTCCCCGTTCCAGCGGCCGACCTTGAGGAAGACCAGCACCATCAGCACCACCAGGGCGAAGTTGACCACCGACATGGCCGCGGACTCGCCGATGTCGGTGTTCTTCAGCTGGTACATGAACACCGTGCTGGTGGCCGTGGCGCTGCCCGGGCCGCCCTGGGTCATGCCCCAGATGACGGGGAAGGAGTTGAAGACGTTGATCAGGTTGATCACGAGGCCGACCAGGAAGGCCGGGCGCAGCAGCGGCAGGGTGATCCTCCGGTAGGCCTGCCAGGGGGAGGCGCCGTCCACCCGGGCCGCCTCGTACAGCTCGCCGGGGACGGTCTGCAGGCCGGCGAGCAGGGTGTAGGTGGTGAACGGCAGCGAGACGAAGACGGCGACGAGGACCATCCAGGGCCAGGCGGTCGACGGGTCGCCGAGCCAGTCCCGGGGGCCGTCGACCAGGCCGAGGTCGGTCAGCGCGGTGTTGAGCACGCCGGCCGTCCGGTCGAGCATCCACCGGAAGCCGATGGCGGTCATCAGGACGGACGCCGCCCAGGGGGCGATCAGGGCCCAGCGGGCGAACCTGCGCCCGGGGAAGCGCTGGTTGAACAGCTGGGCCAGGCCGAGCGAGAGCGCCATCGTCAGGCCGACGACGGCCACCGTCCAGACCACCGTCGAGAGCAGCACCCGGCCGAGGTCGGCCTCGCCGAGGAGCTTGCGGTACTTGTCCAGCCCGGCGGAGCCGCGGACGAACCCGCTGGTGCTGATGCGCAGGAACGAGGTGCGGACCATCTCGTAGACGGGCCACAGGACGACGGCCAGGATCAGCAGGACGGCCGGGGCGATCCACGGCAGTGGTCCGAGCCGACCGGGGCCGGAGCCCGTCCGGGCGGGCCGGCCGGGCCCGGGGGCTCGGGGGGTGGGGGAGTCGAGGGACACGGCGGTGCCTTTCGGACGGGGCGCGGGCCGGGGCGGGCGTGTCCTACTTGTTAGCGACGGCGTCCCGGGCCTTCTTCTGCAGGTCGCCGAGCACCTTGGCCGGGTCCCCGGCGACGGCGGTGCCGATGCTCTTCTTGAGCTCGGCCGAGACCGCGTCCCAGGTGGTGTTGCCGAGCGGGTAGAAGACGGCGTTCGGCAGGAGGGCGAAGAACGGTTCGAGGTCCTTGTGCTTGCCGCTGGCGGTCATCTCGCGCAGGGTGCTCTGGGTGACCGGCATCAGGTTGTAGGTCTCGTCGAAGGCGAGCGTGTTGTCCTTGGAGTACGCGAAGTCGAGGAACTTCCTGATCTGGTCGCGGTGGCCGTTCTTCTTGAAGGCCATCGTCCAGTCCGCGACGCCGAGGGTGGAGGCGAGCGGGCCGGTCCTGCCGGGGATGGGCGCGACGCCGTAGTCGACCTTGCCGTCCTTGGCCATCTGGATCAGCGAGGGGTGGCCGTTGGCCATGGCGGCCTTGCCCGCGGCGAAGTCGGCGAAGGCGGTCTTGCGGTCGGTGGTGGCCGGGTTGGCGTAGGTCAGGCCGGGGTCGACGAGGTTGGCCTTGAGCCAGCGGAAGGTGTCGACGTCGGCCTGGCTGTCGATGGCGTACGTGCCGTCCTTGGCGGTGGGGCCGCCGCCGTTGCCGAGCTCCCAGATCATGCTCTCGCCCTGGGCCTCCTCCGGGCCGAGCGGCAGCGCGTACGGGGTGACCCCGGGCGCCTTGGCCTTGATCAGTTCGGCGTCCTTGCGCACCTCGTCCCAGGTGGCGGGCGGCTGGGTGATGCCGGCCTGCTGGAAGACGGCCTTGTTGTAGAAGAGGGCGCGGGCGGAGGAGACGAACGGGATGCCGTACTGCACGCCGTCGACCCGGCCGGCCTCGGCGAAGCTCGGGATCAGGTCGGCCCGGGTGTCGGCGGACAGGACGTCCTCGGCCTTGTAGAGGAGGTCGTCGGCGACCTTGTCGGCGTAGCCCCCGGTCTGCAGGACGTCGGGGACGTTGCCGCTCTGGATCATCGTCTTGACCTGCTTGTCGATGTCGTTCCAGTTCATCACCTGGACGTCGACCCTGATGCCGGGGTTGGCCGCGGTGAACGCGGTGGCGACGCCGTTCCAGTAGGCCTTGGAGCTGTTGGACTCCTTCTCGCCGTAGTCGGCGGCGACGAGTTTGAGCGTCACGGCGCCGTTCGGGGAGGACCCGCCGCCACTGCTGCCGCCGCACGCCGTGAGGGCGAGCGCGCCGACGGCACAGACCGCCCAGAGGGTACGTACACGTGTGTTCACCGCAGTTACCGCCTTCGTACGCCGCTTGATCCTAGTTGCTTGAAGAGCGCTGGTTCTGAGCAGATTCGAAAGAGCGTGGCGTCGGGCAGTATTCACGAGGCGGACCGGCGGGGTCGAGGTGTCGCCCGGATGTCGTTATCGGACCGTTGCATGACAACTGACGGTGCGACAGAGAGCCCGGCCGGTTCTCCCCGGCCGGGCACCCCGCGTGAACAGGTCAGACGCGCGCGACCCGCACCCCGCAGGCGGCGATCGCCTTCTCCTGCGCCGCGGTGGCCTCGTCGTCGGTGACGAGGTCGTGCACCTCGGCGAGCGGGCAGATCTTGGCGAAGGTCACCCGGCCGATCTTGGTGCTGTCCGCCAGGACCACCGACCGCGCGCTGGCGTGCAGGAACGCGCGGTCGGTCTGGGCCTCCATCTCGTCGTGCGTCGTGCAGCCGTCCTGCGCGGTCAGGCCGTCCACCCCGATGAACGCGAGGTCCAGGTGGTACTGGGCGAGCATCCGGTCGGCGGCCGGCCCCACCAGCTCGTAACTCGTGGTCCGGGCCAGGCCGCCGACCACCACCAGGCGGACCTCCGGCCGGACGATGAGGTCCGCCGCGATGTTGACCGCGTTGGTCACGATGGTGATCCCGCCGCGCTCGGCCAGCACCCGGGCCAGCTCGCTCGTCGTCGTGCCGCCCGTCAGGCCCACCACGGCGCCGTCCGGCACCAGCCGGTCGGCCGCCAGCGCGATCCGCCGCTTCTCCGCCTGCCGCGTCCCGTGCTTGTGGCGCAGCGGCAGTTCGAGGTTGACGGCACCGGTGACCGCCCCGCCACGGGTGCGGTGCAGCAGGCCCTGGTCGTGCAGTTCCTGGAGGTCCCGGCGGACGGTGGCCGGTGACACCTGGAGGAGGCCGGCCAGCTCGTGCACATCGGCGCTGCCCGCCTCGGTGATGTGGGTGAGGATCCGGGCGGTACGGTCGGCTTTGAGCATGGCCGAAGTCTAGGGCGTGTCCGTTGGATCACGTCGGGCCCGTGCGGCGGCGGCCTGTGCGCAGAACCGAACACCGGGCGGGCCGGAGCCGGCCGGGGCAGCCCGGAGCGGGGGCGTCACCGGGTGGCGAAGACCCAGCGGTTGGCGGCGAAGGCGTCGTGGGGTTCGGGCCGGGGGCCGCGGCCGTAGTGGCGGGTGAAGTCGAACGGGGTGTGGACGGTGGTGGACCAGCCGCGCGCGGTGAGATCGGCGGTGGTGTCGGGGCGGGGCCCGGCGTCGAACAGGGCGAGCAGGTCGACCCCGAGCCGCTCGCGAGCGGTCGTGTAGACGGGGTTGTCGCGGACCGCCGCGGACTCCGGTCCGAGCTTGGCCTCGTACGCCAAGGTGCTTCCTGCGGCGCCGAGTCGGTCGACGGCGGCCGCGAGTCGCTGTTCGGCGGCGGCGGGCAGGTAGGGCAGCAGGCCCTCGGCGAGCCAGGCGGTCGGCTCGGCGGGCTGGAAGCCGGCCGCGGTGAGGGCGTCGGCCCAGTCGCCGCGCAGGTCGGCGGCCACCGGTACGCGGCGCGCCGCCGGCCGGGCGTCGACCCGGTCGAGGACGCGCTGCTTGAAGGCGAGGACCTCGGGCCGGTCGACCTCGAAGACGGCGAGGTCGGCGGGCCAGTCGAGCCGGAAGGCCCGGGTGTCCAGGCCGGCGCCGAGCAGGACGACCTGGCGGACGCCCAGGTGGGCGGACCACAGCAGCTGGTCGTCCAGCGCCCTCGTCCGCAGGGCGAGGTAGCGGCCGAGCCGCCCCCAGAGCGGATCGGCCTCGCCGCCCGGGACGTCCCGGGGGTGCACCGGCCAGTGCGCGGAAGACCGGGCGGCGCGTACGAAGTGCTCGGCGTGGGCGTCCCGGGCGAGGGCGTCGGGGCGGTGGGTCTCGATCGCGCGGGCGGCGGCGACCATCAGGGCGGTCGGTCCGACGCCCTCGTCGACGCCGGCACGGGGGCGGGCGGCGGTGGCCATGATCCCTCCTGGTGTTCGGACTTCGGGAAGCCGCGACCAGGTCCTGTCCGGCAGGATCGGCCGGACAGGACCTGCCCGGCGGACCGGTCGTGGGTGGTGGCGCGGGCGGCCGTGGGCCCGGTGCGCGAAGCGCGGGACGGCGCCGCCGGGCAGGTGCGGGGCGGCGGCGCCGTCGCTCAGCCGATCCGGGGCGGGCGCGCCCCGGGGAGATCAGGCGGCCGGTTGGCCCACCAGCAGGTCGCCGGGGATGCCGACCTTGTCCGGGGCGTAGTAGTCGCGGATCCCGGCGGCCCAGACGGCCACCGTGATGCGGTCCTCGGGGGTGGGGCCGAAGGCGTCGAAGAGGGCGTGGACGTTGGCGTGCTCGAAGCCGATCGCGGACATCAGCGCCACGAACAGCGGGCGCTCGATCAGGCCGTCGCCGTCCGGGTCGCCGAGCGCGGCCAGGGCGTCGGCGAACTCGCCGGCGGTGGGGCCGAAGCGCTCGGGCGAGAGGACGAAGCCGCCGAACTCCTCGCGGCTGATCACGCCGTCGCCGTCGGTGTCCAACTCGCTGACCAGGGTGGTCCAGTAGCGCCGGAAGGCGGCGCGGATCGCGGCCTTCGCGGCGTCGTCCGAATCGGCGGCGGCCGCGACCACGCGGGCCGTCATCAGGTTGAAGTCGTCGACCTCGACGACGCCGTTGCGGTTGGCGTCGAACAGGGAGAAGACGAGGTCGATCCGCCGGGTGGCCTCGGTGGGCATGTGTCGCTACCTCTTTCCGTGGGTTCACGCGTGTCCGCGGGTCCACGCGTTCCGGTGGGACCGGATGGTGTGCGTCCGATCGGTCTCCCCACTATCGGCCACCCGGGTCGGGGCGGATGAGTCATGATCGAGTTCTTCACCTGATGGAGTGAACTATCAGCGTTCGAAAGCCAGTTGGCGCGCAAACGGCCCTGCTCGGGCCGCCGGGGCGGCCGGCCGCCAGTCGGCGGGGCCGGTGGGCGGGAGGTGCCGGGGCAGGCCGGGCGTCCAGCGCTTGGTCCCGTCGGGCAGGACGGCGAGGGCCTCGACGCCGGGCTGCCGGGCGGCCCAGACGAGCGCGCGGTCGGGGCCCATCGCGAAGGCGCCGGTGGCCCAGGCGTCGGTGCGGGCGATCCCGGTGCCGGGGGCGCCGACCAGGGTCAGCGAGGCGAGGCCGAGCGCCGGCCGGCCGGTGTGCGGATCGAGGATGTGCGCGCCGCGCTCGGCGGTGCCGGAGGTGGCCACCGCGAGGTCGTCGCCGCCCAGGACGGCGGCCAGCGCGTCCGGCCGCAGCGGGTGGGCGACCCCGATCCGCCACGGCCCGCCGGCGGTCTGCACGTCCCCGCCGCCGCTGACGCAGTACTGCCGGGCCCCGGCGGCGCGCAGCAGCCCCGCCGCCTCCTCGACCGCCCACCCCTTGACCCAGCCGCTCGGGTCGAGCCGGCCGCCGGGCCGCTCGGTGAAGAAGCCGTCGGTCTGCGCGGCGACCTCGCGGCAGGCGGCCAGGACGGCGCGGACCTGCGGATCGCAGTCGGCGAGGGCGAGTTCGCCCCGGTCGAGGCGGCTGATGTCGCTGTCCGGCCGGTAGGGCGAGAACACCGCGTCGATCCGGTGCAGCCGGTCGGCGATCCGGCGGAGCGCGGCGGGCGTGTCCGGGCCGGGATCGCGGACGGCGATCGAGAAGACGGTGCCCATGACGGGTTCGGCGTGGCGGAGCACCGTGCCTCACCGCCCGGCGCGGTCGAGCGCGCTCTGTAGGGAGCGGACGTAGCCGTCGCTGGTGAAGGTCGCGCCGCTGACCACGTCGATCCCGGCGCTCTGCGCGGCGATCGCCTCCTGGTTGAGCAGGGGCAGCGCGGAACTGTTGATCTCGCGGTCCCGGCGGTCCTCGGTGGGGTACTTGACGACGTCGACGGCGGTGATCCGGCTGCCAGCGAGGGTGACCTCGACCTGGACGGGGCCGTAGCGGGTGTTCACGGCGTCGCCGGTGACCTTCCGGGTGCCGCCGGTGCCGCCAGAGCCACCGGCGGCCGGTGCGGTGGGGGAGCCCGACGGCCCGGCGGTGGCGTCGGAGGCCCCGGCGGCGGTGCCGGACGAACCGGTGCCGGACGAACCGGTGCCGGACGAGCCCGTGGCACCGGACGAGCCCGTGCCGCCGGAGCTGATCACCGGCGCGGGCCCGGTGGCCCCGTGCGGTTTGAGGGAGAGCAGCAGGACGACTCCGGCCGCGGTGGCGGCACCGGTGACGACGGCTCGGCGCATGGGCGGGGCTCCTCGGGGTGTGGTGGAGGTGGCGTGGTGGGACGGGCTCGGCAGGTCCGGCGGGCTCGGCGATCGGGCTCAGAAGTCGAAGGACTCCCGGTGGATGCGCCCCGCCCGCACCCCGGCGGCCCGCAGCGAACGGACGGCCTCCTCGGCCAGCGCGTCCGGCCCGCACAGGTAGACCTCGTGCTCGGCGAGGTCGGGGACGAGCCGGGCGAGCGCGCGGCCGAGGTCGCCGATCCGCGCCCGCGGGCCGACCAGTTCGTGCACTGCGGCGCCCCGCCGCCGGGCCACCTCCGCCAGCTCCGCCCGGAACAGCACGTCCTCCGGGCGTCCGGCCCGCTGGACCAGGGTCAGCTCGCCCGGCAGCGTCTCGAACAGCGCCCGCAGCGGGGTGATCCCCACCCCAGCCCCGAGCAGCAGCACCCGGCGCCGCCGTTGCAGCCGCCCCGTGAACGCCCCGTACGGGCCCTCGGCGCGCACCGGGGTGCCCGGGCGCAGCGCGGCCACCGCGGCGCTGTGCCCGCCGAGGTCCTTGACGGTGAAGCGCAGGAAGTCCGGGCGCGGCGGCGCGGACAGCGAGTACGGGTTGGCGGCCCACCGCAGGCCGGGAGTCTGGAACTGGAGGCGGAAGAACTGGCCCGGCTCGGCCCGGAGTTCGTCCAGCCGCCGACCGGTCAGGAACAGCGACACCACGCCCGGCCCCTCCCGGCGGACCTCCGCCACCCGCAGCCGGTGCCGGCGGTCGAGCCGCCAGGGCCGGGCCAGCCGGTACCAGCCCAGCAGGGCGGCGGTGCCGAGGTAGAGCGCGTACCAGGCGGCGCGGGCCGGGCCGTCGCCGAGGTCGGCGCCGGTGGCCAGCTGGTGGCCGAAGGCGAGCGCCACCGCGAGGTAGGTGGCCAGGTGCAGGTAGTACCAGGCCTCGTACGGGAGGCGGCGCCGGGCGGCCCGGGCGGAGACGGCGCCGGTGCCCAGCATCAGCAGGGTGCCCAGCGCGGCCTTGAGCATCTCGGAGTAGTGGAGGACGATCTCCACGCCCTCGCCGAACAGGCCGCGCCCGTCCGTCAGCGCGTACCCCCAGACGACCGACAGCACGTGCACCGTCACCACGGCGACCAGCCAGCGCCCGCCGAACGCGTGCCAGCGGGCCAGCCGGTCGGCGCCGACCCCGCGCTCCACCGGCGGCAGCCGGGCCATCAGCAGGAGCAGCACCGGCGCCGCGTACCCGGCGAGCAGGCCGGTGATCCGGCCCGCCCCGGTCAGCCAGCCGGCCGCGCCGGCGACCGCCGGGGTGTCGGACCACCACAGCGCGAGGACGCCGAGCGCCCCGGCGGCGATCAGGCCCAGCACCGCGTCCGGCCGGGCGGCGGCCGGGCGGCGCGGGGCCGCCCGGCGGGTGCGGGCGGCGGGTCTCGGCGGGGCGGCGGTGGCCATCGGGGATCCTCCTTCGGGCCCGGCGGGCGAGCACCGCCGGGGCGCACCACGATCGCACCGCAACCTCTGAGCCGGCTCTGAACCGGGGCCGTCGCCCCCGTCGCCTCCGGCGATGTCGCCGCAGGTCAGGGTGGGTGGATCGGGTTTCCCGGGCGACTGCCGGTCTCACGGCTTTCTCATCGCGGTGGGCCAGGATGAAGGCGGCCGACCGCCTGCACCCAGGGAGCACCATGGACGACACCGCCGAGCGGGGCGCCGACCGGCAGGACTGGCGGGTCCTCGTCGTCGACGACGAACCGGACCTGGTGGAGGTGGTCTGCGGCGCGGTCCGCTACGAGGGCTGGCAGGCACGGGGCGAGACCACCGGTCTGGCCGCCGTCCGGGCGGCGGCGCACTGGCGCCCGGACGCCGTGGTGCTCGACATGATGCTCCCCGACCTCGACGGCATGGAGGTGCTGCGCCGCATCCACGCCGAGCGGCCCGAGGTGCGGGTGCTCTTCCTCACCGCCCGGGACGCCGTCGAGGACCGGATCGCGGGCATCGCGGCGGGTGGCGACGACTACGTGACCAAGCCGTTCAGCCTGGCCGAGGTGGTGGTCCGGCTGCGCGGGCTGCTGCGCCGCGCCACCCCGCCGGGGGCCGCGGGGCAACCGCCCGCGCACGCCCTGGTGCTCGGCGACCTCGTCCTCGACGAGCGGGCCCGCGAGGTCACCCGCGCCGGTGAGGTGGTCGACCTCAGCCCGACCGAGTACGCGCTGCTCGCCCACCTGATGCACCACCCGCGGCAGGTGCTCAGCAAGGCGCAGATCCTGGACGCCGTCTGGTCGTACGACTTCGGCGGGCAGGCGCACGTCGTCGAGCTGTACATCAGCTATCTGCGCAAGAAGCTGGACGCGGGCCGGACGCCGATGATCCACACGGTGCGCGGCGCCGGCTACCTGATCAAGGCGGCCCCGTGACCGGCCGGCCCACGACGGGCGGCCCCGTGACCGGCGGCCCCGTGACGGGCGCCGCCAGGGCGCGCCGCCGGGCCGCCCGGCTGGTGCCGCGGACGCTGCGGGCCCGGCTGATCGCCGGCCTGCTGGTGCTGCTGGTGGTGACCTGCGCCGCGGTCGGCCTCGCCACCACGGCGGCGCTGCGCCACTTCCTGGTGGACCGCCTGGACCAGCAGCTCGCCGACGCCGGCGGGCGCTACGCCGCCAGCCTGGAGCACGCCGGCCAGGGCGGCGGCACCGACACCCGGGCGCAGACCCCCGGCACCCTGGGCGCCCGGCTGCTGGATGGCCGGGTCACCGCGGCGGGCGTGGTCGACGGGGACGCCGACGACGCCAACGGCCCCAGCGCCGACGACCGGCTGGTGTTCTCGCCGGCCGAGCAGCGGGCCCTGGCCGCCCTGCCGGTCGGCGGGCCGGCCCGCACCGTCGACCTGGGCCGCGCGCAGGGCCACTACCGGGTGCGCGCGGTGGCCGGCCGGGACGGCGACGTGCTGGTCAGCGGACTGCCGCTGCGCCCGGCCGAGGACACCGTGGACCGGCTGGCGACCCTGGAGCTGACCGTCTTCGCGATCGCCGTCGCCGGGGCGGGGGCGGCCGGGGCGGTCTGGGTCGGCTGGTCGCTGCGTCCGCTGCGGCGGGTGGTGGGCACGGCCGAGCGGGTCGCCGCGCTGCCGCTCGCCAGCGGCGCCGTCACGCTGGCCGAACGCGTCCCGGACGACGATCCGCGGACGGAGGTCGGCCGGGTCGGCGCGGCGCTCAACCGGATGCTCGGGCACGTGGGCGACGCGCTGGCCCGCCGGCACGCGGTGGAGGAGCGGCTGCGGGCGTTCGCGGCCGACGCCAGCCACGAGCTGCGCACCCCCGTGGCGGCGGTCCGCGGCCACGCCGAACTCGCGCTGCGCCACCCGGGCGCGGTGCCCGGGCCGGTCCGGCACTCGCTGGAGCGGATCGACGCCGAAGCGGTGCGGATGGGCGCGATCGTCGAGGACCTGCTGCTGCTCGCCCGGCTGGACGCCGGCCGGCCGCTGGCCGACGCCGAGGTCGACCTGACCCGGATCGCGCTGAACGCGGTGGCCGACGCCCGGGCGGCCGGGCCCGGGCACCGCTGGCGCCTGGCGCTGCCCGAGGAACCGGTGCTGGTGCGCGGGGACGCGGACCGGCTCAGCCAGGTGGTGGTCAACCTGCTGGCGAACGCCCGGACCCACACCCCGCCCGGCACCGAGGTCGAGCTGAGCCTGGAGCCGGCCGGGGCGGGGGTGCGGCTGGCCGTCGCCGACGACGGCCCGGGGATCGCGCCGGAGCTGGCGGGCCGGATGTTCGAGCGGTTCGTCCGGGGGGACCGCGCCCGCTCGCGCTCGACCGGGTCGACGGGGCTCGGCCTGTCGATCGTGCGGGCGGTGGTCCGGGCGCACGGCGGCACGGTGGACGCGGCGAGCCGGCCGGGGCGCACCGTGTTCACGGTCCGGCTGCCGCTCTGACCGGGGGCGGCCCCCAGGGCGTGGGCGTGGCGGTGCGGAAGCGGTGGCGGTACTCGGTCGGGGTGGTGTCGAGCCGGCGGCGGAAGGCCCGGACCAGGGTGTCGGTGGTGCCGAACCCGCAGTCGGCGGCGACGCGGTCGAGCGTGGCATCGGTGGATTCGAGCTGGTGGCGGGCGAGTTCGACCCGGGCCGACTCGATGTAGGCGCTGGGCGTGGTGCCCAGTTCGGTCTTGAAGATCCGGGTCAACTGCCTTTCGCTGACGTGGGCGTGGGCGGCGAGATCGGGGACGGTGAGCCGGCCGGTGAGGTTGCGCAGGACGTGGTGGCGCAGCTCCTCGACCCGCCGGGTGGTGGAGACGGGTTCCAGCGGGACACTGAACTGGCTCTGGCCGCCGGGGCGTTTGAGGTACATCACGAGCTGGCGGGCGACCCTCAGCGCGAGCTCCTCGCCGAAGTCCTCGGCGACCAGGGCGAGGGAGAGGTCGAGGCAGGCGCTGATGCCCGCGCCGGTCCAGACGTCGCCCTCGCGGATGAAGATCGGGTCGGCGTCCACCTCGATCTCCGGGTACTCGGCGGCCAGTTGCGCGGCGGTCGACCAGTGGGTGGTGGCGCGCTTGCCGTCGAGGAGCCCGGCGGCGGCGAGCAGGTGCGCGCCGACGCAGACCGAGGCGATGCGGCGTGAGCGCCCGGCGAGGGTGCGCACCCAGTCGACCACGGCCGGGTCGGTGCGCGGGCGGACCCGGCGCGGGCCGTCCACCTCGACGGCGCCGGGCACCAGCAGGGTGTCGATGGCGCTCGCGGCGGCCTCGTCGAAGGTGAGGTCGGGCAGGATCCGCACGCCGGCGGCGGTGGTGACCGGGTCCGCGGTCGCGGCGGCGAGGACGACGCGGTAGCCGGTCGCGTCGCCGGTCTCCCGCCGGACGAGGGAGAACACCTCGGGCGGTCCGGTGACGTCGAGCAGGTCGACGCCCTCGAACAGGACGATGACGATCAGTCGTTGTACGGCGCCCACGGCCCCCACCTTGCTCTCTCGATGCTCTCTCGATGTCGGAATCTGCAGGTTAGACGGCATTGCCGACATCCGGTGGCCGGTCGTAGCGTTCCGGAGGCGGGCCGCCGCGGCCGTCGCAGCCGCCGCCCGCCCTTACCCGTGTACCGAACCGAAGGTGGTCCCCCCATGCCCACGACGACCCTGCGCGCCCTGAACGGCCTCGACGAGACGCCCGCCACGCTCGCCGCGTCCACGCTGATCCTGATCGACTACCAGAACACCTACGTGCGCGGCGTGATGGAGCTGGAGGGCTGGCGGGAGGCGCTCGACGCGGCCGCGGCCCTGCTCGCCCGGGCGCGTGCGGCGGGCGCCACGGTCATCCACGTGATCAACGACGGCGGCGCGGGCACCCCGTACGACGTCCGTGCCGAGATCGGGCAGATCCACCCCGCCGTGGCGCCGGCCGAGGGCGAGGCCGTGGTCGTCAAGCAGGCCCCGGACGCCTTCGTCGGCACCGGCCTGGGCGCCCTGCTCGACGAGGCCGGCCACCAGGACGTGGTGGTCGCCGGCTTCATGACCCACATGTGCGTGGCCTTCACCACCGCGGGCGCCTTCCTGCGCGGCAACCGGCCGACCGTCGTCGCCGACGCCTGCGCGACCCGCCCGCTCGCCTCGGCGGGTACCCGGGTGAGCGCCGCCCAGCTGCACCGCAGCGCCCTGGCGACCATCGGCGACCTGTACGGCGTGGTCGTGGAGTCCCAGGCCGCGCTGAGCTGAACCGTTCCCGCCGGGGCCCGGCCCGTCGGCCGGGCCCCGGCAGCGGCGGTGTCAGGCCAGCGGACGGCAGAGCAGCGCGTCCGGGACGCCGGCGTGCAGCCAGCGCCAGGTGAAGGCGACTCCCGCGACGTACTCGTTCGAGGCGCACTGCCCCTTGTAGGCCCCGGGAGCCCAGTCGCTGGCCGCCGAGTCGGCGCCGGTGGTGACCGGGGGCCGGTTGTCGCCGTGGTCGAACCAGAGCACCCGGTCGGTCGCGGCGGGCGGCGCGGCCGCGGCCGGGGCGCAGAGCAGGGCGGCCATCGCGTCGGCGCGGACGCTGTAGCCGACCGCGAACCGGCCGTCCGGGCACTGGAGTTTGTCGTAGCCGGGCGCCCAGTCGCCGCCGGTGACGTAGCGCTCGTCCGTGACGGTCGTCCAGGCGTCGGGCCCGGTGGCGGGCTGCCCGGCGTCGGTGCACAGGCCACGGCCGTCACCGCGGCCGAGGCCGATCAGGCGCTGGCCGTCCGGGCAGTTCCCCTTGCGGTTGCCGCTGCTCCAGTCGGGCAGGGCCAGCATCCGCCGGGAGGCGTTCTGGTCGGCGTGGTCGAGGTCGAGCAGGTTCCAGCGGGCGGGGACCGGGACCGGGCCGGTGTACCCGGGGGCGGCGACCAGTCGGTTCCAGTACGCGGCGCGCCAGTCGCCCGGGTCCTCGACGCTCAGCCGCCGGCCCGCCCGGTCGTAGTGGAGAAGTGCCCAACTGTCCTGTGGTACACCGTCGTTGTGCCACCCGACCAGCGGCCAGACGGCGAAGTCGGTGTCGTGCTCGGCCAGGATCGCGGTGAAGCGGTCGAACCAGGCCTGCTCCTTGGCGTCGGTCGAGCCCCGCCCGCCCGCACCGAACTCGCTGATCCAGACCGGGGCGGTGAAGTGCTGCCCGGCGCGGGTGACGAAGAGCGCCTCCTCGTCGACCACCGCAGCGAGTTGACCGGGCGTCAGGTCCTGGTAGCGCGGATCGCCGGTGGCGCCCGGCCCGCTGCCCGCGCCGGTGTTGGCCGAGCCGGTGTACCCGTAGAAGTGCGCCGAGTAGACCAGCTTGCCCGAGTCGATCAGGGTGTGGGAGAGCGTGGCCACCGGCTTGAGCATCGGACGGCCGTGCGGCAGGCCCGCCAGCGGGACGCCCTGCCAGTTGATGCCCTCCATGATGATCAGCAGGTCGGGGGCGGCCCGGAGGATCCGGTTGCCCGCCTCCTCGAAGGCGGCGTACGCGTCGTGGCCGTCGCCCAGGCCCCAGTTGGGGTCGTCCCAGGTGTCGCGGCGGACCTCGTTGCGCAGGTCGGCGCCGACCACGCGCTTGTTGGCCCGGTACCGGTTCACCATGAACAGCCAGTCCTGCTCCCAGGTCTCGGTGGACTGGCCGCTGTTCCACCGCTCGTTGCCGTCCAGGCCGCAGCAGAACCGGTACCTGGTGGTGTGGTTGTTGAGGATCACCGCGAACCCGTCGGCGGTGAGCGCCGCCACCACCGCGTCGTACACCTGGAGCGGGGTGCTGCCGCGCAGCCCGGGGTTGGCGGCGACGGCGGCGTCCGGGACGGCGGCGGTGTCCCGGATCATCGCGTCCGCGAACGGCAGCCGGACGCTGTTCAGCCCGAGGCTGTGGAAGCCCGCCATGATCTCGGACAGCGGCGCCCGGTCGAGGCCGAGCGGCAGGTTGTACGAGACCTGGCCGGCCTGGTTGTTCGCCGGATCGGTGGTCGAGCCGCTGCCCTGCCACGTGCCCTGCGCGCCGGACCAGTTGCCGGACTTCAGCTTGAACCGGTCGCCCGACGCGTCGACGACGTACCGCCCCCGGGTGCTGAGCGGCCCCGCCCAGGAGGCCGCCAACTGCGCGCCGCTGAGCGGCACCGGGGCGGCGGCGTCGGTGGCGGCGGCCGGGGCGGGGGCCCTCGCGGGGATGGTCGCCGCAGTGCCGGTCGCCGCAGTGGCCGCCAGCGCAACGAGCAACGTGGACAGCGCCGTTGCCGCGGACAGCGCGCGGAGCGCGAGTCTTCTCATGATGGTCCCCAGCGGTGAGGGTGGGTGGGTGTCCGTACACGGTCACCCGGGATCCTGGCACAGTCGCGCCTCGCCCGGCAGCCCTCCGGTCCACCCCGTCCGTCCTCTGGACGAATACCTCTCACTGAGAGCTAAAATCGGGGGTATGAGTGCGACACCGGAAACGCTCGCCCCCGCACCGGCCGCCGACCTCCCGGCGACCCCCGATCCCGACGTGGCCGACGAACTCTCCGCCCTGCTGGTCGGCATCCAGCGCCTGGTCCGCCGCCGGCTGCGGCAGGGACTCACCGAGCCGAGGCTGCGCGGGGCGCAGATCGAACTGCTCCGCCTGGTGATGGACACCCCCGGGCTGCGGGTGTCCGACGCGGCCGAGGAGCTGTGCCTCGCCGGCAACTCGGTCTCCACCCTGGTCAACCAGCTGGTCGCGCTGCGGCTGCTGCGCCGGGAGGTGGACCCGGCCGACCGCCGGGCCGCCCTGCTGTACGCCACCGACGAGGCCGTCGAACGCCTCGCGGTCTGGCGGGCCCGGCGCGCCGCGCTGGTGGGGGAGGTGGTGGCCGGGCTGCCCGCCGACTCCCGGGCGGCCCTGGCCGCCGCGGTGCCCGCGCTGCGCGAGGTGGCGACGGGCCTGCGCACCCGGCCCGGTGAGCCGGGGGAGGAGGAGCGATGACGTTCCCGGAGGACGGCGGTGACGCGGCGGTGGCCTGCCGCGGTCTGGAGTACACCTTCCACCACGGGCGCGGGAAGGGTGCCGGCACCAAGGCCGTCGACGGTGTCGACCTGACGGTGCGCACCGGCGAGGTGTTCGGCCTGCTCGGCCCCAACGGCGCGGGCAAGACCACCACGATCCGGGCGATCACCACCCTGCTGCCGGTCCGCGCCGGCATGGTGCGGGTCTTCGGCCACGACCCCGCCCGGCAGCGGATGGAGGTCCGCCGGCTGCTCGGCTACGTGCCGCAGCAGCTCTCCGCGGACGGCGGGCTGACCGGTCGGGAGAACGTCGCGCTGTTCGCCCGCGTCTTCGACGTGTCGCACGGCGAGCGCCGCGAGCGGGTCGCCCAGGCGCTGGCCGCCGTCGGCCTCGCCGAGGCGGCCGACCGGATGGCCGGCACCTACTCCGGCGGCATGGTCCGCCGGCTGGAGCTCGCCCAGGCCCTGGTCAGCGCCCCGTGCCTGCTGGTGATGGACGAGCCCACCATCGGCCTGGACCCGATCGCCCGCACCGGCGTCTGGGAGTGCGTCGAGGCGGTCCGGCAGGCCACCGGGATGACCGTGCTGGTCACCACCCACTACATGGACGAGGCCGACCGCTACTGCGACCGGATCGCCCTGATGGACCGTGGCCGGATCCGGGCGCTCGGCACCACCGAGGAGCTGAAGACCGTGGTCCGCGCGCAGGATCCGCAGCTCGCCGACCCCAGTCTGGACGACGTGTTCCGCCACTTCGCGGGCCGCGAGCTGGCCCCCGGCGAGGCTCCGGAAGGAGAGTTCAGCGATGTCCGCCGTACCCGCCGCACCGCCTCCCGCGTCGGCTGAGCCCCCGGGCCCCGCCACTGCCGCTGCCACTGCCGCCGCGACCGCCGCCCGTCCCGACCTCGGCCTGCTGCTGGTCCCCCCGCGCGCCCGCACCGGCTGGCGGCTGGTGCCCGCCCGGACGCTGGCGATGTGCACCGTCGAACTGCAGAAGCTGCGCCACGACCGCACCGAGCTCTACACCCGGGCCGTGCAACCCGCGCTGTGGCTGCTGATCTTCGGGGAGACCTTCACCCGGCTCAAGGCCATCCCCACCGGCGGCATCCCCTACCTGGACTTCCTGGCCCCCGGGATCATCGCCCAGTCCGCCATGTTCATCGCGATCTTCTACGGCATCATGATCATCTGGGAGCGGGACTCCGGGGTGCTCACCAAACTGCTGGTCACCCCCACCCCGCGCGCCGCGCTGGTGACCGGCAAGGCCTTCGCCGCCGGGGTGAAGGCGGTGATCCAGGCCGTCGTCGTGGTGGTGATCGCCGCTCTGCTCGGAGTCGCGATGACCTGGAACCCGCTGCGGCTGCTCGGGGTCGTGGTCGCCGTGCTGCTCGGCTCGGCGTTCTTCTCCTGCCTCTCGATGACCATCGCCGGCATCGTGCTCACCCGTGACCGCCTGATGGGCATCGGCCAGGCGATCACGATGCCGCTCTTCTTCGGCTCCAACGCCCTCTACCCGGTGGACCTGATGCCGGGCTGGCTCCAGGTGGTCAGCCGGGCCAACCCGCTCAGCTACCAGGTCGACGCCCTGCGCGGGCTGCTGATCGGCACCCGCGCCCACCTCCCGCTCGACTTCGCCGTCCTGACCCTGGCCACCGTGCTCGGCATCACCGCGGCCTCCGCGCTCCTCGGCCGCCTGGCCCGCTGACCCCGCGCGCCCGCCGGTCCGCGCCGGGTCAGTCGCGCGGCTGGCGGGGCAGGGCGAGGGTGAGGGCCTCGGGGGAGGCGGGCGGGAGGGCGAGGGCGGAGGCGGTCTCGGCGGGGAGCGGGCGCAGGCCGAGCAGGGCGGTGGCCAGGCGGGTGGTGGCCCGGTGCCAGTCGGGGATGCGCTGGAGCATGGCGTGGCCGCTGCCGGTGACGGTGTAGCCGCAGACGCGGGCGCCGGCGGCCCGGCTGCGGGCGGCGAAGGCCCGGGTCTCGGCGGGCGGGGTGACCTTGTCGCGGTCGCCGTGCAGCAGGAGCACGTCCCGTCCGGCCAGTTGCTCGCACGGGTCCTCGGCCGGGCACCAGGGGGCGAGGGCGACCAGGCCGGTGACGGCCGGGTGGCCGCCGGCCCGCAGGGCCGCGCGCCCGCCCATCGAGTGCCCGATCAGGACGGTCGGCACCTCGCCCAGCTCCCGGGCCAGCTCGTCGAGGGCGGCGAGGGCGTCCAGCGCGGCATCGGCGCGCTGCCCGTTCCAGCCCCGGTGGCGGTAGCGGACGGTGCCGACGGCCACGTCGGCGCCGGCGGTGTCCTTGGCGAGGGAGCGCAGGAAGCCGTGCATCCGCAGCAGCGGCAGGTTGACCGGACCGGGCCGGGAGAGGTTGTGCTCCTCGCCGCCGTGCAGCACCAGGACGGCGGCGCGCGCCGCCTCGGGCCGCACCCGCCAGCGCAGTGCCGGGTGCCCGGCCGTGCTGCCGGTCGTCGTGCCGCCGTCCACCGTGTCGCTGCTCACACCCGCACCGTCCCGTCCCGTCCCGCCCCCGTCCCGTGCCCTTGAACATCACTTTACGCGGGGCGTCTACGGGCCCGTTTCACCCGGGGGGAGCAGCCCGGGGACCAGGCGCGCGCGGGCCGGGCGGGGTGCTGCTATCCACGAAGGGTGGGGGGTCGCACGCGCCGCTCGTGGCGCCGTGTCACCGAGTGGAGGACTCCGTGGCTCAGCAGCTCGCACTCTCCGTGGACTTCGGATCGGGTTTCACCGACGCCTGGTCCAAGATCGCGAAATTCATCCCGCAGTTCATCGCCTTCCTGGCGATCCTGGTCATCGGCTGGATCGTGGCGAAGGCGATCGCCAAGGTCCTGGACCGTGTGCTGCGCAAGGTCGGCTCGGAGCGGGTCGCCGAGCGGGCCGGGATGGCCCGCCACCTGAGCGGGTCGAACTACGACATGACCGGCATCATCTGCAAGATCGTCTACTACGCGATCCTGCTGATGGTGCTGCAACTGGCGTTCGGTGTCTTCGGCCCGAACCCGATCAGCGTGATGATCCACAGCATCGTCGCCTGGCTGCCCAGGGGCATCGTGGCGGTCGCGATCGTGGTGGTCGCGATGGCCATCGCCAACGGCGTCCGCGACATCGTGCGCAACGCGCTCGCCGGCGCCTCGTACGGCCGGACGGTCGCCACGATCGCCTGGGCGTTCATCGTCGCGCTGGGCGTGATCGCGGCGCTCGGCCAGGCCGGGATCGCCACCGCGATCACCGGACCGGTGCTGATCGCGGCGCTCGCCACGATCGCCGGTGTGCTGGTGGTGGGTGTCGGCGGCGGCCTGATCCTGCCGATGCGCCAGCGCTGGGAGCGCTGGCTGGACCACGCCGAGCAGGAGAGCGCCAAACTGCGCGGCAGCGCCTACCAGGCGGGCCGGGCGGACGTGCTGGCCAACCAGCCGGCCCGGCCGACCACCCAGGCCGCTCCGGGCACCACCCCGCCGCCGCCGCCCGGCATCGACCCGGGCCGCCCGGGCGACCGGCCGAGCTAGGGCGTGTTTCATAATTCCCGCCGGGCGCGCGACGCCGGGCATCCCGCCTGGACGCACCGGCGAAACGTCCAAGTACGGCCCAGTACGAGGACGCTTCGCCGGCACGCCCAGCCGGGCGCCCAACGCCGCGCGCTGATCCGACGCGAATTATGAAACACGCCCTAGGCAGCGACCCGCGGCGGGTTCAGGCCCGCAGCAGGCCCTGCTCGCGCACCAGCCAGCAGATCGCGGTCAGCCGGTGCACCGCGTAGTCGTACCCCACCGGCTCCCGCCAGCCGATCTCGGTGAGCGCGTCCAGGAAGCCGAGCGCGTAGTCCGACAGTTCCTCACGGTCCAGGGGCCGGGGCGCCAGCTCCGGCCCCTGTGCGTACAGCAGTTCGCGCAGCATCGCGACGTGCTGGTCGACCATCGCGACGAAGCCGGGCTCGAAGGCGAACTCGGCCAGCCGTGGCGTGAACGCGGCGACGATGCCGGGCAGCGGGCAGCCGGCCGGCTCGTCGGGGGAGCGCCGGAAGGACTCGTCGGGGGTGGCGAACATCCGTCCACGGTAGGCGAGCGGGTCGGCCGGACCGGCGGCTCGTGACGGTTCCGTGCTGAGACCTTGGCCACCTTCGGGAGCTTCGGCGGCTTGGCCGGTTCTCTGCGCCGATCCGCGGGTGGTCTGTACCAGAATGGTCCGCATGGATCTCCGCATCTTCACCGAACCGCAGCAGGGCGCGAGCTACGACACCCTCCTGGCGGTCGCCCGGGCCGCCGAGGACCTGGGCGTCTTCAGTGCCTTCTTCCGCTCCGACCACTACCTGAAGATGGGCGACGTCGACGGCCTGCCCGGGCCGACCGACGCCTGGATCACCCTGGCCGGCCTCGCCCGCGACACCCGCACCATCCGCCTCGGCACCCTGATGACCGCCGCCACCTTCCGCCTGCCCGGCGTCACCGCGATCCAGGTCGCCCAGGTGGACGCGATGAGCGGCGGCCGGGTCGAGTTCGGCCTCGGCGCCGGCTGGTACGAGGCCGAGCACGCCGCCTACGGCATCCCCTTCCCGAAGGAGAAGTTCGGGAGGCTGGAGGAGCAGCTGGCGATCATCACCGGCCTGTGGAACACCAAGCTCGGCGACACCTTCGACTTCGCCGGCGAGTACTACACGCTGACCGGCTCGCCGGCGCTGCCCAAGCCGGCCCAGGACCGGATCCCGGTGCTGGTCGGCGGGCTCGGCCCGAAGCGGACCCCGGCGCTGGCCGCCCGCTTCGCCGACGAGTTCAACCTGCCGTTCGCCTCGGTGGAGGACAGCGCCGCCCAGTTCGGCCGGGTCAAGGCCGCCGTCGAGCAGGCCGGGCGCTCGGTCGGCGACCTGGTGTACTCCAACGCCCTGGTGGCCTGCGTCGGCCGCGACGACGCCGAGGTGGCCCGCCGGGCGGCCGTGATCGGCCGGGACGTGGACGAGCTGAAGGCCAACGGCCTGGCCGGTACCCCGGACGAGGTCGCCGAGAAGATCGGCCGGTACGCGGACGTCGGCAGCGAGCGGGTCTACCTGCAGATCCTGGACCTGGACGACCTCGACCACCTGGAGCTCATCGCCTCCCGGGTCGCCCCCCAGCTCGGCTGACCCGCCCGCACGGCACGCCCTGATCCGGCACCGGCCGGCCGGGCCCGGCGACCACCGCTCTTTACTCGCTCTTGGGAATGCGTAATGCTCCGAGGGAGGGAACGGCGCGGGGAGGACCGGTGACCAGGACGAGAACGGCGGAGGCGGCGGCACCCCGGGTGCCGCCGCCCCCTGGACGGGGCCTCGCCGCCGCCCGGCAGGCCTTACGGGTGCAGCCCGGCCTGCACGACCTGCGGGCCGGCCCCGCCCCCGTGGCGTTGCACTACCCCGCCGGCGACCTGCTGGTCGTCTCCGGGCTGCCCGGCAGCGGCAAGAGCACCCTGATGCGCCGCTGCGTGCGCGCCCCGCTGGTCGACTCCCAACTGGTCCGCGAGGAGTACGCGGCCAGGCTGCCCGGCCGCCTCCCGTACGCCCTCTACCGCCCGCTGGCGCGGATCGCGCACTACCGGCGGCTGCGGCGCGCGGTGCTGGCCGGCGGGCCGCTCGCCGTCCACGACTGCGGCTCGCTGTCCTGGGTGCGGTTCTGGCTGACCCGCACCGCCGCCCGGCAGGGCCGCCGGGTGCACCTGCTGCTGCTGGACGCCGAACCGGCCGAGGCGCGGGAGGGTCAGCAGAGCCGGGGGCAGGGCGTCTCCCGCTACGCCTTCCTCCGGCACCGGGCCGCCGTCGACAGGCTGCGGCGCCGGCTCACCGGGGCCGGGCGGCCGCCGGAGGGCTGTGCGTCGGCCGTGGTACTCGACCGGGCCGCCGCGCGCGCCCTGCGGGAGATCGTCTTCGCCGCGTCGTAGTCTCGGCGGGTCCGCGCCGAGCCGGGCGGGCCCGGGGCGCGGCCGACACTCCGTCAACTCCCTTGTCAGGAGCGCAGATGCGCCGTACTGCCCGGGTGCGCTCGCGTGCCCCCCGTTTGTTCCCCTGGGCCGCCGCGCTGGTCGCGGCCACCGGTCTCAGCCAGCTCGCCGCCCCGGCCCCGCACTCCGCCGCCGTGACCGCCGCGGCCGCCGTGACCGCGGCCTGTGCGGGCTCCGACTCCGACGCCGCCGCCCGCAAGCCGGCCGGCGGCCAGGCGGGGCAGGACCCGAACGCCGTCACCGCCGCCGAGGCCCGGGCGATGCAGGCGGACCTCGACGACCGGCTCGCCCAGCTCTCCTCCGCCCACGCCCGGATCGGCGCCCCGACGACGGTGCCGGTCTTCGTCCACGTGATCCACGCCGGTGACGCCGGCCGGCTCGACGGGGGCGTCGTCGCCGCCCAGATCGACCACCTCAACGCGACCTACGGCGGCCAGGGCGACGGCAACACCCCCAGCCAGTTCCACTTCGAGCTGGCTGGCACCGACTACACCGACAACGCCTCCTGGTACGACGGCATCACTCCCGGCTCCGGGGCCGAGGCGGCGATGAAGAGTGCGCTGCGCAAGGGCGACGCGGGCACCCTCAACCTCTACACCGCCAAGCTCGGCCAGTCCCTGCTCGGCTGGTCGACCTTCCCGGGCGCCTTCCGCTCGAACCCCGCCGACGACGGCGTGGTCGTCCTCGACGCCTCCCTGCCCGGCGGCGCCGCCGCCCACTACAACGAGGGCAGCAGCGCCACCCACGAGATCGGCCACTGGCTCGGCCTGTTCCACACCTTCCAGGGCGGCTGCCTGCCCCCGGGCGACTACGTGGACGACACCCCGCCCGAGCGCACCCCCGCCTACGGCTGCCCCGAGGGCCGCCACACCTGCACCGGGCCCGGCCTGGACCCGATCCACAACTTCATGGACTACAGCTACGACTCCTGCATGAGCCAGTTCACCCCTGGCCAGGTCCAGCGGATGGCCGACTCCTGGGCCGCTTACCGGAGTTGAGCCGTCAGGGATGGTCCGGTAAGCGGGCATCCTCGCAGAACCGCAGAACCGCAGATCGGCCAGGCCTATTGCCATCGATCTGAATGCAAAACGCCGATCACGGCGTGGCAAATATCGACCACACGCCCGATTTGATCTATGTTCGGGGTGTCGGGACCGAGCAGGAACTGAGCGCCAAGGAGTAACGCCATGAGTGCCAACCCCCGGATCGTCGTCGGCGTGGACGGCTCGCCCGCCTCGGAGCAGGCGCTGCGCTGGGCGGTCGACTACGCACGGGCCGTCGGCGGGACCATCACCGCGATCGCCGCCTGGGAGTACCCGGCGTTCTACGGCTGGGCCGCGCCGAGCGTGCCGTCCGCCGAGGTCTTCAACCCCGAGGAACTGGCCGGCAAGACCCTCTCCGACACCGTCGTCAGGGTCGTCGGCGACGACCCGGGCGTGCGGATCAGCGAGAGCGTGATGCCCGGCAACGCCGCCCAGGCCCTGCTGGAGGCCGCCAAGGGCGCCGCGCTGCTCGTCGTCGGCAGCCGCGGCCTCGGCGGCTTCTCCGGCGTGCTGCTCGGCTCGGTCAGCCGCCACCTCACCGAGCACGCGTCCTGCCCGGTCGTCGTCGTCCGGGAGGGCCAGGTGGCCGAGGCCGAGTAGCGCGCCGCCCCGCCGGGCCGCCGCGCGGTGGAGGATGGAGGCATGCCAGAAGGTGACTCCGTCTACCGCGCGGCGGCCCGGCTGCACGAGGCCCTCGCCGGGCAGGTGCTGACCAGCGCCGACCTGCGGGTGCCCGCGCACGCCACCGCCGTCCTCGCCGGCCGCCGGGTGCTGGAGGTCGCCCCGCGCGGCAAGCACCTGCTCACCCGCCTCGAAGGCGGCCTCACCCTGCACACCCACCTGCGGATGGACGGCCGCTGGGAGGTCTACCGGCCTGGCGAGCGCTGGTCCGGCGGCCCCGCCTGGCAGATCCGCGCCGTCCTCGGCACCGAGCGGGGCACCGCCGTCGGCTACCGGCTGCCCGTCGTCGACCTGCTGCGCACCGCCGACGAGCAACGCGCCGTCGGCCACCTCGGCCCCGACCTGCTCGGCCCCGACTGGGACCCGGTGGAGGCCGTCCGCCGGCTGCTCGCCCACCCCGGCCGCCCGCTCGCCGAGGCGCTGCTCGACCAGCGGAACCTCGCCGGCATCGGCAACGTCTACGCCGCCGAACTCTGCTACCTGGCCGGCGTCACCCCGTGGACCGAGGTCGGCCAACTCCCGCGCCCCGACCGGCTGGTGGAGCGGGCCCGGGAGATCCTCGACGCCAACCGGCTGCGCCCCGGCCACGTCACCACCGGCGACACCCGGCGCGGCCACCAGCACTGGGTCTACGGCCGGGCCGGCCGCCCCTGCCCGCGCTGCGGCACCCTCGTGCGGACCGCCCGCCAGGGCACGCCCCCGCAGGACCGGGTGGCGTACTGGTGCCCCTACTGCCAGCGCGGCCCGGCCCCGGCCGGTACGGGTGTCAGGTCCGCTCGACCAGGGCCGGATGACGCGGGTCGTCCACCCGGACGGTGACGTCGGCGGCCTCGGCCGGGCCGGTCTCCGCCTCGTAGCGGGCGAAGGCGGGCAGCGTCCACTGCTGGTCGGCGGGCGTGCGGCGGGCCAGGGCGGTCGGGGTGAGCGCGAGGTGGACGGCCAGCTCCAGCGGCAGCCAGCGGCCGAGCAGCAGCGCGCCGTCCAGCAACAGCACGCCGCCGGGCGGCAGTTCGGCGTACGCGGCGCGGGTCGAGCGGTCCGTCACCGGGTCGCGCAGCGAGGGCAGGACGCGGCCGCTGGCACCGGGCTCCAGCGGGTCCAGTACCTCGCGCAGCAGGGCGCGGTCGTCCAGCCAGAGGTCGTGGAAGGCGTCCGCGTCCTGGTGGCCGTACTCCAGCCGGATCGAGGCCGGGCGCAGGAAGCCCGCCGCCGACACCCGCAGCGCGGGGCGGCCGCGCAACCGCAGCGGCTCCACCAGGGCGTCGGCGAGCACGTCGGGGCGGGCGGCGGGCGCGCCGTCCACCGCGACCCGCAGCCACCGGCCGCCGGGGTCGGACAGCGCGGCGATGCGGTCGGCGAGCACGTCGGCCAGCCGGTCGGGGGAGATCGGGTGCACCTGCATCAGGCCATCCTGTCGTGCTGTCGTGCCGTCGTGGCTGTGGTGCCGGGCGGTCAGGTGAGCGGGAGGGCGTGCAGGACGTCGTCGTGGCCGACGTAGAGGTGGTTCGCGTCGATGGCGAGCGACCAGACGTCCTTGCCGGGGCCCGAGTCGAGGAACGTCCAGCGCGGCGTGCCGCTCGCGGTGTCGATCGCGCACACCCCGGCGGCCGCCGGGCCGGGGACGAACAGCGTGCCGCCGACCACCAGCGGATGGCTGCGGCGGTCCAGCAGGAACGGCAGCCGGTAGGCCCACTGCCGTGCGCCGGTGACCGCGTCGTGCCCGGTGACCAGGCCGTTGTCGCGGGTCAGGTAGACCCGCGGGCCGTCGGAGACCAGGGCCATCGCCCGCCACGACTCGCCCCGGGCGGGAGAGACCGTCCAGGCCGGCTCGCCGCCGGGGCGCAGCGCACGGACGCCGTCGGCGCCGTCGGGGACGTAGAGGTGCACCGGGCCGCAGACGCACCAGCTCAGGCCGCCGGTGTTGGGGGCCGTCCACAGCTCCCGGCCGTCGGCGGCGTCCCGGACCACCAGCTCGCTGCCGTCGCCCAGGTTGCGCAGGCACGGGAGGCGGCCGCCGGGCGCGGTGACCGGGGTGAACGGCCGCTCGTTGCGGTCGATGGAGAGGTGCCACAGCACCGAGCGGTCCGCGACCCGGACGGCGAAGAGCCGGCCGTTCGGCGTCGAGCTCTCCCGCGACCAGTCCCAGACGTACCCGTACAGGGTGCCGTCGTCGAAGCCGGACAACTGGACGGAGCCCTGTAGGTCGTCGGGCAGCGGCAGGCTCCAGTCGGCGGCGGGGTCGCCGAGGTGGCGGGCGTCCAGGTGGCCCGGGGAGGTGGTGAAGACCCGGTCCGGCCCGAGCACCACCTGGCCCAGCACCTCCAGGTCGCTCGGCCAGTTCCCGCGCGGTGGGTCGACGGTGAGCAGCCGCGCCGCCTCGCCGGTGGCCGGGTCCAGGACCTGGAGCCCGGCCCGGGACAGGAACACCGGCCGGGTCGGCGGGCCGGTCAGCCGCTCCGGGGTCATCGCCTCCGGCCCCCGGTACGTCCACAGCGGGGTCGGCCCGGACAACGCGGTCGGCTGCGGCTTCGGCGGCGGAGCCGGCTGGTCCGCACCCGAACGGCCGAACGCCCACACCGCCGCGCCCGCCGCCAGCACCCCGGCCCCCGCCAGCAGCCCGCGCCGGCTCAGCCGCGGCCCGTCCCCGCCCCCGCCGACCACGTCCACGGGCTCCCGCGCGGCGCCGTCCGCCTCCCCGTCCCACTGCCACGAGGCCTCGCGCACGGGCCCCTCGGACGACGGCGACTGCATACCGGCTCCCACCTCCCCCATGGCGCCCCACGCGCCACCACTCGCCCGGAGGATATCGAACAGCCCCCGAACCACCCGAAACCCCGACCGGGGCGTACTGGGCTGAGGCCCACAGCACAGGCCCGCCCAGCAGCCCCGGGGGAGGTACGGCGTGACGGCCGAGATGATCGCACCCGAGTGGATGCACCGGCAGATCACCAGCGAGCAGTACGACTCCTGGACCGTGGAGCAGTGCGAGGGCATCGAGATCGTCGACGGGACGGTGGTCGTGAGCCCGAGCGCCTCCAAACGGCACAACCGGCTCGCGCGGTTCCTGGCGAACGCCCTGGACGCGGCCGGCGGCGCCGAGTGGAATGCCGACACGGACTTCGACGTCAGGCTCCAGGACGTGCCGCTGAACAACCGTCGCCCGGACGTGGTGGTCTACCGGGCGGACACGATCGACGAGTCGCCCACCAGACCCGCGGACGTGCTGCTGCTCGTCGAGGTCGTCCCACCGGGTTCGGAGACCACCGACCGGGTGGTCAAGCCGGGCCAGTACGCCAAGGCGGGCATCCCGTTCCACTGGCGGGTCGAGCAGGTCTCCGGCGGCGTCCCGATCGTCCACACCTACGTGCTGGACGCGGCGAGCGGTTCGTACCGGGTGGGCGAGTTGTTCACCGGTCAGGTCGAGGGCGTGGTGCCGTACGCGGTGGAGGCCGATCTCTCCGGGCTGTGAGGCGCGCGCCCGTCAGTGCTGCGGTGGGTGGTCGGCCAGGTCGGCGAGGACGTCGGCGTGGCAGGGGAGCGGGGCGCACCAGCAGCCGAGGCGGTGGCCCCGCAGGGGCGGGACGAGGGCGAGCAGGTCGGGGCGGGCGAGGAGGTAGGCGCGGTAGTCGGCGACCATCTGCTCGCGGGTGAGGTCGGGGCCGGGGCGGTAGGGGCAGTGCAGCGGGGATTCGGACAGGTGCCAGCCGCCGCGGTGCATGGCGCGGCCGACGTAGACGACGTCGGCGCAGGAGGGGTCGTCGCGGTGGCCCTTGAGGTTGACCACGGTGGTGCGGCCGGAGGTGGTCGGCATGCCGTCCATGCTGGCGCAACCGGGGCCGACGGGCATCCGGGGTCCCGGAGGGCTCGCCTTGACACGCCCCGGGGCCCGGCGTAGCAAAAGAGCATGCGCCATCCGCACGCGGGCGGCCGTGACCGGGCGGCGCCGCCCGGCCCGCACCGGCCGCTGGAGCCCCACGCCGCCCCGGCGGCGGCCGAGCGGGACGACCTGCTGGCGGGCGCCGTCCGCCGGGCGCTCGGCGGCACCGGGGCGTACGGGGCGATGGTGTACCTGCGCTCGCGGGACGGCCGCTCGCTGGTGCTCTGCACGATCGCGGGCGTACCGCTGTCGATCATGAGCCCGTTCCGGCGGATCGCCGCCGCCGGCCCGCTGCCCGTCGCCGTCAGCTTCCGCACCGGGCGGACCGTCACCCTCGCCGACACCGAGGACACCATGCGGCGCTTCCCGCAGCTCGCGGTCGGCATGCCGTACGACTTCGCCTCCGCCTGCGTGCCGGTGGCGGGCGGCGAGGAGCGGTTCGGGGTGCTCAGCGTGTTCTGGCCGGCCTCCGACGACGGCGTCCCGGAGGACGCCCCGTCGCGGCTGGCGGAGGTGGCCGAGCGGCTGGCCGCAGGGCTGGCGGGCCTGGCGGCGGCCGGGCACCCCGTGGAGCCGGGCGGCGACGCGGCCGTGGTCGAGCTGCCGCCGCCGTCCGCGCCGACCTGCCGGGTCGGGATGTTCGACTGGAACGTCGCCACCGGGGCGCTGGCCGCCGACGAGCAGTTCCTCGCGATCTTCGGCCTCGAACCCGACGAGTTCGACGGCACGGTGGCCGCCCTCGGCAGCCGGATCGCCCCCGGTGACCTGCCCGAGTTCCGGGCCGCCGCCCGGACCGCCCTGGCCCGGGGCGAGGTGCTGGCGGCCAGGGTCCGGGTGCTCGGGCCGGACGGCCACCCGTACCCGGTGGAGCTCTGGGCGCGGGTGCCCGCGGCGATCTCGGACGGCCGCACCCATCTGGTCGGCGCCGTGCTGGACGCCCGCACCCTCACCGCGGCCGCGGCCGCCGTCGAGCGACTGCGCGAGGGCGTCTTCTCACTCGACCCGGACGGCCGGGTCAGCTACGCCAACCGCGCCACCGAGCCACTGCTCCAGGCGCGCCGCGAGGACCTGGTCGGCCACCACCTGTGGGACGTGCTGCCCTGGCTCGCCGACCCCTTCTTCGAGAACCGCTACCGGGCCGCCCTGCTCTCCCAGCAGCCCACCGCCTTCCTGGCCGCCCGCCCGCCGGACGGCTGGCTCGCCTTCTCGCTCTACCCCGACACGCACGGCGTCACCGGCCGGGTGGTGGCCGCGGAAGCCCCGCCGGGCGCGGCCGAACCGAGGGCCGCGCCCCCGCCGTCCGCGGCCCGCGGCGCCACCCCGACCGGTGCCCCCGCCGGCATCGGCGGCACCTACCACCTGCTCCAGCTCGCCAGCGCGCTCACCGAGGCGGTCAGCGTGCGCGAGGTCTGCCGGGCCGTGGCCGAGGAGATCCTGCCGGCCTTCGGCGGCCAGGAGCTCGCCATCTACGGGGTGCGCGACAAACACCTGCACCTGATCTCGCAGACCGGCTACCCGGACGGCTTCCTGGACGGCTTCGAGGGCACCCCGGTCGCCGCCCGCATCCCCGGCGCGGAGACGCTCAGCACCGGCACCCCGATCTTCTTCGAATCGGTCCGCGAACTCGCCGCCGCCTACCCCGGCATCGCGCTCGACGACATGGGCGCCTGGGCCTTCCTGCCGCTGATCGCCTCCGGCCACCCCGTCGGCAGCTGCATCCTCGGCTTCGACCGGCCGCGCCCCTTCACCGCGGAGGACCGCGGCCTGCTCACCGCCCTCGGCGGCTTCATCGCCCAGGCCCTGGAACGGGCCCGGCTGTACGACGCCGAGTTCGCCCTGGCCCGCGGCCTCCAGCAGGCGCTGCTGCCGCACCGCCTCCCGGACGTGCCCGGCATCCGGATCGCCGCCCGCTACCTGCCCGGCACCCAGGGCATGGAGATCGGCGGCGACTGGTACGACGCGATCGTCACCGGCGGGGACGTCACCCTGGTGATCGGCGACGTCGAGGGCCACAGCGTCGGCGCGGCCGCCACCATGGGCCAGCTGCGCAGCGCCGTCCGCGCCTTCGCCA
Source organism: Kitasatospora sp. NPDC088160 (assembly GCF_044741445.1). NCBI lineage: Bacteria > Bacillati > Actinomycetota > Actinomycetes > Kitasatosporales > Streptomycetaceae > Kitasatospora > Kitasatospora sp. NPDC088160. The sequence goes on along the minus strand of NZ_JBIUSS010000003.1, from coordinate 435,667 downwards.
CCGGCGGCGACCCGCCCGACCAGGTGCTCGCCCGCACCAACCGGCTCCTCCTCGACCTCGACCCCGGACTGCTCGCCAGCTGCTGCCTCGTCCGCCTCACCCCCGCCGACGGCCGCGCCCGGATCGCCCGGGCCGGGCACCTGCCACCGGTGCTGCGCTTCCCGGACGGGTGGGCCGAGGCGCTGTACGTGCCGGGCGGGCCGCTGCTGGGCGTGGAGGAACAGGCCGAGTACCCGGTCAGCGAGCTGCGCCTGGCGCCCGGCACGGTGGTCGCGCTGTACACGGACGGGCTGGTGGAGGATCCGGCGATGGCGATCGACCAGGGGGTGGACCTGCTGCGGGCCGCGCTCGGGCGCGGCGGGGCGCAGGGGCCGGACGGCCTGGAGCTGCTGGCGGAACGGATCCTGCGCGAGGTCGGCTCCTCGCACCGGGTGGACGACGTGGCGCTGCTGCTCATGGCCTTCGGTGAGGATGACTCCACGGGCGTGTCCACGGGCGTGCCCACGGGCGTGCCCACGGAGGTGCCCCGAACGCCGTGAGCGGCGACTTTTGTCGGGGGCGGGGGCGACGAACGGTGGCGGCGGCCGGGTGGCGCGGCCCGATAGCCTCGACGGGTGGATGCGATGGCGCGGGCCTGGAAGAAGGCGGTACGGACGGCGTTTCCCGGGCCCTGGCCGCCCCGGCGGGTGGTGGGCCAGGGCGCGCTGGCCCTGCTGATGGGCGGGGTCGCGGCCCTGCTGGAGGTGGCCGCCGGTGCCGGCCACCCCGTCCTGGTGGGGCTGGGGGTCGCGCTGCTGTGGGTGCTGCGGCCGGCCTTCCCGGCGACCGTGCTGCTGCTCACCTCGGCCGCGGCCGGCTGGGCCGTCGGCCCGATGCTGCTGCTGGTCTGCGCCGGCTGGTCGGCCGGGGCGAGGCTGCGCCGGGTCACCGCGCTGGTCGGCACCTTCGTGCTGAGCTGGGTGCTGTTCATGGTGACCGGGGTGCTGAAGGACGCCGGCTCGGCCTCGCCCAAGCTGATCGTCGGGCTCTCGCTCGGCGGCTTCCTGCTGGTCGCCGTGCTGCCCGCGCTGTGGGGCCGCTACCGGGCCCAGCGCCGCGCCCTGCTGGACGCGCTGCGCGAGCGCAACGACCAGCTGGTGCGCGAGCGGGTCATGGTGGTGCACCAGGCCCGGCTGCGTGAGCGGCACCGGATCGCCCAGGACATGCACGACAGCCTGGGCCACCAGCTGGCGCTGATCTCCGTGCACTCCGGCGCGCTGGAGGTGGACCGTACGCTCAACGACCGGCAGCGCGAGGCGGTCGGGGTGCTGCGGCAGGCGGCGGTCGCGGCGATGCGGGAGCTGCGCGAGGTGGTCGGCGTCCTGCACGACGAGTCGACGGCGGTGCGGCCGGCGACGGACGCGTCCCCGGCCCGGGGCGGGGTGGACGGGATCGAGGGGCTGGTCGACTCCTCGCGGGCGGCCGGGGCGCGGGTCTCCTTCTCCCGGGAGGGCGAGCCGCGTCCGCTGGCCGCCGCGGTGGACCACGCGGCGTACCGGATGGTGCAGGAGGCGCTCACCAACGCGCACAAGCACGCCCCCGGCGCGCCGATCACCGTCGCGCTCCGGTACGAGCCGGACGCGCTGGTGGTGGAGGTGGTCAACCCGTGCGCCCCGGAGCCCGTGGGCGTGCGCGCCGGCGCGGGCCCGGCGGTCAGCGGCGGCCAGGGGCTGACCGGCCTGCGGGAGCGGGCCCGGCTGGTCGGTGGCATGGTGCACGCCGGGCCGACGCCGGACCAGGGGTTCCGGCTGGCCGGCGTGCTGCCGTACGAGGGGGCGGAGGGCACGGGCGACGGGGCCGCGGCGATCGCCGGGGTCGACGACTGGGTGCTGGACGGCCTGCCGCCGGTCGTCGGGGCGGAGGAGGGGCGGCGCAGTCCGGCGATCGGCTGCGCGGTCGGGGTGGGGGCGGTCGGCCTGACCGTGCTGGGGCTGCTGATCTGGGGCGTGGTGGCCTTCGTCCAGGGCACCGACGACGCGACGGTGCCGAAGTCGGTGTACGACGGGCTGGAGACCGGCACGCCCGAGGCCGACGTGCTGCACCGGCTGCCGCCGGGGAACACCTTCTTCACCGACGACTACCGGGGCAGCGGGCCGAAGCCCCCGGAGGGCGCGCACTGCCGCTGGTACCTGTCCGGTGACCTCAGCGACGCCTGGGGCCAGGACAATGTGATGCGGTTCTGCTTCAAGGACGGGGTGCTGGTGGAGAAGGAGCACTACCTCACGAAGTCCTGACCGCCCTGACCGCCCTGACCGCCCTGATCGCTCTGACCGTCCTGACCGCTCTGACCGGGTGGGGCGCGGGGTTCGGCCGGATGTGAGGATGGTGTTCCTGCCGCAGCACCGTTCGAGGGGAATGACCAGCCGTGATCCGAGTCCTCGTCGCCGACGACGAGCCGCTCATCCGCGCCGGGATCAGGATGATCCTGGGCTCTGCCGCCGACATCGAGGTGGTCGCCGAGGCCGCCGACGGGCGGGAGGCGCTGGAGCTGGCCCGGGCGCACGGGGTGGACGTGGTGCTGCTGGACATTCAGATGCCGGTGATGGACGGGCTGACGGCGCTCGCGGAGCTGCCGAGGGTCGCACCCGGCGCGCGGGCGCTGATCCTCACCACCTTCGGGGAGCGCGAGAACGTCCTGCGCGCCGTGACCGAGGGCGGCGCCGGATTCCTGCTCAAGGACACGGCGCCGCACGAGCTGATCCAGGCGGTGCGCGCGGCGGCCGGCGGGTACGCCTTCCTGTCCCCGGCCGCCACCCGGCACATCGTCGACTCGCTGGCCTCCGGGCGCAGCGGTTCGGCGGCCGCCCGGGGTGCGGAGGCCCGGCGCCGGCTGGAGGTGCTGACGCCGCGCGAGTTGGAGGTGCTGGCGCTGCTCGGCGAGGGGCTGTCCAACGCGGACGCGGGGGCGCGGATCCACATGAGCGAGGCGACGGTGAAGACGTACGTCAGCCGGATCCTGGCCAAGTTGGGCTGTGAGAACCGGGTGCAGGCGGCGCTGTTGGCGCGGGACGCGGAGCTCGGCGCCCGGGACTGAACGCGTCCGATCGGTCGCGGAGCGTGTCGGGTGTGGCGGATGCCACCAGATGGCCCGACGGAACGGGGAACTCCGGCTTCAGTGGTGACGGTGCGTCGGCTCGTCGTCGCGGCGGGTGGATGGTGTGCTCGGGCTCACAGGTGGACAGAGGTGAAGGGGGGCGTGAAAGTTGATCAGTTGATCTTGAAAATGTGGTCAAACCTGGTCGAACTGGGCACGGCACCTTGATCAATACCGCCGGTAACAGTCAACTGACCTGCGGAGACCAAGAATTGCTTGCTGCACCCCGAGGTGGCCCGTAGCTTCATTGGCGGTGCAACGAGCACCACCCGGGTTCACCCCGACGCATGGCCCGCCGACCTGACCCCCGGCGCGAGGGCCGTGCCCGCCGACGCAACCAGCTCGAACAGGTCGTCGGCGAGTGGAGGTGGCCGGGGCGGCACGGCGCGTCCCAGACGCGTCCGGCCGCCCGTCGAGCGAGGTGAGCGCGACTATCGGCCCGTCATGGGTCTGGTTCCGCCTGCCCGCCCGGGGCTTGCCGAGAGGACTTATATGACTTCCCGTCACGAGACCGCCGCTGCCACCGACACCACCGCCACCAAGCGCAACCGCGTGCGGATGGCGGTCGTCGCGGGCGCCGCCGTCGCGGCCCTGCCGGTGGCCGGCCTCGTCACGGCCACCTCGGCCTCCGCCGCGCCCACCTCCAGCTGGGACGCCGTCGCCCAGTGCGAGAGCGGCGGCAACTGGAGCATCAGCACCGGCAACGGCTTCTCCGGCGGACTGCAGTTCACCCCCAGCACCTGGAGGGCGTACGGCGGCACCGCCTACGCCCCCCAGGCCCACCAGGCCAGCAAGGCGGAGCAGATCACGGTCGCCGAGAAGGTCCTCGCCTCGCAGGGGCCCGGGGCGTGGCCGGTCTGCTCGGCCAAGGCGGGCCTGAGCAAGGGCGGCGCCCCGGCCGCCGTCGACACCGCCGACACCGCACCCTCGAAGCCGGCTGCCAAGCCGGCGCCCAAGGCCAAGACGCCCAAGACCCAGGCGCCGCAGGCCCCGCAGGCGCCGAAGAGCAAGCCGGCGCCGAAGCAGCAGGAGGCGTCGAAGCCGCAGCAGTCGGCCAAGCCGGCGCAGTCGGCGCCGTCCTCGGAGAAGAACACCTCCGGTGGCGGCTACACCGTCAGGAGCGGCGACACGCTGAGCGGCATCGCGGCCAAGTTCGGCACCGACACCGGCAACCTGTACGGCAAGAACGCCCGCACCATCGGCGGCGACCCGGATCTCATCTTCCCGGGCCAGACCCTGACCGTCTGACACCTCCGCACACCCGCGCCGAGCGGCCGCCCCTCCCCGGGGCCGGCCGTTCGGCCCGGCGCGTTTCCGGGGTCGGGTGCGAGAGAGGGCCAGGCACGAGGGGAGGGGGCGTGCGAGCGGGCGTGAGGCCGTGTGCGCGGGCGCTTCGGGAGATAGTTGAAGGTTGAACGCGACGTCTGAATACCGCCGGAGCTTTCCGGCGCCGAGGCCCAGGATCGAGTCATGTCCGAGATCGGAACCGGGGGTTCTGATCGGAACGAGTCGGATCACATCCGAATGAGGAGTTCTGGAGATATGACGATGAACGGTGCGGCGAAGCTCGACGGCAAGGTGGCCCTGGTGACCGGCGGCAGCCGGGGGATCGGGGCGGCGGTCGCGCTACGGTTGGCCGAGGAGGGTGCCGACGTCGCCCTGACCTATCAGGGCGGGGCCGAGCGGGCCGAGGAGGTCGCGGCGAAGATCACCGCGATGGGGCGCCGCGGTTGGGCGGTCCGCGCGGACTGCGCCGACCCGCAGGCGGTGCAGTCCGTGGTCGCGGAGGTCGCGGAGCGGTTCGGGCGGCTGGACGTCCTGGTGAACAACGCGGGCGTCGGTGTCCTCGGCCCGATCGGTGACCTGGCGCTCGACGACGTCGACCGGGTCCTGGAGGTGAACGTCCGGGCGCCGTTCCTGTTCGCCCAGGCCGCCTCCGCGCACCTGGCCGACGGCGGGCGGATCGTCACCATCGGCAGCTGCATCGCCAAGCGGGTCGCCTTCCCCGGCGCCACCGTCTACTCGCTCAGCAAGGCGGCGATGATCGGCCTGACCAAGGCGCTGGCCAGGGAACTCGGCCCGCGCGGGATCACCGCGAACGTGGTCCACCCCGGCCCGATCGACACCGACATGAACCCGGCGGACGGTGAGGCCGCCGAGCTCCAGAACAGCCTGACCGCACTCGGCCGCTTCGGCGCGGGCGCGGACGTCGCCGCCGCCGTCGCCTACCTGGCGGGCGAGGACGGCCAGTACGTCACGGGCGCGGAGCTCGCGGTGGACGGCGGGTTCGCGGCCTGACAGTTCGGGCCTGACAGTTCAGGCCTGACAGCTCGCGGCACGTCGCAGTACGGAGACCGGCCCGGTGGTGCGACCACCGGGCCGGTGTCGTGGCGGGCGGTCGTCGACGGACGCGTTTACGATCGCCCGGTCCGAGCGGTGCTCCCGACCGCACCCGGCCACGCCGGCGACGCGCTCCCGACCGAGAGGTGTGCCATGACCGCAGCGGAAGACCCGATCGACCTGCTCGCCCGGGCGCTCGCGCAGACCGCCGGGCTGATCGACGGTGTCGGCGTCGAGCTGGCTGGGCACCCGACGGCCTGCCGCTCCTGGGACGTCGGCGACCTGGTCAGCCATCTGCTGTTCGACCTGCGGCAGTTCACCGTCCGGGCCGGGGGCGGGCAGCCGGACTGGTCGCAGCCCTTCGAGCGGGTGGAGGAGGACTGGCTGCACGCCTTCGAGGCCGGCGCCGAGGAACTGGTCGACGCCTGGCGGGCGGCGGGCGACCTCACCGGCACGCTGGAGGTCCCCGGCGTCGGCGCCCTGCCGGCCCGCTTCCCGGTGGACCAGCAGATCGCCGAATTCGCCGTCCACGACTGGGACTTGGCCCATGCCACCGACCAGTCCACCGAGGGGCTGGACCATGAGGTGGCTCTCGCCGCCCTGGCCTGGGCCCGCGGCGCCCTCACGCCCGGGTACCGCGGCGCCGAGGAGGAGCAGCACGCCTTCGGTCCCGAGGTCGCCGTTCCGGAGGACGCCCCGCCGTACGACCGGCTCGCCGGCTTCTTCGGCCGCGACCCGGAGGCCGTGCGGTCCTGAGTCCCACGGAGCCGGCGGGCTCCACAGGCTCCACATCAGCCGCCTAGCGGACCGCATCCGGGCAGGTCGGAGGCCCGGTCGGCGCGGTCGGACCGGGGTTGACGGCGGTGTGCCCTTCCACCACCCTTCCACTAATCGAATAGTGAAAGGGTACTTTGCCGATGCGTCTGTTCCGTCCGCCGCGTCGACCTGCCGTCCTGGCCTGGGGCCTGGCCGCGGGGTTCGCCGCGCTCTACACCTGCGTCGCCGTCAACCGCTACCGGCGCGGCCTGAGCAAGGCCTACGACCTGGGCATCTTCGAGCAGGCCATCCGCGCGTACGCGCACGGGCAGGCGCCGATCGTGCCGCTCAAGGGGCCCGGTTACCACCTGCTCGGGGACCACTTCCACCCGCTGATCGCCGTGCTCGCTCCGGTCTACCGGTTGTTCCCGGGGGCCGTCACCCTGCTGGTCGCCCAGGCGCTGCTGATGGCGCTGGCGGTCGTGCCGCTCACCCGGTGGGCGTACGAGGCGGGCGGGCCGCGGGTCGCCCTGGTGATCGGATGCGTGACCGGGGCGTCCTGGGGGATCGTCCGGGCCGTCAGTGACGACTTCCATGAAATCGCCTTCGCCGTACCGCTGTTGGCCTTCGCAGCCGCCGCGCTCGGTCGGCGCCGCCACCTGGCCGCGGCGCTGTGGTCGCTGCCGCTGCTGCTGGTCAAGGAGGACCTGGGCCTGACCGTGGCCACCTTCGGCCTGCTGATCGCCTGGCGGGCCCGCCAGGGCGGGTGCGGCCGGCGCGGCCCGCTGCCGGGGCTCGTGCTCGCGGGCGTCGGGGTCGCGGCCACCGTGCTCACCGTGACGGTGGTGCTGCCCTCGTTCAACCCGCACGGCGGGTTCGACTACTGGCAGCAGTTGGACGGCGGCGGGCGGCCCTCGCCCTGGTCCCTGGCGGCCCGGATCGGCTGGCCCCCGATCAAGTGGCTGCTGCTCTTCCTGCTCGCCGCCACCGCGGGCTTCCTCGGGCTGCGCTCGCCGCTGGTCCTGCTCTGCGTGCCCACCCTGGGCTGGCGGCTGCTCTCGGCCAACCCGCACTACTGGGGCGTCAGTTACCACTACAGCGCGGTGCTGATGCCGCTGGTGATCGCCGCGCTGGTGGACGCCCTGACCCGCACCGACCCGCGCCGGGCGCGGCACGCGCTCGCCGTCAGCGCCCTGGTGGCGGCCGTGACGGTGCCGGTCTATCCGCTGCACGAGGTGGTGATGCCCGAGGCGTGGCGCACCTCGCCCCGGCTCGCGTACACCCGGGCGCTGCTCGGCTCGATACCCGACGGCGCGGCCGTCGCCGCCTCCAACCGCCTCGCCGCGCAGCTGACCGGCCGGGCCACCGTCACCCTGGTCTGCCAGGCGCCGACCGGGCCGGGGCCCGAGTGGGTGGTCGTGGACCGGACGGACCCGAGCGTGCAGGCCCCGTGTGCGACCGCCGACACCGCCCGGATGCTGGTCGAGTACGAGCAGCTCGGCTACCGGCGGGTCGTCGACCAGGACTCCCTCCTGCTGCTGCGACGGCCCTGATCGTCCGCATCGCCGGGCCCCCGGTCCGGCTTGACCCGGGTGCCGCAGTGGGTCACTATTCCACTATTGGACTAGTGAAAGGTCGAATCGCGTGTGATCGAGTACCGCATCGAGCGGCGCAGCGGCGTCTCCACCTACCAGCAGATCGTTCAGCAGACCAAGCAGGCCTTGCGGCTCGGGCTGCTCCAGCCCGGGGACAAGCTACCGACCGCGCGGGAGGTCGTCGAGCTGACCGCGATCAACCCGAACACCGTGCTGAAGGCCTACCGCGAACTGGAACGCGAGGGCCTGGTCGAGCCCCGGCCGGGGCTCGGCACCTTCGTCCGGCGCTCGCTCGCCCGGCCGGAGGCGGCCGCCGACGGGCCGTTGCGCGCGGACCTGGTCGGCTGGGTGGACCGGGCCCGCGAGGTCGGACTGGAGCGTGAGGACATCGCCGCGCTGATGGCCTCCGTTCTGGAGCAGCGATTCGACACCGGGGTCTCCCCGGAAACACCGAGTTAGAGGACAGTGGGGGGACCGGGTGGACGACCCGATGAACACAGCACCGGCACCGGCAGCGGCAGCGGCGGCGGCGGCGCCGGAGGCCCCGGCGGCGCTCGCGGCCGACGCCCTGGGCAAGCGCTACCGGGGCGAGTGGGCGCTGCGTGACTGCACGTTCGCCGTCCCGGCCGGGCGGATCTGCGGGGTGGCCGGCCCCAACGGTGCGGGCAAGAGCACCCTGCTCGGCATCGCCGCCCGTCTGCTCACCCCCACTGAGGGCGAGCTGCGGGTGTTCGGTCAGCCCGCCACCACCGAGGACCTGCGCGCCCGGGTCGCGTACGTGGCCCAGGACAAGCCGCTCTACCCCGGCTTCACGGTGGCCGAGACCCTGCGGCTCGGCCGGGAGCTGAACCCGTCCTGGGACCAGGACCTCGCTCAACGGGTCATAGATCAGGGCGAGTTGAGGATGAGGGTGAAGATCGGTTCGCTCTCCGGCGGCCAGCGCACCCGGGTCGCCCTGGCGCTCGCCCTCGGCAAGCGCCCCGACCTGCTGCTGCTCGACGAGCCGATGTCCGACCTCGACCCGCTGGCCCGGCACCAGCTGATGGGCACCCTGATGGCCGAGGCCGCCGAGCGCGGCACCACCATCGTGGTCTCCTCGCACATCATCCCCGAGCTGGACGGCGTCATCGACTACCTGCTGCTGGTGCAGTCCGGGCGGATCCGGCTCTGCGGCGACGTGGAGGACCTGCTGGACGGACACCAGCTGCTCACCGGCCCGGCCGGCAGCGCGCTCCCCGAGGGCGTCCTGGTCGAACAGCGCTCCACCGGCCGCCGGATCGACGCGCTGGTCCGCACCGGCGATCCGGTGGACGGCCCGTGGGAGAGCGGCCGGCCGAGCCTGGAGGAGCTGCTGCTCGGCTACCTCCGGACCCCGGCCGGCACCGCCCGGGCCGCCACCGGACCGGGCACGCAGGCCCAGACGACCGAGAACGGGATCGCCGCATGAGCACCAACGTCCTGGCCGACCGCGCCACCACCGCGGCGCCACCGCGCGAGCCGCGGACCGCGCCCCGCCCGGGCGGCCTGATCTGGCTGAGCTGGCGCCAGAGCCGCACCGCGCTCTGGGCGATCGCCGCCCTGGTCGTCACCGCGTCGGCCACCCTGCTGTGGCTGCACTTCTCCCTCCAGCCGCTGATGGCGGATCTGCGCCGGGCCGAGTGCTCCGAGATCGTCAGCTGGTCCAACGCCGGCTGCCAGGGCATGGTCGCGCCCATCACCCGCCGCACCTACCTGTACACGATGTGGCTCCAGCCGGCCCTGGCCGCCGTCCCCCTGCTGATCGGCATGTTCCTCGGCGCCCCGATGCTCGCCCAGGAGTACGAGCGCGGAACCGTCCGCCTCGCCTGGACCCAGTCCGTCAGCCCGCTGCGCTGGCTCACCGCGCGGATCGCCCTGCCCGCACTGGCGGTGCTGACCGCCGGTGCGGTGCTCGCCGTCCTGGCGACCTGGGTGTGGCGCGCGGACATCGGCGGCCGCCCGTTCACCTTCGATCCGCCGTTCCAGGGCCTCACCTACCCCGTCCTCGGGGTGGTGCCGGTCGCCTGGTCGCTGTTCGCGCTGGTGCTGGGCCTGCTGGTCGGGCAGCTGCTGCGCCGCACGGTGGCCTCGGTCCTGGCCACCGGCGTGCTGCTGGCGGTCGTCCACGGCCTGCTCCGGTGGAACCGCGCCTCCTTCTACCCGTCGGTCAGGGAGCTGGCCCCGCGCGGCGTTTATTTCGGGCAGCCCAACAACGCGTGGCTGATCGACCGCGGGGTCGTGCTCCAGGACGGCCGGTGGGCCTCGAACGAGTTCTGCTGGGACGGCGATCGGACGAAGGGCTGCGAGGATGCCACGAGCAACTGGATCGAGTACCACCCCGTCGGGCACTTCGTGCCGATCCAGCTCGTCGAGACCGGGATCCTGGTGACGCTCACCGTCGTGGCGCTGACGGTGCTCTTCCTCCGGGTTCGGCGGGACGGCAACTCGCTGCGGGCGACCCGGCGGGCCTGACGTCCGAGGTCGCGGCCCCGGCCGGGCGTCAGTCGCGGCTCCAGCGGAGTTCGACCTCCGGGAAGCGCGGTGACGGGCCGTCGAGGAGGGGCGCGGGGCGGCCGCGGAGGAAGTGGTCGGCGAACGCCCGGGTGTAGGCGCGGGTGAGCGCGGTCGCCCGGGCGGGGGCGATGGTGCCGAGCAGGGCGGCGTAGGTGTCGGCGGGGAGGTGGCCCGGCAGGTTGCCGGGGAGGGCGGCGTGCGGCAGGTCGGTGAAGCTGAGGTGGCCGGCGCCGAAGGTGTGCAACTGCCTCCCCCAGGCGTGCTGGTGGCTGCGCCAGCGCTGCCAGGTCTCGTGGTCGGCGAGGGAGGTGAGCAGGAGGAAGGGCCGGTCCAGGCCGAGGTCAGGAACGGGCGAGCCGAACAGGCCGCCGTCGAGGTTGAGGCCGATCCGGAACCGCTCGTCCTGACGCATCGCCTCGGCGGCAGCCGAGCCGCCCATCGAGTGGCCGAGCGCGCCGATCCGGCCCCCGTCGACGCGGAAACGGTCCTGGCGCTCGGTCAGTTCGGTGGTGACGAAGCGGAGGTCGGCGACCCGGGCGGCGATCTCGCGGCGCTCGGAGGCCTCCCAGTCGGCCGGCTCGTCCTCCAGCACGGTGCGCACCAGCCGGCCGTCCGGGAACTCGACGGCGAGGGCGTCGTAGGTGTGGTCGACCGACGCGACGAGGTAGCCGTGGGCGGCCAGTTCCTCGGCCAGCGCGGTGCAGTTGCTGCGCAAGCCGGTGCGGCCGTGGCCGAGCAGCAGCAGGGGGAGCGGGCCGGGGAGCGCGGGCGCGTCGGTACGGGCGGTGGGGCGGACGGCCGCGATGGTGCCCGGATCCAGCGGCAGGCGCTGATCGATGGCGGCGGCGACCCGGGGCGTGGTGTACGGCGCGCGGGGGCGGCCGGCGGTGGCGCGTGCCGGGTACCAGAGCTGCACCATCAGCTCACGCGGGCCGGCGGCGGGCACGAACGGGTCCGGGCGATCGCGGTCGACCAGGTGCAGGGTGGTCGTGCCGACCGGGCGACCGGTGGTGGGGGCGGGCAGGTCGATGGTGCGCGGCCGGGCGGTCTGAGCGGTATTGGTCTGAGAGGCCTGGGCGGGCCCGGTGGGCAGCAGGGCTGCGGCGCCGCCCAGGCCCGCGAGTGCCAGCAGTGAACGGCGCCTGATCATTCAGCATCCCTCGGTGGTGGGGTGGTTGAGGTGCGGTCAGCCTAAGTGGTCCGGACCGGCCGGGCCAGGGGTGGCGGAGCGGTGGGGGCGGTCAGCGCAGGACGGCGAGGACGGCGCCCCACTGCGAGGTGGTCTGCCCGGTGGCGGCGCAGTGGTCCGGATCCGTCGCGATCCGGTGGGCGGTGGTGAGGCGGTAGGAGGAGAGCCGCAGGGCGGGCAAGTTGGTCCAACTGGTGCCGAACTCGGGGGCGCTGCCGCTGTTGCTGCCGACCGTGCCCACCAGGAGGTCGCCCGGCGCGCAGGCGGCGGCGTTGGCCGCGGTGGAGAAGGTCGTCCCGCCGGCGTCACCGGAGGCGCGGCCGACCGACCGGACGGCGGAGACGCCGCGGAACTCGTCGACGGCGACGTGGTACTTGCTCGCCCGCGGGTGGGCGACGCGGATCGAGTCCTCCGCGGTCAGCGCGGACGCCCCGAAGGCCGCGAGGATCAGCACCCGGTGCCGGAGCGAGTCGGTGACGTCCCCGACGATCCGGAAGCGGTCGCCCCGGCTGTCGGTGACCGTGACCGCGCCGGGACAGGTGCTGGTCAGCATCATCGTGACCACCAGGGCGTCACCCGGGGTGACGGGGGAGAGCACCGGAAGGACGATCTCGGTACTGGAGACGGCCTGCTGGTCGAAGGCGATCCGAGAGGCCCAGGACGGTGCGCCGTCGTCGGCGGCCGTGCGTGCCGCCGCCGGCCGCGGGCCCGGCGCGGGGCGGGCGGCCGCTTCGGCGGGCGCGGACTCGGTGTCCCCGGACGGGCAGCCGTGCGCGGACGGGGGCTGGGCGTTCGGCGCGCGGAAGCCGACCACGCCGAGCGTGCTGCCGACGCCGAGCGCCACGCCGAGGAGCAGGCAGAACGCGTGGGTCCAGATCCGGCGGCGGCTCCGGCCCGGTGCGGCCGGGGGCTCGGCGGCGGAGGCGGCCGTGCGGTCGGCCCTGGCGTCGGCCGGGGTGTCGGCCGTGGTGTTCGCGGCGACCGGCAGCTCCGAGGGCTCGACCGGTGGGATCGGCGAGGCCGGTGGGGCCGCCCCCTCGTCGGCGGCGGCGGTCCACCGGCGGTGCCACTCGGCCTCGTCGCCGCCGCAGGCCCGGACGTAGGCCCTGGTCGTGGTCCAGGACGGGAGGCGCGAGCCGGAGGCCGCCTCGTGGAGCGTGGTGTGGGAGATGGAGCCGGCCGTCTTCGCCATCGTGCGGAACGAGGGCTGGCCCGCCCCCAGGCGCAGCCGGCGCAGGTCGGCGGCGAGGGCCTCCGCCGCGCTCGGGGCCTGTTCGCTCTCCGCGGGTTGTGACTCCTGTTCCGCCATGGCGTCCCCCTGTTGTCAGATGTCAGATCCAACGGCGACCGGTGTGTGCTTGTCGCGTACGGATCATAGTGACGCGTGGCTGCGGCGTTACGTGATCGACGGACTCCGGTTGGCAGGACGGGGTGTTCGGGGCGGGCGTCGGCCGGTGTCAGGTGTTGTCAGTTTCCGTCAGGCGGTACCGAACACCGTGGGAAGTCGGGTCAGCTGTCCCAGTCGCCGCGGCCAACGGGGCGGCGCAACGGTCCGACCGAACAGGGGAATCGACATGGCCAAGGGCATCCTCAAGAAGATCGGCCGCCGTGGCGCGACCGCGGCGGCCGTGGTGGCGCTGGCCGCCGGCGCGGTGGGCGTCTCGGAGGGCAGCGCGTTCGCCGACGGCTGGTACGCGCTCCGCTACCACGCGAGCGGCCACGGTGTGGGCGTCTACGCGCAGCAGTACTCCTGGACGGCCAAGGTCGCCGGCGACCTGGGGTCGTACACGTGGTCGTCCGACGAGATCTACATCGAGTGCTGGATCAGGGGCGAGGACATCAACAGCCAGGGCAACGTCTGGTACCAGGTGGGCGGGACGAACGGCAACTTCTTCGGACCGGCCTACGTCTACGGCGCGTACGCCGACGGCAACTGGTACTTCCACAACGGCCTGCGGGCGTGCTGACGACCGGCTGAACCCGTCCGCCCCGCCCGCGCCCCGGGCGGGGCGGCGTGCCGTCAGCCGGACACCTGCCGGGCCGCCGCCTGTTTGATGGCCTCGCGGATGCGCGGGTAGCTGCCGCAGCGGCAGATGTTCTGGATCTGGTCGATGTCCGCGTCGGTCGGGTTCGGGGTGCGGCGCAGCAGGGCGACGGCGGTCATGATCTGGCCCGGCTGGCAGAAGCCGCACTGGGCGACGTCGCAGCCGAGCCAGGCCTCCTGGACGGGGTGCAGGGTGTCGCCGTCGGCCAGGCCCTCGATGGTGGTGACGCGGTGGCCCTCGCAGTCCTTGACGGAGCGGGTGCAGGGCTGGAACTCCTCGCCGTCCAGGTGGCTGGTGCAGGCGCGACAGACGCCCACCCCGCAGCCGTACTTGGGGCCGGTGACGCCGAGCTTGTCGCGCAGCACCCAGAGCAGCGGCATGTCGTCCGGGGCCTCGACGGTGACGGGGTGCCCGTTGAGGGCGAAGGTGTGGGTGGGCATGGGGTGGTGGAGTTCCTTGGCTGGGGGAGTCAGAAGTTGATCGGGAAGGAGCGCGGGCTGGTGCCGGTCGCGCGCGCGTAGGCGTTGGCGACCGCGGCGGAGGCCGCCGGGACGCCCAGCTCGCCGGCGCCGCCGGGCGCTCCGCTCGGCGGCATGAGGTGGATCTCGACGGCCGGCGGGGTGTGCCGCTGCCGGGCGTACCGGAAGTCGGAGTAACTGCCCTCGCGCACGGCCCCGTTGTCGATGTGGTTGCCGGCTTGCAGGATGACCGAGATGCCGTCGATCAGGGCTCCGGTCAGCTGGGCTTCCAGGCCCCGGGGGTTGATGACCCGGCCGACGTCGGCGGCGATCACGGCCTTGGTGACCCGGGGGTCGGCCGGGTCGGTGGCGTCGAGCTCGACGAGGTAGGCGGCGCACCCGCTGTTCTCGTCGTGGTAGCCGATGCCCTGGGCGTGGCCGGGGGGCATCGGGCGGCCCCAGCCGCCGGCCTTGGCGACGGTGTCGAGGACGGCCCGGCCGACGGCGCTGCGCAGCCGGGCGCGGCGGAACGCGACGGCGTCCTGGCCCATCCGGCGGGCGAGTTCGTCCATCATGATCTCGTCGGCGACCCGGACGGTGCCGGAGTAGACCGACCGCCAGCTGCCGGTGGGAACGTCCAGCGGCACTTCGGCGAGCAGCTGGGTGGGGATGCCGACGTTGTACGGGTTCTTCTCGCTGAGCAGGAAGAAGGCCTGGGCGAGGCTGAGCCCGGCGAGCGAGAGGTTGAAGCCGGCGGCGGTGAGCATCTCGCCGAGGCCGTGCCGGAAGTCGGTCTTGACGGTGGCGACGCGGTGCTCGTAGCTGAGCACCTGGCCGAGCGCGTAGGTGGCCCGGATCCGGTGGTGGCTGGCCGGGCGCATCCGGCCGTGGCGCATGTCGTCGTTGCGCGTCCACATGAGTTTGACCGGTCGGCCCGCGGCCTTGGAGATCTGGGCGGCCTCCAGGGCGGCGTCGAAGAACAGCCGCCGGCCGAACGAGCCGCCGCCGCGCACCACGTGGACGGTCACGGCGTCCTGCGGGAGGCCGAGTTCGGCGGCGATGGCCTGCTGGGCGACGATCGGCGTCTGCGCGGCGAACCACAGCTCGGCCCGGTTCGGCCGTACGTCGGCGATGGCGGTCAGCACCTCCATCGGCGCGTGGTTGACGAAGGCGAAGTCGAATTCGCCGTCCAGGTACTGGGTGAGCAGCGGGGGGATGAGGAACGGCGCGTGGGCGGCGCGCAGTTGGGCGCGGATGTCGGAGGTGGAGAGGTTGGCGACCGGGCCCGGGTTCCAGGAGGTGCGCAGCGCGTCGCGGGCCTTGAGCGCCTGGTCGAAGGTCTCGGCGAGGACGGCGACGCCGCTGGGGATCCGGACCACGCCGAGCACGCCGGGCATGGTGCGGGCGGCCGAGGCGTCCAGGGTCCTGAGCGTGCCGTTGATGGTGGTCGGGCGGGCGACGACGGTGGGGACGGCGCCCGGGATCGCGAGGTCCCCGGCGTACTTGGCGCGGCCGGTGACGATGTCGCGGGCGTCGATCCGGCCGGTGGGCCGGCCGACCAGGCGCAACCGGTCGGCGGTCTTGGGGGAGCTGGACACGGCGGGGAGGGCGACGGCGGCGGCCTCGGTGGCGAGGTCGCCGTAGCCGGCGCGGCGGCCGTCGGGGGCGAGGACGGCGGAGTCGGCGGTGCGCAGGGTGTCTGCCGGAACGTTCCAGCGCCGCGCTGCGGCGGTCACCAGCCGGGCGCGGGCGGCGGCGGCCGCGGCGCGCACCGGGTCGTACAGCGAGCGCACCGAGTTGGAGGCGCCGGTCAGCTGGTTGAAGAGCAGTTCGGGGCGGCCGTCGGAGAGCGGCACGTCCACGTCGCCGATCCGGGCGTCGAGTTCCTCGGCGACGAGCATCGCGATGGCCGTGGTGAGACCCTGGCCGACCTCCAGCCGGGGCAGGTGCAGCAGGGCGCGCCCGGCGGCGGTGAGTTCCAGGACGAGCAGGTGCGAGGTCGGCAGGCCGGCGACGATCAGCGCGTCGCCGAGGTCGAGGATGTCCGGGATGCCGGGCAGGCCGATCAACTGCGAGGGGGCGGCGGCGTCCTGGGCGGCCGCGGCGGCGCGGACGGCGGCCCGCGCGGTGGCGGGCGCGGCGGCGTCGAGGCCGAGCCGGGCGCCGACGGTGAGGGTCGGGGCGGCCAGCAGGTAGGTGAGGAAACGGCGGCGGCGGGTGCCGGCGCCGTCCCGTGCGTCGCCCGGGTGGCCGGTGTCGTCCGAGCGGGCGATGGAGGTGCTGATGGGAAGAGCCCTTCGAGCCGATGACGGCGGCGGATCGGGCGGGCACGGCGGCGTCGGGCCCGGTGCCGGATCGCGAATGCCGTTGAGCATAGGAGGGCGTTACTGACCGGTCAATACGGCAAAACTTGGCCCTTCGGCGGGGTCGGTGACGCCCGAAGGCCGCTGGGCGAGGCGGATTCGGAGCGGGTACGGAGGGCGCGGCGGCGGTACGGCCGGGGCCGGTTCCGGGCCCGCGGGAGGAGCGATTCGCCGCCGTCGTACGGGGGTTCAGCGCTCGCCCGCCGGTGCGGTGGGGCCCGGAAGTGGACCAAGGAGTTCCGCGATCACTGGACCTTACCGCCGGTCCGCCTCCTGCCTAGGCTGGGCCGCGAACCGTTGCGAACACCCGGCCCGCGCGCCGCCCCCAGCCAGGAGACCCGTGTCGACCAGCAGCGCCCCGGCGCCCGCCCTCATCCCGCCCCCGGGGCCCCAACGGACCCTCGCCGCAGCCCAGTTGGCCAGCTCCGTCGGCGACGGCGCCTACTACACCTGCTCCGCGCTCTACTTCACCCACGTCGTCGGCATGTCGGCGACCGCCCTCGGTGCCGGCCTCGCCGTGGCCTGGGCGCTCGGCGCGCTGGCGGGCGTCCCGCTCGGCGCCCTCGCCGACCGCCGCGGCCCGCGCCGGACGGCCGTGGCGCTCGCCCTGGCCACGGCGGTGGTGGTCGCCGCCTTCCTGGTGGTCCGCTCCTACGGGCCGTTCCTGGTCGCGGTCTGCCTCTACGCCACGACGCAGTCCGGGCTCACCGCCGCCCGGCAGGCGCTGGTCGCCACCCTGGTGCCGCCCGCCCAGCGCACCGGGCTGCTCGCCCACCTCCAGTCGACCCTCAACGGGGGGCTGGCCGTCGGCGCCGCCATCGGCGGCATCGCGCTCACCGTCGGCACCCGGGCCGCGTTCCTCGGCGCCTTCGTGGTGACGGCGCTCGGCTTCCTGGCCGGTGCGCTGATCCTGCTGCGGCTGCCCGAAGCCCCGCCCGCCCCGGCCCGGTCGGGCGCCGGGCCCCGGCTGGCCGTCCTGCGCGACCGCCGGTACGCCGCCGTCGCGCTGGTCAACACCGTGCTGCTGCTGCGGATGCCGCTGCTCAGCCTGGTCATCCCGCTCTGGATCGCCGACCGGGCGCCCGGGATCGGCTGGCTCGGTTCGGCCCTGTTCGTCCTCAACACCCTGGCCGTGCTGGCCTTCCAGGTCCGGGCGGCGCGCGGCGTCACCGGCCTGGGCCCGGCCGCACGGGCCGTCCGCTCGGCCGGGCTGGTGCTGCTCGCCTCCTGCGCGGTGTTCGGCCTGTCGGCCCTGGACGTCCCGGTGTGGGCGGTCGCCGCGCTGCTGGTGGCGGCGTCCTCCAGGTGATCGGCGAGATGCGGCAGTCGGCGGGCTCCTGGCAGATCAGCTTCGACCTCGCCCCGCCCGAGCGGATCGGCCAGTACCAGGGCTTCTTCGGCACCGGCGTGGCCGTCGCCCGCACCCTCGGGCCGCTGCTGCTGACCACCCTGCTGCTGGACGGCGGGCTCGCGGGCTGGCTCGTCCTGGGCGGCCTCTTCCTGGCGGCCGGGTACGCGATGGGGCCGGTCGTCCGCTGGGCCGAGCGTGACCGCGACCGGGGCTGCCCGGCGCCGGTCACCTCCGCTGTCGCAGTCCCGTAGCGGCCCCCCCGCACCGGCCTTCTCCGCCGGCCCGGTGCCCTTCGCACCGGCTTTCCCGTCGACCCGGCGCCCTCCTCGACGCCCCTCCTCGACGCCCCTCCTCGACGCCCCTCCTCGACGCCCCTGCGCGCCGCCCCTGCGCGCCGCCCCGAACCGGCTGCTCAGCCCCGGTCGGGGCCCGCGCCGGCCGCCGCCGCCGCGAGCCCGCCCGAGAATGCTCCGACGGCTGACCGGAAACCGGTGGCCCGGGCCGCCGCCCGCTGGCATGCTGGCCGCGTGGACCGACCCCAGATCTGGCTCGACTTCGCCCCCGAGCTGCACCTCTTCGTCTCCGGGCCCCGGCGGGCCGGCCGCTCGGCGCTGCGCACCGACGGCACCTCGACGCTCGGCCATGTCGTCGAGTCCCTGGGCGTCCCGCTCACCGAGGTCGGCACCCTGCTGGTGGACGGCCGGCCGGTGCCCGGGTCGCACGTGCCGGTCGACGAGGAACACGTCACCGTCCGGGCCGTGGACCGGCCGCAGCCCTCGCCCGCCCCGCCGCGCTTCCTGCTGGACGTCCACCTCGGCACCCTCACCCGCCGACTGCGCCTGCTCGGCGTCGACGCCGCCTACGAGAACCCGGACATCGGCGACGCCGCGCTCGCCGCCCGCTCCGCCGCCGAGCAGCGCGTCCTGCTCTCGCGCGACCGGGGGCTGCTGCGCCGCCGCGAACTGTGGGCCGGCGCCTACGTCTACAGCCACCGCCCCAACGAGCAGCTGCGCGACGTGCTCTCCCGCTTCGCGCCCCCGCTCGATCCGTGGAGCCGCTGCACCACCTGCAACGGCACGCTGCGCGAGGCCGACAAGACCTCGGTGCGCGAGCAGCTGCGGGACGGCACCGAGCGCTCCTACGACGTCTTCGCCCAGTGCGTCGACTGCGGCCAGGCCTACTGGCGCGGCGCCCACCACGCCCGGCTGGACGCGATCGTCACCGACGCCCTCCGCGAGTTCGGCACGTCCGCCGGCGGCTGAGACCGGCGCGGGGCCACCGTCGGACCGGCGCGGGACCGGCGCGTCGAACTACGGGACATCTCAGGGTGGCGGCCGGGCGCCGAGGCGTGTTCTCATCGGCGGTGGGGGGCGGGACCAAGGTACTCCGTGACGTGAGAGAGGCCGGGTCGGATGAGCAGTCAGCCAGTGCAGCAACCGTTCCAGACAGCGGACGTCGGTGACGTCCAGGTGGTGACCGCACCGGACGGGGCCGCGGTGTTCCCGCTGCTGGTCCTGGACGGACAGGGGAGCCTCGCGGTGTTCGAGCTCGCCCCCGGGCAGGTGTCGCACGCGGTGTCGCACGCCACCGTGCAGGAGCTGTGGCAGGTCGTCGAGGGCGCCGGGGAGCTGTGGCGCCGCCAGGGCGGGCGGGAGGAGACCGTCCGGCTCGTGCCCGGGACGGCGGCCTCGATCCCGCTCGGTACGGCGTTCCAGTTCCGGGCCGACGAGGACGCCGGCCGGCCGCTGCGGATCGCCGCCGTCACCATGCCGCCCTGGCCCGGCACCGACACCGAGGCCAGGCCCGAGGACGGCCCCTGGAAGGCGACCTCCCGGTGAGCCGGGCAGGGGGGATCCCGCGCCGCCCGCTGGCGGCGCTGGTCGCGGCCGCGGCCGTGCTCGGACTCGCCGTGGCGCCCGCCGCGGCCGCCCCGGCCGCCGAGCCGCACCTCCAGTCGCGCTACGTGACGATGCCCGACGGCGTCCGCCTCGCCGTCGACGTCTGGCTGCCCGAGGGCACCAGGGACGGTGCGAACCTGCCCACCGTCCTGGTCACCCAGCGCTACTGGCGGGCCCGGGTCTACCCCGGCGCACCCGGCAACGGCGGCCGCAGCAGCGACGCCGACGGCTGGAACGCCCATGGCTACGCCTACGTGGTCGCCGACCTGCGCGGCACCGGCGCCTCCTTCGGCACCCTGAGCTCCGAACTCGGCGCCGACACCGTCGCCGACAGCGGCCCGCTCAGCGACTGGATCGCCGCCCAGCCCTGGTCCAACGGCCGGGTCGGCACCACCGGCGTCTCCTACGGCGGCGACACCGCGATGCTCGCCACCGCCCTCGGCAACCACCACATCACCGCCGCAGCCCCGATCTCCTACGACTTCGACCCGTACGAGGACCTGGTACGCCCCGGCGGCCTGCTCATCGAGCCCCGGATCGCCCCGTACGCGCTGCTGCTGCGCATCCTCGACCAGGCCGGCGGCACCACCTGCGACACCGACGAGCAGACCCGGCAGGCCTGCGCGGCCACCGGCCTGACCGGCGCCGTGCCCCGGCCGGTCGACGGCCCGGACGGACCGGCCCTGCTCGCCGCCGCGCGCGCCGAGCACACGGGCAACGCCAACCTGGTCGACATGGCCGAGGCCGGCGTGTACCGCGACTACCAGGACGGCCCGAAGAGCTGGACGGTCGGCAGCGTCGGCGAGAAGGCCGACGCCGTCGAGGCCGGCGGCGTCCCCGTGCTCACCGACGCCGGCTGGCTCGACGCGGGCACCGCCAACGGCGTGCTCTCCCAGTTCACCGGCCTCTCCAACACCCAGGACGCCTGGATCGGCCCGTGGAGCCACGGCCAGGGCTACCTCGCCGACCCCTTCCAGCCCGCCCGCCACCTCACCGACCAGGAACGCGCCCAGATCGCCCAGCGGACGTTCGACTTCTTCGACCGCTACGTACGGGCCGACGGCCGCCCCGACGGCACCCGGCACCTGCACTACTACACCTTCAACGAGGGCGTCTGGCGCACCACCACCCGCTGGCCGCTGCCCGGCACCCGCCCGCAGCGGCTCTACCTCGGCGAGGACACCACGCTCAGCCGCCGACGGCCCGATCCGGACGACCGCCCCGGCGCCGACCTGCTGCGCCTCGACCCCACCGCCGGTACCGGCCCGCTGGACCGCTGGAACACCAACCTCACCGGCAACCAGGTCAGTTACCCCGACCGGGCCGCCGTGGACGCCAAGCTCCTCAGCTACACCACCCCGCCGCTGACCGGCGACACCCGGGTGACCGGCAACGGCCGCGTCACGCTCGACGTCACCGGCCTCGACGGCACCGCCCAGGGCGCCCTGCACGTCTACCTGGAGGACGTCGCCCCCGACGGCCGGGTCACCTACCTGACCGAGGGCCAACTCGCCCTCGCCGACCGGGCCGTGGCCGACCGGGACGACAACCCCGACTGGCGCCGGCTGCGCACGCCCCGCAGCTACGCGGCCACCGACGCGGCGCCCTTCCCGCAGGGCCGGGCCCGTCGGGTCACCATCGACCTGCAACCCGTCGCGGTGCTCTTCCGGGCCGGCGAGCGGATCCGGCTCACGGTCGCCGCCGCCAACCCGGACTCCTTCCAACTGCTCCCGGCCGACGGCCGGGCGAGCTACCGGATCGGGCACGGCGGAGCCGACCCGTCCTTCCTGGAGCTGCCGGTGGTGCGCGGCACCCCGTAGCGCCGCCGAACGCGCCCGGGCCCGGGAGGCCGATGCCGCCTCCCGGGCCCGGGCCGCTCAGTCCCTGACCCCGGACAGCGCGAGCGGCAGGTGCCGGGGCCCGCGCAGGACGGGGCTGCGCCGGTACTCGGGCGGGTCCTGGAGCAGCCGGGGGCCGTCCAGGCGGTGGATGAGCGCGGTGAGCGCGAGCTGCGCCTCGACTCTGGCGAGCGGTGCGCCGAAGCAGCTGTGCACGCCGCTGCCGAATCCGAGGTGCTGGTTGTCCGGGCGGGTCGGGTCGAAGCGGTCGGGCTCCTGGAACCGCAGAGGGTCCCGGTTGGCGGCGGCGAGCACCAGGATCAGCGGCGCGCCCTTGGGGATGGTGACCCCGGCGACCTCGATGTCGGTGAGCGCGGTGCGCTGCGGCAACAGCTGGACCGGGGGTTCGTAGCGCAGCAGCTCCTCCACCGCGCGCGGCATCAACTCCGGCTTTTCGCGCAGCAGTTCCAGGCTTTCCGGCTGGCGCAGCAGGGTGAGCACGCCGTTGGTGATCAGGTTGACGGTCGTCTCGTGCCCGGCGATGAGCAGCAGGACCGCGGTGGCCATCAGCTCCGTCTGGGTGAAGCCGCCCGACGGGCCGGGGTCGTTGACGAAGGCGGAGAGCATGTCGTCGGACGGCTTGCCCCGGCGGCTCTCGGCGAGTTCGCCGAGGTACAGCCCCATCTCCATCCGGGCCTGCGTGGCCGCGCGCTGGCGCTCGGCCGGATCGCTGTCGGGAGTGGGGTCGAAGCCCGCGATCAGCGTCTCGGACCAGGCGTGGAACCGCGGCTCGTCCTCGCGCGGCACGCCGAGCAGCCGGCAGATGACGGTGACCGGCAGCGGGTAGGCGAAGTCCTCGACCAGGTCGATCCGGTCGCGGCCCCGGAGCCCGTCGACCAGTTCCCCGGTGATCCGCGCGATCTCGTCGTGCATGGCGTCGACCCGGTCGGGCGCGTGGGGCGGGCCGAAGGGCCGCATGGCGATGTTGCGCAGCCGTTCGTGCTCGGGGTCGTCCCGGCCGATGAAGGCGACCGGGACGCTGCCCTGCATCTCGTCCGGGACGGTGCGGTTGCGGCGGTCCGAGCTGATCCTCGGGTCGTGCAGCAGCGCGGCGACCTCGTGGTAGGTGCCGACCAGGTAGCTGCCGTCGTCCTGGCGGGCCACGCCGTGGTCGCGGAGCTCGGCGTACAGGGGGTAGGGGTCGGCGCGGTTGGCGTAGTCGGTGATCCGGCGGAACAGGGTGTCGGCGGCGGCCATGCGCGGTGGCTCCTCGGAGGTGGCGGAGGTGGTGGTCCTCGACGGGCGGCGGGGCCCGGTGGGCGTGCGCCCGTCGAGCGGTGGCGGGTGGGCTCAGCCGCCCCAGCGCCGCAGGGTCAGCCGCCGGTCGGGCAGGTGGCCGGTGAGGGCGACGGTCGGGCCGTGCGAGAGCACCTTCGGGTCGGGCACGTCGGAGGGGACCGGGATGCGGGAGGCGGGCGGCTCCACGCCAGCCCAGTCGGGCGGGAACGGCGCGGCGGCCTCGATCAGCCGCTGGTAGTGCTCCAGCCACTTGGCCCGGTTCACGCTGACGGCGGCCGTGATCCGGCCCCGGTACCCGTAGACCGCGACGAGCCGGCGCTCCTCGACCGAGCCCTGGGCGAGGACCACGTGGTCGGAGAAGGTGGGCACGCCGACGGACTTGATGTTGAGCCCGAACTGGCTGGACCAGAAGGAGGGGACGCTCAGGTGCGGCCGCCGTTGCGGCCCCGGGCTGACCATGTTGTGCGCCGCCACCTCGGCCTGCGCGACCGCGTTGCCCCAGTGTTCGAGGGAGAGCAGCTGGTACTCGAAGAGGGGGTGCGGGAAGCGGGCGACGTCGCCCGCGACGAAGACGTCGTCGGTGACGATCCCGTACATGTTGAAGGCGCGGCAGCCCGCGTCGCAGGCCACCCCGCGCGGACCGGCGGCGAGCCCCGACTCGGCCAGCCATTCGGTGTTGCGGACGGCGCCCAGGGCGACCACGGCGACGTCCGCCTCGATCCGGGTGCCGTCGGAGAGCTCGGCGCCGGTGAGCCGGCCCGCTCGGCCGGTCAGCGCGGAGACGGTCACCCCGCAGCGCAGGTCGACGCCGTGGGCGAGCTGGACCTTGGCCGCGAGGGCGCCGAAGGCCCCGCCGAGGGCCCCGACCAGCGGGGCGGGGCCGCGCTCGGCGACGGTCACCGCCAGGCCGCGCTCCCGGCAGGCGGAGGCGATCTCGGAGCCGGTGAACCCGGCGCCGATCACCAGCACCCGCTTCGGGCCGGCGTCCAGCCGCTCGGCCAGGCCGGCCGCGTCCTCGGCGGTGCGCAGGGTGAACACCCCGTCGAGTGCGGCCTGCTCGGCCTTCGGCCAGGGCCTGGCCCGGGTGCCGGTGGCGATCAGCAGCCGGTCGTAGGGCAGCTGCTCGCCGTTCGCGAGCAGGACCTGCCTGCCGGCCCCGTCCACACCGGTGGCGCGGACGCCGAGCTTCCACTGGGCGTCCACTTCGCGGCGCCGGGGCAGCGCGGTCTCCTCGGCGCGCACCCGCCCGAGCAGCACCTGTTTGGACAGGGGCGGCCGGTCGTACGGGGGAAGGCGTTCCTCGCCGACCACGGTCAGCTGCCCGGCGAAGCCCTCGTCCCGTAGCGTCTCGGCGGCGCGCAGGCCGGCCAGCGAGGCGCCGACGATGACGATCCGGCCGTTCTTGAGGTCATCGGACATCGGACCGGCCCTCCTCCTCGACCAGGATGGCCTGCACCGGGCAGGCCGCGACGGCCCGCCGGACGCGGTCACGCTGGTCCTCGGCGGCCTGCGGGGTGTAGAGCAGGGCCTCCTCCCCGTGCAGCTCGAACACTCGGGGAGCGAGGAACGCGCATTGCGCGTAGCCCTGGCAGCGGTTGAGGTCGACGACGATCTTCACGGTCTCTCCTCCCGGGCACGTCTGTGTCCGTCCTACCGCCGCCGGAGCGGCCGCGCGCCCGGTACTGCTCCGTGGGAGCGGTCGCGGAGAGTGGCCGCCGGGGAACGCCGGGGGCCAGGAGAGCAGTTCGCCCGGCCGGACACGGCCTAGTTCGGCGACTCCAGCCCGAGGGCCCAGCGGTGGGTGGTGTAGCCGCCCATCCGGGTCGGGTGGCGCTCCACGAGCGTCACGGTCAGGCCGTCGGCCGTGCGGCGCAGCGTGCCGGTGAACCGGCGCAGGTCGTCGCCGGACAGCGGGAGCAACTCGGCGAGCACGGTGGCGTCGAGGTCGCGCCCGACGGCGCGCAGCACCCCCGCGTCCAGCACCAGGACGGTGCCGTCGGCCAGCACCACCGGCGCGGGGGCCTGCGGGTCGGCGAGCAGCGGGCCGTTCTCGATCCCCCCGCCGGGCAGCAGCCGCACCACCCGGCTCCCGGTCGGCCGGCGGCGGTCGGTCTCGACGACGCGCAGGCCGCCGCCGACCACGTAGTGGCCGTAGCTGCGCCAGGAGTCGACCAGGGTGGCGTCCCGGTCGTAGGCCCAGGTGTCGAAGGCGCCGTAGCCCTCCAGGCCGAGCACGAAGCGGCCGCCGCCCAGGGCCGTGCCGCGCTCGCCGCGCAGTTCGGCGACCAGGGCGCCGTCGTCGAGGTCCAACAGCAGGGCCGGGCCGAGGTGGCCCCAGGCGGTGTACTCGAAGGAGTCGGTGGTGACCAGCGCCCGGCCGCCGGAGAGGTGGGCCGCGTTCGGGCGCCCCGCGCAGGGGCGGCGCCAGCGGACCAGGCCCTCGGTGTCGACACAGCTGATCTCGCCGTCCCGGCCGTACAGCGCCAGGCCGCCGTGGCGGGCCAGCGGCCCCTGCGGGCGCCCCTGTGGCCGCCCGCCGCTGCGGCGGTGGTGGTCCTGGACGGTGACACGCCAACTCCCCATGATCCGGATGCTAACGGACCCCAGCGGGCCGTGGAGGGCGTTTGCGGAGGGTGCCCGGACGGCCGGGACGGCGGACAATCTCCCCAGGCGCAGAGGAGGAGGCCGCGGTGGAGTTCGAGGTGTTGATCGAGACCCCGCAGGGGTCGCGGAACAAGTACGTGATGGACTTCGCGGCGGGCCGGATCCGCCTCGACCGCACCCTGTTCACCGCCACCCGCTACCCCGCGGACTACGGCTACGTCGAGGGCACCCTCGGCGGCGACGCGGAGCCGCTGGATGCGCTGGTGCTCGGCGGCGAACCGGCCGTGCCGGGGTGCGTGATCACCTGCCGGGCGGTCGGCATGTGGGTGATGCGGGACGAACGCGGGCCGGACCAGAAGGTGCTGTGCGTCCCCGCCCACGACCCGCGCTACGGAGACCTGCGCGACATCGGCGACCTGCGCGAGTTCGACCTGCTGGAGATCACCCACTTCTTCCAGGTCTACAAGGACCTGGAGCGCGGCAAGTTGGTCGAGGGCTCGCACTGGGCGGACCGGGAGGCCGCGTACGCGCAGATCGCCGAGTCCCGGGAGCGCGCGGCGGGGACGCGCTTCGCCCGGCCGGTGTAGGCGTCCCCGCCGCGCGCCCGGGGCTCAAGAACCGGGCGCGGCACCGGGGCTCAGAACCGGGCGTGGCGCAGGATCTCGCGGACCTGGTCGGCGATGGCGGCCTCGTTCTGCTCGAACTCCGGGGCGGTGAGGCGGTCCTGCTGGGCGGGCAGGCCGGTGAGCACGGGGGTGTGCAGGTGGCCGCCGGGGAGGTCGGGGGCGAGGTCGAGGCGCAGGCGGTTGGAGCGGTAGGCGACCTCGTTGGAGAGGTACCCGCCGCCGCCACCGGCGACGGCGCGGGAGCCGGGGGTGGGGCCGTCCGCGCGGTCGACGGGGTCGACGCCGCCCTCGGGGATCTCGGTGACGGTGGTGTTGAGGCGGACGGGGTAGGGCTGCTGGACGGCCGTCATGGCGTCGGTGGGCAGGGTGGTGCGGATGAACTCCGGGCCGTCGTCCAGGCCCGGGGCGGTGACCGGGTGCTGCCGGGTGCCGCCGGAGAGGGTGCCGGTGTTGTCGGTGGCGGGATCGGCGGAGCGGGCCCGCCCGGCCCAGGCCTCCAGGGTGAACAGGCCCGGGTAGCCCTGGCTGATGCTGGTGATCAGGTCGGCGGCCTGCGGGCCGGGGGTGAGGTGCGGGCCGAAGGCGCGCTCGACGACGCCGTCGTCGAAGTCGCCGTAGCGGACCGGCAGCAGGACGGCCCGGACTTCGGCGGGGCTGCCGTCGGCGAGGGTGATCCGCCGTCCGTGCAGTTGCAGCACGGCCGCGCCGGAGGGGTTGGCGCGGCGCGGCTCGGTGTCGAGGCCGTACGGGTCGAAGCCGCTGACGAAGATCCGCCGGACGCCGGGGGCGGCGGTGAAGCCGTCGTCGAGGCCCCGGGAGGCGTCCTCGAAGCGGGCCCGGAGGTCGGCCGGGTCGACGTCGAACCCGGGCTGCCAGCGGGCCAGTTGGACGGTCATCGCGAGCCTGGTCCAGTACAGCGGGCGGTCGTCGCGGGCGGGGAGTTCGCCGCTGGGCCGCCGGCCCTGGGCCCGGTCCACCCCGGCCTGCCAGAGCGCCCGGCCCCAGGCGCCCGCCACCCGTTCCGCCTGCCGGGTGTTCCGGGCGGCGCACAGGGCGGCGGGGAAGCCCCGGAGCAGGTCGCGCAGGCCGGAGCGCTCGGTGAAGGCGGTCGTCCGCTGGTCCTGGAGCCGGGCCTGTTCGGTGTCCACCGCGGCGGTGCCGACGACCTGGCAGGCGGCCGGGCCGGCCTGGGCGGCGGCCGGGGCGAGCAGGGCGGCGAGGGTGCCGGTGAGGGCAGCGGCCAGGGTGGCGGCGCGACGAAGGCGTGTCATGTTGCCTGACAATAGGTCGGGAGCCGACACCCCGCCAGGGCACCCCGCCCGAGCGCCCCGGCCGGCAAGGCCGCGCCGCGGGCCTGTGGCCTGCTGGAACGTCCCGTCCAGTACTGACGGGAAGTCGGGAACCGGCGCGAGCTCTACAGCGTTGTCGTGGTCGAACAGCGGAAACAGCGGTAATTCGAACGGTTGCGGAGGAGTCCCATGAGTGTGGCCCTGACGAAGGGCGGCAACGTCTCCCTGGGCAAGCAGGCCCCCGGGCTGCGGGTCGTACGGGTCGGCCTCGGCTGGACGGCCGGCGCCGGGTACGACCTGGACGCCAGCGCCCTGCTCTGTGACGCCTCCGGGAAGGTCGTCTCGGACCAGCACTTCGTCTTCTTCAACAACCTGCAGAGCCCGGACGGTTCGGTCCGCCACCAGGGCGGCGCCGGTGGCGGCGACGACCAGGAGCGGATCGACGTCCGGCTCGCGGACGTCCCGGCCGGGGTGGAGAAGATCGTCTTCGCGGTCGCGGTCTACGACGCGGTGCAGCGGCGCCAGAGCTTCGGCCAGGTCCGCGGCGCGTACATCCGGCTCACCGACCCGGAGGGCGGCGCCGAGACGGCCCGCTACGACGTGGCGGCCGAGGCGGGCAGCGAGACGGCGATGGTGTTCGGCGAGCTGTACCGGCACGGTGCGGACTGGAAGTTCCGGGCCGTCGGGCAGGGGTACGCGTCGGGGCTCGCGGGCATCGCCGCCGACTTCGGGGTGGACGTCCTGCAACCGGCGCCCGCCGCCCCCGCGCCCGCCGCGCCTCCGCCGGCTCCGGTCGTGCCCGCCACGCCGGCCATGGCGCCCGCCGTGCCTGCCGTGGCGCCCGCTGTCCCGATGACCCAGCCAGGACCAGGGAGTTCCCCCGTGACGTGTTTCTTCGACCCCTCGCACGGCCTCGGCTCGACGGCGGTGCTGTGGTCGCCGCAGTGGGGCGTGCCGCGCCAGATCGAGACCTGCGCCGCCTGCGCCCAGCGGGTGCAGACCACCGTGCCGCCGTTCTACACCCCGCAGCAGGGCTACCCGCAGCCGGTCCAGCAGGGCTATCCGCAGCCGGTCCAGGGCCAGCCCGCTCAGGGCCAGCCGGGCCAGGGCGGGCGTCGCTTCGGCACCGGCGCGCTGATCGGCGCGGGCGCGGCCGGCCTGGTCGGCGGCGCGCTGCTCAACGAGGCGTTCAGCGACGACACGCCCGAGGTGGTTGTGAACAACTACTACGAGGGCGACGACGACAGCTTCTTCTAGGCCGCTCCCCGGGTCGCCCCCGGACCGCCCGCCCTCCCGCCGGGGGGGGGCCGGGGCCGCCCCCCCCCCCGCCCGGGGGGGCGGGGGGGCGGGGGGGGGGGGGGGGCGGGGGCCGGCGGGGGGCGGCCCCCCCGCCGCGGGGGGGCGGGGGGGGGCGGG